>CAZZWM010000099.1:0-15580 GCA_964657945.1 uncultured Steroidobacteraceae bacterium
CAGTACCACCGGCCGCTTCGGCATCTGGGATCTGGCCGCCAATGTATTCAAACTCTCGGAGAAGATCGCCACCATTCGCCAGCTCGACGCACGCACATCCGCTCTGCAGGACACCTTCGCCCAGCTGCGCACGCCGCTGGTCGACAAGCTCAAGGCCATGTCTGCCCAGGGCGATACGCTGGCCGCTGCGGCCGACAGCGCCGATGCCGGCACCTTGACTGAGACGCGCGAGCAACTCGATGCGCTCACCGATCAATTCAAGGAGACCTCCGGCCTGCTCATCCCCATCGGCAAGGTCGGCGTGCTGCTGACGCAATACCGCCACAACCTCGACAACTGGCGCGACATAATCACCAGGCAATATCACGAAGCGCTCAGCGCGTTGGGAGTACGTCTGGGAATCGTGTTGACGCTGCTCGCTGTGGTGTTTCTCGCAGCAGAGCTCTTGAGGCGCGGCGTGACGCGCTACGTCCGCGACGCGCGTCGGCGCTACCAACTCTTGCTGCTGAGAAGGATCGCGCTGTGGACCGTGGTGGTTGCCATCGTCGGCTTCGCCTTCGCCAGCGAACTCGGCTCGGTGGTGACCTTCGCGGGATTGATCACCGCGGGTCTCGCCGTCGCCATGCAAAGCGTACTGGTTTCCATCGTCGGTTACTTCTTCCTGATCGGAAAGTACGGGATACGGGTCGGCGACCGCGTGCAAATCGGCGATGTAACCGGTGAGGTCATTGAACTCGGTCTGGTGCGATTGCACCTCATGGAGTTGGGCAGCAAGGGTCAATCCGGACCGACGGGCCGTGTGGTCGCCTTTGCCAACTCCATTGTGTTCCAGGTTGCCAGCGGCCTGTTCAAACAGATTCCCGGAGTGAACTTTACCTGGCATGACCTAACCTTGAACCTGCCGGCAGGCGGCGATTACCCACGAATTAAACAGAATCTGCTCGACGCGGTGACCGCCGCGCTGAGCGATTCGCAAGAAGAGATTCTGCGTCAGACCAAAGAGATTCAGCGCACTACGGCGACCGGCACCGGCGGCGACGCTCAGCCCAAGGTGACCTTGGCCTTCTCCTCGAGCGGCGTGGAGGCGCGCATCCGCTATCCCGTTCACCTGAAGAATGCCGCCGAGATCGACGAGCGGGTATCCCAGGAAGTATCCCATGTCGTGCTCGGAGCAGCTCCGATTGCGGGCACTCCGGGTTGAGCGAATGCTATCCTTGCGCGCCTCGCCACGAGCGACGAATAGGCAAATGAAGCACGCATGATTCTGGTCATCGATCTCGGTAATACCCGGCTCAAATGGGCTTGGCTCACCAGCACCGGACTCTCGGATCAGCAAGCCGTCGTGCACCGCGATGCCAAGCCCGATGTCTGGTCGGCGACATTGTTCCAATCCACCCAGAAACCGAGCCGCGTACTGGTTTCCAACGTCGCCGGCCCCGAGATGGCCAGGAATCTGTCGCGACTCACCAAGAAAGCCTTCAACGTGGACGCCGAGATGATCACCGCGACGGCGCAGTTCGACGGCCTCACCAACGGGTATCTGGATCCAACGCTGCTCGGAGCGGATCGCTGGCTGGCCCTGATCGGCGCCTGGACCAAAGTGAAATCGGCGCTGTGCGTGGTCGATGCAGGCACCGCGGTCAAAGTCGACAGCGTCGATGCCCACGGACAACATCTCGGCGGCCTCATCGCGCCTGGAATTCACATGATGCGCGAAGCACTGATGCACAAGACCAGCGACATTGCAAAGGCCGCGAGTCAGAGTTCGCCGTCATTGGCCGGGGTGCTCGCCAACAACACCGCGGCAGCGGTGTCGCGCGGCGCCGTGTTTGCGCTTGCCGGTATGGCGGATCGCGCCGCCGAAGTGATCGAGCAGAATGCCGGCAAGGCTCCGAAATTGCTGATCACCGGTGGCGACGCCACGATCATTTCGAGCGCCATGCGCTCGCGCGGCGAAACGGTGCCGGATTTGGTTCTGCA
This sequence comes from uncultured Steroidobacteraceae bacterium, assembly GCA_964657945.1. Taxonomy (GTDB): domain Bacteria; phylum Pseudomonadota; class Gammaproteobacteria; order Steroidobacterales; family Steroidobacteraceae; genus Bog-1198. Next base: position 1,981 of record CAZZWM010000099.1, read on the forward strand.
AGGGTTGGCGGTGATTGCGGGTCAACCCCGCTAGCGCTCGTGCCGCATCCCGGCCCCAAAAATCTCATCACCGATATTGGCGGGTTGACCGTCGGGCACGCGACTGACGAAAGAGTATGCACCGGCGTCACCACCGTGATGTGCGTGCAAGGATGCAACGCCGCGGTGGATGTACGAGGAGGCGGTCCGGGCACCCGCGAAACCGAAGCCCTGTCGCCGGAAAACCTGGTGGGCCGGGCACACTGCATCGTGCTCGCAGGCGGTTCGGTATTTGGACTGGCCGCCGCCGACGGTGTCACCGCACTGTTGTCTGCGCAAGGCATCGGCCTGCAGATGCGTCGCGCGATTCCCATCGTGCCCGCAGCCGTGTTGTACGACTTGGCGAGCCTAGGCGACAAGAACTGGGGAGTCGATCCGCCCTATCGCACGCTTGGGATCCGGGCCGCACAGGCAGCCGGCATCGATTTTGCCCTGGGAGCCGTCGGAGCCGGCCGCGGCGCCCGTGCCGGATTGCTGAACGGCGGCATCGGCTCGACATCGCTGCATCTCGGCGACGGATTGAAGGTAGGCGCATTGGTGGCGCTGAATTCAGTCGGCTCGGCGTTGATGCCGGATGGCAGAACCTATTGGGCATGGGCATTCGAATTGCAGCAGGAATTCGGCGGCGGCGGGCCGCCATCGAAAGCCATGGACCTCAGCGAGCCCGCACCCGATGAATCCCGCCTGCTTGCCATCGGCCGCTTGCAGTCCGGCACCAACACCATCGGGTCCGCAGCCGCGGACTGCTTGACGCGCGCAATCGCAAGAGCGGTTTACGCCGGCAATTTCACCCAAGCAATTTCACAAGAGCAACTTCATCAGTAATTCCCAATTAATCCCATAGCTTCTTGAGTCTTCTCTCGATTGATCCCGTGAGCATGTCGAGCTGCCACTGTGCCGTGGAATCGAAACGCGATCCAAGCCGCTCCTTCAGCAACTCACGTGCGCGCGCCGCCACGAATGCTCGCAAGGGTGTTCGCGGGACAATGGCGTATACGAAGTCGGCATTCAGCGCATCTGCAGCCCTGACCAAAGTTTGCAGCTTGATTGTCCCCAAGCGCTCGTTTCGTTCGAGTTGCTTCACGCTTGCCGATTGGCTGTAGTTGATGCGAACAGCGAGGTCCTTCATCGACATCTGCAAGAGGCTGCGGATACCTCGTACCCATCCACCTCGCGGCATTTGGTCGCGCAGAGCCGCCGCGGCCAACTGCAGATGCGGAACGTGGCGGTCGAATTGGTCCAATGCCATAAGCCTGGGGGAGGGGATTTTCATGCGCGTCCTCTATTTTTGGGTGGCTACAACTACCCCACGCTAGCCCCCCAGGGTAGCTATAACCACCCGCTTTTAGACGCTCTTTTATTAGTTACGGCTCCCGGCGAGCATTACGATTTGGAGCGCTACGGTTCCGCTTCCGGCAATACGGGGGTCGCGGCAATCAGCGCGCGCGTATACGCATGTTGCGGCGAACGAAACACGTTCTCGGTCAGGCCTTGTTCGACGATGCGGCCCGTTTGCATCACATAAATGCGGTCGGCGATGGCGCGAATCACGTGTAAATCGTGGGACACGAACAAGAATCCGATCCCGAGATGCGAGGCAAGTTCCGCCAACAGATCCAGAATCTGATCACGGATCAGCACATCGAGCGCGGATACTGCCTCGTCGAAGGCAATCACCTCGGGCTCGGCAACCAACGCACGAGCGATGGCGATGCGCTGCCGTTGACCGCCCGAAAATTCGTGCGGATAGCGCTTCGCGTCGTCGGCACCCAAGCCTACCCGTTCGAGGACTGCCGCAACACGGCGTCGCGACTCCGCAGCACTTGGCGGCGGCGCCATGGAATAGAGCGGTTCGGCAATCAGTTGTTCCACTCGCCAACGGGGGTCGAAGCTGCCGTAGGGGTCTTGAAACACCGCTTGAATGGCCCGCCGGCGCTCTGCGCCTGTGAATGTCACCTGACCCCGTTGCGGACGATCGAGACCGAGAATCACCCGGAGCAGGCTGGATTTTCCGGATCCCGATTCACCGACCAGCCCGACCGTCTCGCCGGCCCCCACGACCAAGCTGGCACCATCCACAGCGCGTAAAGCAGGCGCTTCGCGAGCCCATGTTCGCCGCGGCCTCCGATATTCGCGCACCACGTCGGTCACCTGCAAAATCACGGCGGCTCCTGCCACGAGTGGGGCTCGCTTCCGACGCAGGCTTGAAGCCCGACGCAGCGCCCGGGTGTACGGCACCTGCGAATCTCGCAGCACATCCCGCGTCGGACCTTGATCGACGATGCGTCCCTGCTGGATGACGACCACGCGGTCTGCGAGCTGCGAAATGACCGCCAGGTCGTGCGATATGAACAACAGCCCCAGGTGCCGCGTCCGCACCAAGGTCCGCAGCAACTCCAGCACCTGCGCTTGGGTGATGACGTCCAAAGCCGTGGTGGGCTCGTCAGCAATGAGCAGAGCCGGCGAATTCGCCACGGCCATGGCGATGGCCACACGCTGCCGCTGACCTCCGGACAATTCATAAGGTAGCCGCTGCGCAATGCCTTGCTCGGCGTAGAGTCCCACCTGAGTCAAGACATCGCCAGCCGCGCGATTCGCTGCTCGCCGCGGAAGCGATGTGTGAATTCGCAAGACCTCCGCAACCTGATCGCCGATGCGCATCAACGGATTCAATGCCGTCATGGGTTCCTGAAACACCATCCCTAAGGACCCGCCGCGCAGCCGTTGCATGGCCCGCGCGCCTTTCTCCGTCAAAGACTCGCCGTTCAAAATCACTCGGCCCTGGATCGCCGCGCCTTCCGGCAACAATCCCATGACGGCCAGCCCCGTCATGGATTTGCCCGACCCTGACGCACCGACCAAGCCGAGAATCTCGCCGGCGGCCACTTTGAGGGAAATATCGTACAAGATGGGCCGCCCGTGGATCGACACCGCCAAGGACTCGATCTCCAGCAGTGCGAGGGTCAAGAGCGCGGCTCCGCCCAGCGACGCAACCCTTCCGCCAGTTGATTCAGCCCCAGCACGAACACCATGACCGCCACTCCAGGGACCACCGCCAGCAGCGGCGCCAATGCCGTCAGCGTTTGGGCCTCATTCAACATCCGGCCCCAGCTGGGTGTCGGAGGTTGCGCGCCCAGCCCGACGTAGGAGAGCCCTGCTTCGGCGATCACGCCCAGCGAAAACTGAATGGCGGCCTGAATCGCCAGCAAACCGATCAGGTTCGGAAGCACATGTTCCATGGAGATGCGCAGCCAGCCTTTGCCCGCGACCCGTGCCGCCAAGGTGTAATCGCGAGTCCATACCTGCAGTGCCCCGCCTCGTGTCACCCGCGCGAACACCGGCACATTGAAAAATCCAATCGCAAGGATGGCATTCACCGCACCGGGACCGAAAACCGCCGTGATCAAAATGGCCAGCAGCAACGCAGGGAACGCAAAAACCACGTCGTTGGCGCGCATCAAGATTTGGTCGACGACGCCGCGGCGTGCGGCGGCCACCAAGCCGATCGGGACTCCAATGCATCCGCCGATCAACACGGACAGCAAGGCGACGCCGACCGAGTTCTTGGCCCCGGCCATGACCAGTGACAACACGTCGCGGCCCAGTTGATCCGTACCCAGCCAATGGCGGGCACTGGGTGCCAACAGCTTGTCGACGATCGACAAGCTGTTGGGATCGTACGGCGTCCACGCCATCGACAAAATGGCGATGCCGATGAACAGGGCCGTAATGCCGATGCCGGCGATCAAGCTGCCGTTGCGCGGTGAAAGCCTCAAGCGCGAGTCTCCTCGCTCAGACGTGGATCGAGCAGCACATAGGAAAGCTCCACCAGAAAGCTGATGCAGACCACCGCCAGAACCAGCAATGCCACGACGCTCTGCACGACGATCAAGTCGCGCTGCACGATGGACTGAAACACCAGTCGGCCGAGCCCAGGGAGGAAGAACACATTTTCGATGATCACGCCTCCCGCCAACAGCACCGACAACTGCATGCCGAGAATGGTCAGTACCGGCACCATGGCATTGGGCAGCGAATGGCGCATCAACACGCGCCACTCGGACGCCCCCTTGGCGCGGGCGGTACGAATGTAATCCTCTCGAAACGTGTCGATGAGCGCGCCGCGAAGCACGCGGGTCAGGATTGCCGCCTGCGGCGTTGCGAGCGCGATCGCCGGCAGCGTGAGCGCTTTGACGGCGGCCCAAAATCCGGCGTCCCAGCCGGGAAAGCCTCCCGCGGACACCCAATGCCATTGCACCGCGAACAAAAGCACCAGCAGCAAACCCAGCCAGAAATTGGGGATGGCCAGCCCGAGGTGCGCCATGGCGCTCAAAACCATGTCAGAGCGCTTTCCGGCATATGCAGCCGCAATCAGTCCCAGGGGAACGGCGGCCAGCGTCGAGATCAACAACGCATACAATGCCAAAGGCACCGATACCTGCAATCTTTCCGCCACCAGCGGACCCACCGGCACCCGATAGGTATAGCTGATGCCAAAATCACCGCGCAGCATGCCGGTGATCCAGGACAGGTACCGATGCCAGCGAGTCGCGTCCAGTCCGAGTTGATGGCGCAACGCCGCCACATTCCCGGGATCGGATTCCATGCCCATCATGTAGCGCACCGGATCACCGGGCACGATCTGCAGAATGATGAACACGACCGCGGTTGCGGCCAACAGGGTGGCGGCGAGAATGCCTAAGCGGCGCACCAGATAAACGCTGCCGAAGCGGCGGCCGGCAATGGCCAGCATCCACGCGGCCGCCGCGATGCAGCCATAACTCAACCAACGAAAGATGACTGGCGCAGCTCCGGGATGGGAAGAGGAGGCACCGGCGCGATCGGTTCTTGCGCGGCTCACATCCACAACGCCCAGGGTATTGTCGAAGGCAATGCCCTGGATGTGCGCACTCCAGACGTCCAAACGCGGATATTGAAACAGAAATCCGTTGACGGCATCGTCGGCCAGCTTGTGCTGGATCTGCTGCAACAGCACGCGCCTGCGTTGCGGATCGACGCTGTCGTCGAGCTCGGCAATGAGCGTCTTGAACTCAGGACTCGAGTACCCGAAATAGTAGTTGTCGCGCGCGTAGATGTCGTAGTCCAGCGGTTCCGCGTGCCCAACGATGCTCATATCGAAGTCATGCCGGGTATAAACCTGATCGAGCCACTGGGCCCACTCCAGATTCTCGATTTGCAAATGAATCCCGATTTGGGCCAGCTGCGCCGCCACGATCTCACCGGCGCGGCGCGCATAACTTGGAGGCGGCAATTTCAACGTCATCGAGAATCCCTCGGGATAGCCCGCTTCCACCAACAGCGCCCTGGCTCTTGCAACATCGTGTGGGTACTGGCCCGTCAGATCGACATAGGCCGGATTGCCCGGCGGGAAATGGCTGCCGATTGGAATCCCGTAACCGAACATGGCGCCATCGATGATGGCTGCGCGATCCAGACCGTGAGAAATCGCGCGCCGCACCAGCAAATTGTTCAATGGAGCGACGCGTTCGTTCAGCGACAGGATGGTTTCCATTTCCGTGGTTCCGGTCAGCGTCTTGAAGCGCGGATCCGCGGCGAATTGCGCGAAGCTCTCCGGCGCCGGATAATTGGCAAAGGCGTCGACATCGCCCGCCATCAGCGCGGCGTATGCCGCGGTCGGATCGGCGATGAATTTGAACGTCACCTGATCCAGAGCCGCCGGCTCACCGCGAAAGTCCGGGTTGCGCTCCAGCGTGACGGAATCGCCGCGCCGCCAGCGCAGAAATCGGAACGGCCCGGTGCCGATGGGATGCGCGGCATTGTTGGCGACCGACTGCGGCGAGAACATGACCGCCGAACCGAAGGCCAGTGATTGCAGCAAACCTCCGGCGCGGCGCGATAGGGATATGCGCAAGGTCGAGGGATCCATGGCATCTACGCTGCGGATGGCGGCGTACCGGGCCTTTTGCGGATGCACCGATCCCGGCCCGGCGATGCGGTCCAGCGAAAATTTGGCGACACCGCTGTCGAAGGGCGTGCCATCGTGAAAACGTGCGTTGGCGACCAGATGGAATGTATAGACCAGTCCGTCCTGCGAGATCTCCCAAGACGACGCCAGCTTCGGCAGCACGACGCCGTCGGCACCGAATTGCACCAGCCCCTCGTACACATTGTCGTAAAGAATCTCCGAGATGGCCGTCGAGGGACTGAGGGTTGGGTCGAGGACCGGTGGTTCGAGCTGAGTTGCGATCACGATATGACCCGCAGCCATCACGGGCTGCTCATGCAGCGCCGCCAACAGCAACAGCCAAAAGCCCATCGCCGCCAGCCGGATGTGCGGGCGGCGAGCCGGGCCCGCTTCAACCATGCGCATGTTTGCTGCGCGTGGCAGCCGCGCGAGCCCTCGCCCGCGACTCCTGATCGGTCAATCCGAGCTGGGCGTAGACGGACGCCAGGGCCCTGTTGACCGGCACGCCCTGCGGATCGGCCTTGCGCCGCAATTCCAGCATCTGCTGCGCTTCCACGAGCCTGCCGCTCTTCATCGCAGCGTCGACGAAGATTTGCTCGAAGAGATCCCGCTGCGCGTGGCTGCCGCCCACCGCAGCGAGCCCAGGGATGGCAACGGTCAGTTTCTTCCAGGCGGCTTTATAATCGGATCTGGCATACGCGTACAAACCTTCGGCAGCGGGAACTGCCACTTCGGCCCACGTGGCACGACTGTGACTCGGAGCGGCTGCCGCGAATTCACGGACTGCCTGCAGCAGCTGTTCGCCTTCGGGCCGGCCGGCGCGCGCCAGGCCATACAAATACTGCAAGGTCAGAAAGGGCTGCACCGTGTCGGAGGCGCGCGGTTGCAGAAAGTCGGCCACATCCTCCCATCGCGCGCCCACATCGATGCCCGCGAGTTCCAATCGCGCCAGCAACGAAACGGCGCCCACCTGGTCCTGGGAATAGGTCTTCGCCACTCCCCAGCAATGCCGGTCGAATGCCTGCAGCGCGTCGGCATCGCGGCCCTGGCTAATATAAAAAAGCGCCGAATGCCACCACAAGTGGGTCAGCATGAAGGAATTCAAATTCGTCCAGCTGCCGCGCACCTCCTGCAGAAATTGCGCGCCCTCGTCGATCTGTCCACGCGTCAACAGCACATGCGCGAGGGCGTGCTGGGCCCAGGGTTCCTTGCTTCTGAGCCCGAGGGCGCGCCGCGCCGCGGCTTCGGCGTCTTCGAGCAGATGGCATTGCTCGTAGCCGAAAGCCGCCATGCCGTGCACGTAGGGAATCCCGGCGTTCGCTTTCAACACTTTCAACGCGGCCTTGAGCATCGCAGCCGCATTGCCGCGGTTGAATTCGAGGTACTGATGGATCTTGACGATGACGAGGTCGCGGGGGAACTCGTCGGACACCGCGTCGCACAGGCGCAGCGTCAGCGGCAGATCATCCGCCACCCAGGCTCGCAGCACCGCGACATTGAGCTGCTCACGCCGGGTGGCCGAAGACGCCGATTGCTCTGCGGCCTCGAGGTACTTCGCTGCGTGTAGCGGCGCCGCGCGCGCTTCCAACAGCATCCACAACATCCCGGAATAGGCATTGGCCAGGCAGGAACCGGGATCCGCCAGCGCGGCCTCGAGGATGCGCTCGGCGCGGGTTTCATAGGCAAGGAACCCTTCGATGAAATCATCCAGCACATCCAGCGTTGCATGGTTGTTGCCGGTGACCGGATTCCCCAGATAATCTCGCTGCATTGCCGGATGATACCGGAGCCGCCTTTCTGATGGCGCGTTCGCGGACCGGACTGATCACAAGGCCGCTTAGGCTGCGGGACGCTTTTCAATTCAAAATAACAGGAGAACTTCGATGCGGTTCAAAAACCTTTCTCTAGCCGTCGCGCTCACCGGCGTTGGCGCCACCCTTCCGGGCTTGGCTGAATCGCCGGCTGCGACCCCGTCCGCCAACCCATTGGACGCCATTCCGGACACCATGCCGTTCGACATTCCCTACGGCGCGCCCATCCCGGCGGAACGGGCCGAAGCACTCATCAATGCAGTGGTTGCGGAAGCAGACAAGCACCACTGGAAATTCAACATTGCAGTGGTCGATTCGGGCGCGAATCTGGTGGCGTTTCGCCGCATGGATGGCGCGCAGTTGGCGTCCATTCAGGTCTCGCAGCACAAGGCGCGAAGTGCCGCCATCTATCGCCGCGAAACGCGTGTGTTCGAAGACGGCATTCAGCTAAAGCAGAACTACTACACGCTATCTTTGGATGGCATGATCGCATCGCGCGGCGGCTTTCCCTTGATCGAGAACGGCAAGCTCATCGGCGCCATCGGCTGCTCAGGCGGCACTGGCTCTCAAGACGAAGCCGTATGCAAGGTTGCCGCAGCAACCGTCAAGTAATCGACCCATGGCATTGCTGGGGAACTCGTCCCACCACGAAGCTGTCTTGCTCATTGGGCGCAGACGCAGGGAGTGCCGTTTTGGGTGCGGGCGGCAAACGGAATTCAAGGCGGCTGATTTTCCTCGCCGTCGTGGTCTTGCACGGCGCGCTGGTGCTGCTTTTGCTGCGAGCCACGCATCAATTTCAGACGCCAACGCACGCCGCCGTGGAACCTCTGGTTTTCCTGTCGTTGCACAGTCGCGAACAGCCGCCGGTGTCGAAGGCTGCCACCGAAAAACCGTTGAATTCCAAGGCGCATGAGCGCAAGCCACCGCAGCCGCCGGCCGTCTCGCTCGAGGCGACAACTCCGCAGAACATGCCGCCCCCGAACGAAGCCGCTCGCGATGTGGATTGGCAGCGGGAGATCGAGCTCGCGGCGCAAAACAGCATCGTCAATGCGCAACACGCAGGCGACTACCGCAATCTGGGCGGATTGTCGGACGCGCAACTGAAGTGGGTCAGGGACAACCATATGGTGCCCATGGAGCCCGGCATGGTGTGGGCCCACCCGCGCATCGAGATCGACAAGGCCACGCTGCTTCCCATCGTACACATCAATGATCACTGCGTGCTGGTGCTGGTGTTCGTATTCTGTTCAGTGGGTCACATCACGCCGAACAGTCATCTGCTCGACCACATGCACGATGCGCCGGCGCAGTGATATCACAAACCTGGGCAGAATCGGACCAGCGTGCAGCATGCTAGAATGGCTGACTTTTCCGACACCAACGCCATGACCGATATCGTCCCTCATGCACGCAAGCCGCTGACTCTGCGCCGCCTCCACGATATGTCGCGTGGCGGCGAGAAAATTGCCATGCTCACCTGCTACGACGCCGGGTTCGCGAGCATCCTCGACGAGGCTGGTGTCGACGTGCTGCTGGTGGGCGATTCTCTGGGCATGGTGGTCCAGGGTCATCCAACGACCTTGCCCGTGTGCATGCTGGAAATGGAATACCACACCCGCTGCGTCGCGCGGGGCAACCGAACCGCCTGGATCATCGGCGACATGCCGTTCGGCTCCTATCACGAGTCGTTGGAGCAGGCCGTACGAAACGCGAGCCAGTTGATTCAGAGCGGCGCTCACATGGTCAAGGTCGAAGGCGGCGGCTGGACGGTGCCCATCGTGCGGGCTCTGGTGGAGCGCGGAATCCCGGTGTGCGCTCATCTCGGATTCACCCCGCAATCGGTGCACGCTCTGGGGGGATATCGGATTCAAGGCCGGGACGAGATCGCCGCGAATGTGCTGAGGCAACATGCACTCGAGCTCGCGGATGCAGGTGCCGCCATGCTGGTGCTGGAACTCATGCCATCGGCGGTAGCGCAGGACTTGACCGCATCGCTCCCCATTCCGGTGATCGGCATCGGCGCAGGGGCGGGCTGCAGCGGTCAGGTGTTGGTTTTGTACGATGCCCTCGGCATCACGCGCGGCAAGCAGCCGCGGTTCGTCAGAAACTTCACCGAGCACGGGTTGAACATCGACGCCGCCGTGCGCCTCTACGTCTCAGAGGTGAAGGCCGGCCGCTTTCCGGATGAAAAGTTGCACGGTTACTGAGGCTCGGCGATGAAGATCGTTCACACCATTGCCGAGCTGCGTGCCGCGTTGGCCTCAGGAAAGCGACCGGCGTTCGTGCCCACCATGGGCAGCCTCCACGCAGGACACCTGTCATTGATCCGGCTGGCGCGCGCCGCCGATCTTCCGGTGGTGGCCAGCATATTCGTGAATCGCCTGCAGTTCGCGCCGCACGAGGACTTCGACCAGTATCCGCGCACGCTGCAGCAGGATTGCCCGCTGTTGGAGAAAGCCGGCTGCGACATTCTATTCGCGCCGTCCGAGCGCGAGATGTATCCGCAGCCGCAGACCTACAAAGTCGTTCCGCCTTCCGAGCTTGCCGACATCTTGGAAGGCGCCGCGCGACCCGGCTTCTTCACCGGCGTGTGCACCGTGGTCTCGAAGCTTTTCAGTATCGTGCAACCCGCTTGCGCGGTATTCGGCAAGAAGGATTATCAGCAACTGCTGATCGTGAAAAACATGGTGCGGCAGATGGCACTGCCCATCGATATTCTCGCCGCCGAGACGGTTCGCGAGGAGGAGGGCCTAGCCATGTCATCGCGCAATGTCTATTTGACGCGCGAGCAACGCCAGGAAGCCCTGCGTTTGCATGCGACGTTGCAGGCGATCGCGGCGGCCATCCGGCTGGGCCAGGAAGACATGGGCAATCTCGAACGGACCGCCAGCCAGGAGTTGGCTGCGCATGGCTGGAAGCCGGATTACGTTTCGATCCGGCGTCAGGACACGCTGGGCGAGCCGCTGTTGGGTGCGCCCCTGGTCATCGTGGCCGCTGCACGTTTAGGGAACACCCGGCTCATAGACAATCTGGAGCTGCCCTGGCCGAATCCGCGCTCAATGCGCGTCGAAGAATGATTTTACCGCTGTGATGCAGAACGGCGGCACCAGCGTCGCGTGATATTCCGCAAAGACCGCCGCGTCCCCGCCATCGCTTGCGCCGCCGACAATGGCGGCCGCGCGCACCAAAGCCTCCGCTGCGGCAAATCCGGTCTTCTCATCGGCGTAGGGGTCATTGGCGGTGGCGGCCGAATCGACATCCAACACGGAGAAAACCGCACCGCCGCCATTATTGGTCCAGTAGTTTTGCATGAAGGTCGTGCTGAAGAAGAACGAGGTAGGATCGGAACTGCCGCCGCACAACAGCACCGGCGCCGTCGGCACCCAGGTGCGCAGATCGTTCAACTTCAGATCTTGGCGAAAGGGGTTGGCCGGTGCGCCCGGCGGCAGTCCATCGGTCCCCGCCAGGCCGCCATCGGGATTGGCCATGGCATCCTGCACGTAGCTCAGGCGGTAAGCGTTGCTGATCAGGAATGGCGTACCGAACCCTTGGGCAAATACGCTTGCGAGATTTGCCGGTGCCGTGGCAGGAGTGATATCCGCAAGCGATGCATCAGGGGGCGTGGAGCTGAACTCGGCGGACGGGAGTTTTCCCTGGGCTTCAAGCTCGGTCTCAGTGGTCGTGCTCGGCAAGAGCTCGTCGATGGTTGCCGCGTACGGAGATTCGAACACGTCGGTGGCATCGACGTACAAGTTGCCATAGGAGTGTTGGTAGCTGGTGGCCAACAGCGTGGTGTTCTCCACGGCGCTCAAGTTCACCTGACCTTCGAACACGGCATCGCTGACAGCGGACAGGGCGTAAGGTCCGGACATCGGTGCCGCAGCCGTAACCAGCATGCCGGCAGCCTGCATGGCCCGATGGGTGGCCATGGCCACATAGCCGCCCTGGGAATAACCGCTGACGAACAGCTTGCCGCCGTCGCTCGACACTTCACCCAGACTCGGCAACGCCGTGCGCGCAGCCGTCAAGGCATCGATCATGTCTTTGGATTGCTGATCCGCATTCAGATATGGGTGGTAGGCAAGCGTAGAGGTGTCGTAGCCCACATAGTTCGGTGCCACGACGATGTAGCCTTGCGCGGCGAATTCAACCGCCACCACCAATGCTTCGCCGCTGTCGGCGGCCGCAAAGTTGGCGAAGTTGTAGTTGCGGTCTGGCGTGGTGCCATGGGCATAGAGCAATAACGGACGGCCTCCTTGGCAGCCGGCGGAACCGCTCGGAACCATGAGGGCACCCGAAGCCGGGGTCAGATTGCCGGCGGGATCCACGGTCTGATACTCGATGTGGAAAACGTCGATGGTGCAAATCGGACTGACCGTGAGCTGCAACAGCACTTTTCCCAGGTCGTTACCGCCCACCAGCGCCAGCAGATCGCTGGGCGAATAAGACTGTACCTTCGTCGGCGCCGACACGAGGTCGCCGCGCTGGGGAGTGGCAGCAGGAGCGGATGTCGCGCCGGTGGAGTTGTTATGTGAACAAGCGATCAGGCAGCAAAGCGTGGTCGAAGCGGCCCATGAGCGCGTGGCGATGGTTTTCATAGGGGAATAGATCGGATCGGGCCTGCTTAGTTTCTAGCAGACATCGACAAAAATCGCTCGAATTCCCGCTAAAATGTGTAGAAATTACACTTTGTTCGGACTGCTCATGAAATTCGCCTTTGCGCGTAAACTGGCCGCCCGCCCGTGGAAGGATGGACGATGATTCGCAGCCTTTGGCCGCTGATACTCTGCGTTTCGTGCTGCGCGGCTACCTGGGTCTGGGCGAACAGTTCACCAATCCCGGCCGCCGACTACACCGTCGCGCACAGCTGGCAATTGGGCGGCAATGGCTCCTGGGACTACCTGGCACTGGAGAGCAGCGGCGCCCGCCTGTTCATCAGCCGACAAGATCGGGTCGACGTCATTGAAACCGTGAGCGGCCGGCTGGCCGCAACCATTCCGCGTACCGCGGGTGTGCATGGGATCGCTTTCGCGCCCGCCTTGAACCGCGGCTTCACCAGCAACGGCAAGGCAAACAGCGTTTCAGTATTTGAATTGGACAGTCTGCGTGTCATTCAGGAGATTCCCGTCTCCGGCGCGGTTCCCGACGCCATCGTTTACGAGCCGCAGCGCAACGTCATTCTCACTGCCAACCGCGAGAGCGCCAACGTGACGGCCATTGACGCGGGTACGTTGCAAGTCATCGCGACCATCGCGCTGCCTGGGCCGCCTGAATTCATGGTCACCGATGAACTCGGCAACGTCTATGTGAATGTCGATCTGGCACCGGGCAAGCTGGCGTTGATCGATACCAAATCGCTTACTGTGAAAAATAGATGGCCGCTCACCGGCTGCGCAAATCCCACCGGGCTGGCAATGGATGTCGGCAATCATCGGCTCTTTTCGGTCTGCGCCAACCAAGTGCTTGCCGTGACCGACTCCGTAACGGGAAAACCCATCGCGCGCGCAGTGATCGGCCGCGGCCCTGACGGCGTGGCCTACGATCCCGACTTGGGATTGGTGTTCAGCTCGAACGGAATCGACGGCACCTTGACCGTGATTCATCAAGACACTCCCGACGAGTACCGCGTGACGGCCACCGTGACCACGCAGGTCAGCGCACGCACCATGACGCTCGATCCGGTCACCCACAAGATCTATCTGGCGGCCGCGCAATTCGGCCCCACCCCGCCCGCCACAGCGGAGCAGCCAAACCCGCACGCACCGTTGGTGGCAGACAGCTTCGTCATCCTGGTGGCGCAGCC
>CAZZWM010000100.1:0-14900 GCA_964657945.1 uncultured Steroidobacteraceae bacterium
ACGTGACGGGCCCCGGCGAAGCCGGAGCGCTCGGCTGCGGTGCGACCACAGTGGCAATCTGCGCGGTGTTGACTGCGGATTCTCCGGCCCAACTGGCGGTGGCGCTATTGGCGTCGGAACCGGTGCGATCTTCGGGAGCCACGTGTGCCTTGGCCTGTTCCGGATCCCGGCCATCGGCGTATGCAAACGCCCGCGCCATCAACGCTTCCACGGGAACGGAGCTTTGCCGGCCGGTTTCCAGTTGCTCGACCAGCTGCGGCAGCGCCGCGACCGAGTTGCGCAGCACCACCATCATTCCCGGTGTGCGCGACAGCGTCTTGTCTATGATGCGATTCAACAGGCTTTCGATCGACCAGGCGAATTCGGCGATCGAGCGCGCGTTGACCATGCGTCCACTGCCCTTCAGCGTGTGGAAGCTGCGACGCAGCGATGCCAACGATTCGAAATCCATGGGATTTTGATCCCACAGAGGAAAGTTGTTCTGAATCGAGACGATTTCCTCCTTCGCCTCCTCGATGAAAAGTTCGACGAATTGCGGGTCGACGGCTTCCGGCACCGCAAGCGAAATCAAAGGATTGGTCGCGGCATGCGTGCGCTGGGCGCGTTCCAGCGCGACAGTTGCCGCCGGGTCCAATCGCACGGTTTTCGCCGCCTCGCTGCTCGAGATGTTCAGGTTCGGCACGCGCGCCAGCGTGTCGTCCTCGATGGTCTTGAGGCACATTTCGGCGTTGTCCAGCATGTACCAGGGATCGGTACGGCCGTTTTGCAACGTCTCCATGTAGTACTCGATGCTGACGATGGCGTCGGCCACGCGTTCCAGCCGGATCGAGTCGGGCGCAGGCGCATTCGGTTCGATCAGCTTGCGAACCTGTGCGCCGATGGCATCCATGATTTCGACCGCGCGGCCCTTGCCGAGCATCAGCAATCCGGCGGTGATGCCGCGCAGCAGCTGCGGCACATTGTCCAAGCCCTGCGGCGAGAAGTCGGCAGGCTTCTGCACCGCCATGGAAACCGCTTCCTTGATGCGCGCCAAATTCACGATGCACTCGCGCAGCACCGCTTCGCTGACCTGGCGGAATTCAAAGTCGGTCTCGGCGGGCGCTTCGCCGCCGGACTCGGCGGAGGCCGGCAGAATCAGACGCACCAGCTGTTCATCGAGACTGTCTTCCACCGACAGCAGCACGCCGGCGACCCGCACCAGCGCTTCCTCCGGGGGTGCCTTGCCGTCCGTGACGATTTCCGACAGGGACTGGATTTCTTCCTGCACCCGCTGACGCAGCTCGCCAAGACCCAGCACGCCAAGGGTGTCGCTGATTTTCTTCAGCAACTCCAACTGCGGCACCAACTCCTCGCTCATGCCGCCGCCGCGGCGCACGAAAATATCGAGGACGTCTTTGACCTTGGACAAATCCTCTTTGATGGCCGCCGCGACGGTACGCATCAGCTTGACGCTGGGCGCGGAGAGGCTTTCGCGCTCCTGTTCGATGGAATCATCGACCGGCAACAATTCGGAGAGCTTGAAGGAGGCGCGCACCGCGCCGATGCGCCCGCCGCTGGTGGACGCGCGCGCGACGTAGTACAGCAGGTTGTTGAGCAAATCGATCGGCGGGTCTTCGCAGTAGCGCGCCTCGCCCAGCTCGTAGAGCGCCCTGATCTGGCGGTCCGCCTGACCCAGCAACCGCTTCAGCGTGGCGCTGCCCTCCAAGCCATTGGCGCGCACGGCCTCGAGAATCGCGCCAACCACCCACCACAATTGAAACACCGGCTGGGTGGTCGCCACCTGCTCGAGTTTTTCAGCCACCTTTGCCAGGATTTCGAGATTTTGAACCTGGCGCTCGCCGCGGATGTAGCCCAGCAGTCCCAGCTGGAATCGGGGCCGCAGGCGCCGCGCCCACTGCGACACGCTGATGGTTTGATCTTCGCTCTGCCCCTGCGGCTGCGCCGGTGCGTCCGACTTCAGATTCAGGAGCAGCAGCGTGCCTTCCGACAACAGGGGGCTGCCGCGCACCGACCGCAGATCGTTGAGCAACGGCAGCAACACCAATGCCATGTCGCGGCCACCGGACAGCACGCGTTCCAGGTAGGTGGGCAGTTGCACCATGGCGCGCATCAGCGCGTCGAGCCCGTCTATCTGGCGTTTTTGATCATTGCCGGAACTGAGCAAGTAGCGCGTGACGTGCTCCATCTCTTCCGCCAGCAGCGCCGCTCCGTACACTTCGACCAGGCGCAGCACGCCGTGCGCCGAGTGCAATTGGTCTGCGCACTTCTCCAATTGAACCCGCTGGTCGGATCGTTCCGCATAGCCTTCCAACGAGGCGCGCGCATCGTTCAAGGTAACGGTCAGTTCCTTGGCGACGATGTGCAGGGTTTGGGAGCTAATGTCGGTCATGGCGGAAACGTCGTTGGCTTATGCGCCGATGCCGCTGGCCTTGCGTATTTTGCCGGGCGATTGCGGCTCCGCCGCGCCGCTTCCCGCTTTGACCGTGATCACCGGTTCGGGGACCTGCGGCAGCCGCGTGGATGAGGAGGAAGCACCCACCGTGATGGTGCCGCCGCCATAATCCGGCAATCGGAATCCGGATACCGATTTTCGCAACTGCGCCGACAATGCTGCCAGCTTCGAAATCGACGTCGAAGTCGCCGTGGACCCTTCGGCGGTCTGCGAGGAGATCTCGCGCACCACCTGCATGTTCTTGGAGATATTCCCGGAAGCGACCGCCTGTTGGCGCGCGCTCGCCGATATGTTCTGCACCAAGCTGGCTATTTGGTTCGACACCTGCTCGATTTCCTCGAGCGCCGCACCGGCGTTTTCAGCCAGCAGCGCGCCGCCAACGACGTCGGTGGTGCTGCGCTCCATAGAGACCACAGCCTCATTGGTATCCGTCTGAATGGTGCGCACCAACACCTCGATTTGCTTGGTGGCATTCGCCGCACGTTCCGCCAATCTTTGCACTTCGTCCGCCACCACTGCGAAGCCGCGGCCCGCCTCGCCCGCCATCGAGGCCTGTATCGAGGCGTTCAGCGCCAGGATGTTGGTCTGTTCCGCGATGTCATTGATGAGTTCGACGATGTTGCCGATTTCCTGCGAGCTTTCCCCGAGACGTTTGATGCGCTTGCTGGTCTCTTGAATGGTCTCGCGGATGGCGTTCATGCCGTCGATGGTACGGCGCACCGCATCGCCGCCCTTGTGGGCGACATCGACCGAATGACGCGCCACATCCGAGCAGCGCTCCGCATTCCCGGATACTTCTTCGATCGAAGCAGCCATGTCCGCCATGGACTCGCTGGCGGCGCTGATCTGCCGCGACTGCGCGCTGCTGGCCTTGGCCATGTGCGCGGCTGCACCCTGGGTCTGCTTGGTCGCGCCCTCGAGCTGTATGGCGCTGTCGTTGATGGTGGTGACCAACTCGCGCAATGCCTCGATGGCGTAGTTGATCGAGTCGGCGATGGCGCCGGTGATGTCTTCGGTGACGGTCGCCTGCACGGTCAGATCGCCGTCGGCCAGACTGGACAATTCATCCAGCAGGCGCATGATGGCTTCTTGATTGCGCTCGTTCTCCCGCACACGCAATTCATTGGTACGCCGCACATTGGCAGTTTTCGAATAGACCCAAGCCAGGGCCCCCAGCAATCCGGCAGCGAGCGCCAGCACGCCCAGTATGGCGGCCTTGTAGTTGACGCCGCCGCCCGTTTCCGTTTTTGGCGCGGCGGCGCTCAGCGCGGCCGCGAGTGTGGTGGCGATGGCCGGCAAGCTGCGCGCGGCCGACTGCGCCTTGGACAGGGAATCCGCCGCGCCGATGGCCTTGCGCACGGCGGCGTTGTACTGCTGACTGCGCTGCACCACCAGCTTGAGTTTGGCCTCCGGATCCGCGCCCGTGATCTTTTGAATGGCGATGCCGGATTCTTCGCCCGATAAACCGCGAATCACCTGATTCAAGAATTCCAAGCTGTCGGCCAGGCGCTGAGCCGCGGGGCCCGCATCGCTGACGCCCGAGCCCAGACCATTCAGGTCCTGTTGAATGCGCTGCACCGTCAGTTCGAAGCGCTCGAGATAACGGCTCATGCCCTCGAGCTTTTGGGCACCGACCGAACTGCCCAGGTCGCCGAGCTCCGATAACAGCTTCGGTGCCAGTTCCCGCACCTGTTGGGTGGCGCCCTGAATGGCCTCCACCGCAGGTCGCGCCTGGTCCACGGCGGTCGCACCCTCGTTCAATTTGTCCCAGGACTCCGCATCGCCGGCCCCTGCCACGTTGGCACGCAGGCTCTTCAGCCTGGCCTGGCTCTTCATGAGTCCGTCGAAGGCGCTGGCCTCACCGCGCAACGCGTTTTGCGCTTCGAACGGCATGCGCTGCACCACCAGCGCCAGTTCGTCCGAGGGTGCGGCGAGCGGCGCTGCGGTACGCGTCAACAACGTCAGCGCCGCTGCCGCGACCAGACACAGCACCACGGCAATCGCCAGCAGCGGCAACAGGTTGAGATTCGGCGTCGGTTCGTTGCGTGTATTGGCTTTCACAAAAAACCTTAGCTCGCCGCTTGCAAGAAGCTCTGGCTTTCCACCAGCGTCTTCAAACTCAACACGGGCCACACCTCGCCTCCGCGGCGGAAGGCGCCGGCCAGATAACTATCGCAACGGATCACGGTGGGCGGCGCCTCCGCATTGAACTCGGACTCCGCAAAGCGCCGAAACCCCAGCACTTCATCGACCATGAGCCCGGCCGGCACATCCCGATGATTGACCACGACGATGCGCGTATTGCGCCCGGAGGCGGTTGCCCCGCTGCCGAGGAATTGCCGCAGATCGAGCATCGGCATCAGCGCGCCGCGGACGTTCGCCAGGCCCTTGACCCAGCTCTTGGCACCCGGGATGCGGGTCACCATCGCAGGATAGCCCAGCACTTCGCGAGTCTCCTCGCGCGCCACCAGGAAGGTTTCTCCGCCCATTCGGAATGCGACGCCCACCCACTCCTGCCCGGCATCGGTTTCAGTGACGCTTGCGGCGGCCACCGTACGACTGCGCTTCTCCAATTCCTTCAGCAATTCGAACGGCCGATCACGCAACGCGCGCAAGCTGTTGTCGGATCCGCTCGTCGTGTTTGTCATACGGCCAATGCGGCCTGCGCTTTCTCGACCAATGCCTGGGCGGACACGGGCTTGACCAGATAGTCCACAGCACCCTGCCGCAATCCCCATACCCGGTCCGTCTCTTGCCCCTTGGTAGTCACCATGATGATGGGGATCAGGCTGGTTTCAGGATCATTGATCAGCATGCGCGTGGCTTGATAGCCGTTTACCCCCGGCATGACGATGTCCATGAAAATCAGATCCGGTTTCATCTCCTTGGCCTTGCGCACGCCCTCGGCCCCATTCTCCGCGGCGGCGGTCTTGAAGCCATGTTTCTCCAGAGCCTTCTGCATCACGAAGACTTCAGTGGGGGAGTCGTCAACGATAAGAATCAATGCCATGCTTGCATTCTCCGTCATTTACCGACGTGAGCTTCGATCGCGCCCAGCAGTTCGTCCTTGGTGAAAGGCTTGGTGAGGTAATGCTCCGAGCCCACTATGCGACCGCGGGCCCGATCGAACAATCCGTCCTTGCTCGACAACATGATTACCGGAATTTGCTTGAATACCTTGTTGTGCTTGATGAGTGAGCAGGTCTGGTAGCCGTCCAAGCGGGGCATCATGATGTCCACAAAAACGATGTCCGGCTGATGATCGGCTATCTTCGACAAAGCATCAAAACCGTCGACTGCCGTAAACACCTCGCACCCTTCCTTGGTCAGGAGGGTCTCGGCGGTCCGGCGGATGGTCTTGCTGTCGTCGATGACGAGAACCTTGAGTCCCGTGAGCTTCGGCTTGCCGGTGGTTATCATGCTCTCCATGAGATCGCGTAGGTGCTGGAATCTTGTGGCTTTTTAACATATCCAGCCCGCGCAAGCCACGGTATGGGGCGCACATTTGGAGGCATGTTCGGCCAAACAACGGTGGCCTGGTTCACAGTTTTCTCAATAGTCTCGAGAGAGCGGCCAACGCACCCCCAGTGTGATCATCCAGGCTAGACTGCTGCGATGAGCAAGCCGTCCCGCAAGCGTCTCGTCGTGGTCATGGACCCGATCGAATCGATCAAGCCGGCGAAGGACAGCACCCTGGCCATTCTGGTCGCGGCGCAGGCGCGCGGCTGGGAGCTTTTCTACGCAGAAATGCACGATATCTGGCTTCGCGACGGCGTCGCGTGGGCGCGGCTGTCGCCGTTGGAGGTTTTTGACGATCTGCAAACCTGGTTCACGCGCGGCGCGGCGCAAGCGGCCAGACTCGGCGACTTCGACGTGATCCTGATGCGCAAAGATCCACCTTTCGACACCGAGTACATCTACTCGACCTATATCTTGGAACGCGCCCAAGTTCAGGGAGCGTTGGTATGCAACTCGCCGCAGGGGCTGCGCGACATGAACGAGAAGGTCTACACGGCCTGGTTTGCGCAATGCTGCGCGCCTACGCTGATCACGCGTGACATGCACGACATGAGCGAATTCCTGCGCGAGCACGGCAAAGCCGTTTGCAAGCCGCTGGACGGCATGGGTGGAAAATCGATCTTCGTGCTCGATCAGGGCGACAAGAACCGCAATGTGGTGTTCGAAACCCTGTCCGGCTACGGAACACGCTACGCCATCGTGCAGAAATATCTGCCCGAGATCGTGACGGCGGGCGACTGCCGCATCATCTTGGTGGACGGCGAACCGGTGCCCTTTGCCCTGAAGCGCGTGCCTGATGCAGAGGATAACCGCGGCAATCTGGCCGCAGGTGCGCGTGCCGAGAGCCGGCCGCTGAACGATCGCGACCGGTGGCTGTGCGCCCAGATCGGGCCGAAACTGAAGGCCGCGGGCATGATTTTCGTCGGTTTGGACGTCATCGGCGACTTCGTCACCGAAATCAACGTCACCAGCCCGACCGGCATCCGCGAGCTGAACAAGAAGCATGCGGTCGATATCGGAGGACTGTTGATCAAGGCGGTCGAGAGGACTTTGGGCACTGCGTGAGTACCGAGACGCTCGAAGTCGATACCTCGCCCGGAGACGTGCTGCACAAAGGGCTGCCTCCGGCAAGCGATCGCATGCTGACCACCTGCTTTCTCGCCGCGCTGCTGCACGGAATCATCATTCTGGGCGTTACTTTCAGTTCGCAGGGCAGCAAAGCGGCCGACGACGGCGCGCCCGGCTTGGAGGTTGTGCTGGTGAACGACAGGACACCGCCCGCTGCCAAGAACGTCAATGCCCGTTATCTGGCGCAGCGCACCCAGATTGGCTCGGGCAACACGCTGAAGAGTGAGCGCGCGGTGATTCCAAAGTCTTCGCTGATGCCGGTCGATCGGCTCGGCATTCCCAGCGGCGATGGACTGGCCGCCCAAGAGGCAGGCACCGACAGCGGCGATGAACAGATCCTGTCGACTGTGGGGCAATCGCAGAAGATATTCTATTTCGCGTCGAACACGGCGGCCAAGGACGCGGCGCAACTGCCTTTGTTGCTCGAGAAGCGGCCGGACGTCGGGATGACACCCAACGACGACGGTGTCGAACTGCGCATACGCGGCGAATCGAAGCGCGAGCTGTGGATCGCGGCCGACACACAGGAATCCGATGTGGCGGTGTACCTCGACGCCTGGCGGCGCAAGATCGAGCGGGTCGGTACCATCAATTTTCCTGCAGCCGCGCGCCGCGACAAGCTTTCGGGCACACCCGTCATTGAAGTGACCATCGGCTCCGACGGCCGGCTGCTTCAAACCTTGATCAAACGCAGCAGTGGTCATCCGGAAATCGACGAGGCCGCCGTGCGAATTTTGAAGCTGGCCGCACCTTACGACCCGTTCCCCGGGGACCTGAGCGCCAAGCACGATGAAATTCGCATAGCCTATGAATGGCAGTTCCTGGACGGCGGCGCCCAAGGCGGCGCGGTGTTTTACGATCAAGGTGCCAGACCCTAGTACATGAGCGATTCCGGGTATCTCACCAATCAACTGCTGATCGCGATGCCGGCGATGGGCGACCCCAATTTCGCCCAAAGCGTCGCCTTGATCTGCGATCACAGCCCCGATGGGGCCTTGGGACTGATATTGAACAAGCCTCTGGAGATGCGCATGGGCGAGGTGTTCGAGCAGTTGGAGATCGAATTGGATCCCGCCGCCCTGCGCGAACGTGCGGTGCTGCGCGAGAGGCCGGTGTTGCGCGGCGGCCCCGTGGAAACCGATCGCGGCTTCGTGGTGCATCGAGCCGGCGGCAAATGGGATTTCACATTGAAGGTTTCCGACGTCCTGCACGTCACGACTTCCCGCGACATACTGTCCGCCATGGCGAAGGGTCACGGACCCGATGAGGCCTTCATCGCCTTGGGCTACGCGGGTTGGCAGGGTGGCCAGCTCGAACAGGAGATACGCGCGAACGCCTGGCTGAACGCACCCGTGGACCTGTCGGTGGTCTTCAATTTGCCGTTCGAGTCCCGTTGGCAGGCCGCCGCGCGACTGCTGGGCGTGGAGTTATCGCGCATCAGCACCACCAGCGGCAATGCCTGAGTCGACAGCGGCTGCCGGCAATTCCCAGCGGCCCAAGGTCATACTTGCATTCGACTTCGGCCTACGGCGCATCGGCGTGGCCGCCGGCGACACCATCAGCCGGTCTGCCTCGCCATTGCAGCCGGTCGGCTCCGGACCCAAGGGACCGGAATGGCAGAAGATCGCTGCGCTCATGCGTGATTGGCAACCGAACCTCGCTGTCGTCGGTCTGCCGTATAATGTCGACGGTTCCGAGACCGCGATGGCAGGTGCTGCGCGGCGGTTCGCGGCAGAGTTGCAACGGCGCCATGCGATCCGAGTCGAGATGGTCGATGAGCGCTATTCCTCTCAGGAAGCCGGCTCTCGATTGAAATCGGCGCGCGAATCGGGGCTGCGACGGCGCAAAATCGCCAAGACCGACATCGATGCGGCGGCGGCTTGCGTGATCTTGGAACGTTGGTTCACCGAAAGAGACTGAGGCGCAAATGCGTGCACAACAAGACAGCGCCGGGGGGTTGCGCCACCTCATCACGCTCGAGGGGCTGGCGCGGGACACGCTCACCACCCTTCTCGATCGCGCCGAGAGCTATCGGCGGCTTCCGGGTCAACCGGCCTACGAGGGCCGGGAGCTCGCCGGAGTCACCCTGGCCAATTTGTTTTTCGAGCCCAGCACCCGGACGCGCGCCTCGTTCGATCTTGCCAGCCGCCGCCTTGGCGCGCATGTGCTGAATTTGGATGTGCATTCCAGCTCCCGGGTCAAGGGCGAAACCATGCTGGATACGATTTACACGCTGGAGGCCATGAACACCGACGTGTTCGTGATTCGCGATTCCGAGGCCGGCATGCCGGAGTTCCTGATCGATCATGTCGCGCCGCATGTGTCCGTGATCAGCGCGGGAGAGGCTCATCTTTCGCATCCGACGCAAGGGTTGCTCGACATGCTGACCATCCGTTCGCACAAGCGCCGCTTCACCGGCATCAAGGTTGCCATCGTAGGCGATGTGAAGCATTCGCGGGTTGCGCGCTCCGCGGCCACGGCGTTGGCCACGCTCGGGACCACCGATCTGCGTCTGGTCGCCCCGCAAGCGCTGCTGCCTGAGGAAGCTGAATTCCGCGGCGCGCAGCGTTTCACGCGCATCGAGGATGGCATCGCCGGCGCTGACGTCATCATGATGCTGCGCATTCAGAAGGAGCGAATGGCCGCCGCGGCCTGTCTCGATGATGCGGCCTATTTTCAGGAATTTGGCCTGACTCAGAAGCGGGTCAAGCTTGCTTCGCCCAGCGTGCTGGTCATGCACCCCGGCCCGATGAACCGCGGCGTCGAAATCGCTTCCGACGTTGCAGACGGACCGCGATCCGTCATACGCGAGCAGGTGAACAATGGAGTCGCCGTGCGCATGGCCGTGCTGGCATCCATTGCGGTGACGCTGACGCGCCATCGCAGACCGTTGTAGCGGGTCACAGATACCGGCCCGGCGTCCGGATGGCTGCGACGCCCGCCAGCTCCAGCGCACGGGCCGCCGCGAGACACCGATCTTCGCGCCAGGGCGCGGCAATCAATTGCACGCCCAAGGGCATGCCACCGGCTAAAAAACCTTCGGGCCACAGCGGAGCGGTGCACACAGGCAGACCGACGCAGGAGATCGGCTGGGTCAGCAGTCCCAGGCTGGCGCGCATCGGCAGGCTCTGACCGTTGATGTCAAGCGTCTCGGTTCCGATCAACGGTGCGATGACCGGCGTCGCCGGCGCGATCAACAAGTCGAATTCCTCGAACAGTGCCATGGCCTCATCGTAGACATGCCGGCGCACCCGTTGCGCTTCCAACAACCATTGCGCCGGAATCAGGCTGCCGGCCACCAAACGAGCCCGCGAGTGCGGTTCGAATTCCTCATAGCGCGTCTTCAGCCGCGCACTGTGCAGGGCGCCGCCCTCGGCTGCCGTAATCAGAAAGGCGGCGGCACGGGCAGCTTCAGCGCTCTTCAACTCGACCCGTTTCAGATGAACACCTGAAGCCGACTGCAGCGCGGCGCCAGCCAGCTCGACGCAGCGGCGTGCCGAGGCATCGGCCCATTCGTGAAACCAGCCCCGCAGGATGCCGACGCGCATTCCCGGAATTTCCTCAAGCCGGGTTGCCGCAGGCTCCGCCGGGCGCTGCGCACAGGCCGGGTCCGCCCCATCCGGGCCTTGCAGCACATCGTAAGCAGCGGCGAGATCATCAACGTTGGCGGCAAGAGGCCCGACATGATCGAGGCTGTTGACCAAGGGAAAGCTGCCGCTGCGGCCCAGACGGCCATAGGTGGGCTTCAAGCCGAAAATGCCGCAGAAAGAAGCCGGGACGCGGATCGATCCGTTGGTATCCGAACCCAACGTCAGGGGCACCAGACCAGCGGCCACCGCCGCGCCCGATCCGCCCGAAGAACCGCCGCAGATGCGCGCCGGATCATGAGGATTGCGTGCCACGCCGTAATGCGTGTTCTCGGTGGTGAAACCGTACGCATTCGCGTCCATGTTCAGGGTGCCGACCAAGACGGCTCCCGACCGGCGCAGCCGGGCAACCAGGTGCGCATCGTGTGCTGCCGCCGGATTGGTTTCATTCACCTTGGATCCCGCGAGCGTCACCTCGCCCTCGACATCGAACAGATTCTTGACCGCAAATGGCACTCCGGCCAACGGCGGCAGAATCGCGCCGCGCGAGCGCAGCGCATCGATGGCAGCCGCCTCACGGCGGGCGCGCTTGAAAGTCGTCGCGGTGAAACAGTTCAACCCCGGGTTCGCGGATTGAATGCGCGCTTCGGTTTGCGCCAGCACCACGGCCGCGGTTGTCTTGCCCTCACGGATATCCCGCGCAATGCCCAGCGCATCCATCATGGACGAAACACGGGCGCCGCCTGCGACGCCAACGGCATCGGCAGTTCCAGCACCGCTTGCGCAAGCGCTTCGATGCGTGAAAATTGCAGCACGATCTCGGCGATCTGCGCCTCGTCGAACACGTAGCCGTGCAAGGCCAATGCGGCGCGAACGTAGGTTTCGGTAGCAGAGTTGGGCATGGCTCATCATGGCATCGCAGCGCCGATCGATGCAATTCCAGCCGCTCGTCCCGCGATGGGTCCCGCCTGCCCCAGACTCGTTGTCGTGCAGCGGCACTCCACCCAAGCTGCGCGCACGGTAGTCAACTGGAGGGAACATGAACATTCGAATTTCAGCCGACAACGCGGCCCTGGCTCGCGAGGATCTGGGCGAACGGCGCTTCGACTTGGATTGGGTCCGGATAATTGCCTTCATGCTGCTGATCCTCTACCACGTCGGCATGTACTACGTGACCTGGGATTGGCACGTGAAAAGCCCGCATGCATCCCACGCGATCGAGCCGCTGATGCAGCTCACATCTCCCTGGAGATTGTCGCTGCTGTTCCTGGTGTCCGGCGTCGCGACAGCCTACCTTCTGGCGCGCCAGGGAAGCGGGGGCTTCTTGGGCGGCAGGTCATCCCGCCTGCTCATTCCATTGCTGTTCGGCATGCTGGTCATCGTGCCGCCGCAGTCGTATCTCGAGGTTGTGGAGAAGCTGGGGTATTCCGGCAGCTACTTGGATTTCTACCGTCTTTACATCACCGGATTTCACGGCTTCTGCCGCGATGCTGATTGCTTGCTGCTGCCCACGTGGAATCACTTGTGGTTCGTCGCCTATCTGTGGGTGTACACCGTGGTGTTGTATGCCGTCGTGAGATCGTTTCCCGGTGTGATTCCGGCGCTGCGTAATTTCGCTGAGCGCCGGCTCGCCGGTGCGGGAATTCTGCTGTGGCCGGTGGCCTACTTGTGCGCCATCCGCATCGGCTTGTCGCCGCGCTTTCCGGCAAATCATGCCCTGGCCGGCGATTGGTACAACCACGCCCTGTATTTCGGCATATTTATCCTGGGTTTCGCTCTCGCTGGAAGCAGCGCACCGTGGCGCGACTTGGAGCGGATGCGCTGGCCGACGCTTGGGGCCGCCATCCTTGGCTGGGCAGTGATCAGCGCCTACTTAGGCTCATGGGCGGACGCGGCCGATTCGCCGCCCGAATCGCTGATGATCGTCATGCGTTCGGTGTACGGAGCCGAGCAATGGTTGGCCATCGCCGCGGTGCTGGGTTTCGCGCGCCGACACTTGAACCGGGACGTTCCAGCCCGCCGCTATCTCACCACCGCGATATTTCCGGTTTACATCCTGCATCAGACCGTCATCATCGTGACCGCCCATGTTTTCAAGGCAGCCAACTTGTATGCCCCGGTCGAAGCGCTGATGCTGGCGCTGTTGACGGTGTCGGTGTGTTTCTTGGGTTACGAGGCCATACGGCGAATCGGACCGCTGCGGCCGCTGTTCGGGCTGGCACGCGAACTCAAATACGGGCCCCGGCTGCACTCATCGGCAGCCGAACCGGGCGTTGCAAGACTGACGGCGATGGAAGCGCCCCGATTCAGTGTGCCGCAAGATATCAATTAAGATTGCCTTCCGTGGCTACCGAACAGAACTTGAATTTCTTCCCCTTGGGCACGCGGTCCAATCGGACCGGGTGGGCGATTTATGTCGCCGGGATTTTGCTGTACGGCGTTTATCTGGGTCTCAATCAGTTCATCGGGATCAGCGGCGAAAGCGAAATCGAGCCGTGGAAGCCGTTTGTTTGGGAGATGAGCAGCGTTTCCGTGGTGGTTTGCCTGATACCGCTCATTTGGATGTTCGAACGCCGCTTCCCGATGAATGCCAAACCTCGGTGGCGGACGATTCTGCTGCATCTGGGTGCGGCGCTGGCTTATTCCGCCGTGCATGTCACCGGCATGCTGCTACTGCGCCACCTGGCTTATTCACTCGCCGGTCAGCACTATGACCAAGGCGATCTGACCATGCGGTACCTGTATGAACTGCAGAAGGATCTGGTCACCTACCTGTTTGTCTTGTTGGTCATCTTCGCAGGGCGCGAATTCCGAATCCGGCGCACGGGCGAACTGCGGGCGTCTGAACTGGCCGCCGAACTCAGCCAGGCGCGTCTCAGCCAGCTGACGGCGCAGATCGAACCGCATTTCCTGTTCAATGCGTTGAACGCAATCTCCAACCGCATGCACGAAGATGTCGAAGCGGCCGACCGCATGATCAGCGATCTGGGCGGTTTGATGCGCGCCGCCTACGACTCCAGCAATCAAGCGCTGGTACCGTTGTCGCGCGAAGTGGACTGGCTGCGCGGCTACGCCTCGATGATGACCGAGCGATTCAGAGGACAGCTGAGCTTCGAGCTCAACGTGCCGCCCGACTTGGGCGCCATGCAGGTACCTCGGCTGTTGCTGCAGCCACTGGTGGAAAACGCGCTGCGCCACGGGCTGCCCGACGGACGAGGCAGGTTATCCGTGGACGTCGTGCAGCACGACGGGCACCTGCATTACAGCATTCGCGACGATGGCGCCGGCGTAAAGGACGGTGCCATCGCTTTCGGCACCGGCTTGTCGAACGTTGCCCGACGCCTGCAACTGCTGTATCCGGGCACGCATACCTTCAGAATCTGCGGCATCGAACCTCGCGGAACGGAAGTGTCGTTGAGCTTTCCGGCCGGCTTGCCAATCCGCCAATGAGTTACTCCGTCGTGATCGTCGACGATGAGCCGCCGGCACGCGCCAAGTTGACCCGGCTGCTCGAACCGTTACCTGAGTTCCGGATCGTGGGCGAGGCCGACGCGGTTGAACCGGCGGTCGAGCTGATCGGCACCCTGCGACCCGACATCGTTTATCTGGATATTCAACTGGGAGAGCGCAGCGGATTTGAAATCATCGATGCCATCGGCGGATCGGTCTCTCCGCACATCGTATTCACCACGGCCTATTCGGAGTACGCCGTGCAGGCCTTCGACGTGCAGGCGCTGGATTATTTATTGAAGCCCTTCGACCGCGAGCGCTTCCTGCGCAGCGTCGAGCGGGTCAAACAGGCCATGGCCGAACCGGACCACGGCGATCTCGAGGAACGGCTGCGCCGTGTGCTGGCGGACATGCCGGGGCGGCCTGCCGCCGCCCGGCAACTGCTGGTGCGCGATCGCAACCGTGCTTATTTTCTGGCAACCGATTCCATCGACCGCTTGAGCGCCGCCGGCAACTATGTCGAGATCCATGCGCAAGGCAAGGTGCATTTGGTGCGCGAGCCGCTGGCCAAACTCGCCGCGCAGCTCGACACGGGCGAATTCATCCGCGTGCATCGTTCGCATGTGGTCAGAATGAGCTTCATCGCGGAAATGCAGCCGCTGTTCCATGGCGACTACGAATTGGTGTTGCGCAATGGCGAGCGGCTGGCCTTGAGCCGCCGCTACAAGGCTCTATTGCCCTCGTCGATCCGCGAGCGTCTCTAG
>CAZZWM010000101.1:0-14868 GCA_964657945.1 uncultured Steroidobacteraceae bacterium
CCGCCGAAGGCGCAACCGCCCGGAAACGCTCAGGCACATGAACGGCAGACTCTCGCGATCTCTGGAGAGCGGTCATCACTCGATGATCCACCGAAGGGGAGCAGCGCTTCGAGCGCGCGATCTCTCAGGTTAGAAGGACAGAGGGGCTGAGCACGAAAGCGCTTGAGATCCCTCATGTTCGTTCGCCGCGAGGTTGCGATGGGCCGAAAGACTCCTCTTTACGATACGCATGTGCAGCAGGGCGCGAGAATCGTCGACTTCGGCGGTTGGGACATGCCTCTGCACTACGGTTCCCAACTCGAGGAACACCACGCCGTGCGGCGCGACGCCGGTATGTTCGATGTGTCGCACATGGCCGTCGTCGACATAACCGGCGGCAGGACGCGCGAATTCCTGCGCCATCTCTTGGCGAATGACGTGGCACGCTTGAAGAGCGCCGGCAAAGCGCTGTACTCCTGCATGTTGCTGCCCAATGGCGGCGTCATCGACGATTTGATCGTCTATCACCTGTCGGAGACCTGGTTCCGGCTGGTGGTCAACGCCGGCACGCGCGACAAGGACCTGGTCTGGATCCGCCAACATGCCGTGCAGTACGGTCTGGAGGTGATCGAGCGCGAGGATTTGGCGATGATCGCCGTGCAGGGACCCAACGCGCGCGACAAGGCCGTACAGTTGTTGGCGGAATCGCAGCGTCAGACGGCGTTGGCGCTCAAGGCGTTCTTCGGCGCGTCCTTCGGTGCATGGTTCGTGGCGCATACCGGCTACACAGGCGAGGAAGGTTTCGAAATGATGATTCCGTCCGCCGATGCGGTGCACGCCTGGAATCGATTGCGTGACTTGGGTGTCGCACCGGCCGGACTCGGTGCGAGGGATACGCTGCGTCTCGAGGCCGGCATGAATCTCTATGGCAACGACATGGACGAGACCCGCCATCCCTTGGAATCGGGCCTGTCGTGGACCGTGGCCTTCTCCCCTGAGGACCGCAATTTCATCGGCCGCGCGGCCCTGGAAACGGCCCGGCGCCAGGGGAGCGCCGAACTCATTGGACTGTTGCTGGAAGAGCGCGGCGTGCTGCGCAGTCATCAAAAGGTGGTGAGCGGCGCCGACCCGAATTCACCCGCCGGTGAGGTCACGAGCGGCGGCTTTTCACCCACCCTCAACCGTTCGATTGGCCTCGCACGGGTGCCGAAGAATTTCGGCAGCCCAGTGCAGGTGGAAATACGCGGCAAGCTGCATGCAGCGCGCGTGGTCAAGCCGCCGTTCGTGCGTCATGGCAAAGCATTGATCGATCTATAGCAGGAGCCCGTCGATGGAAAACATTCCGAGTGAATTGCGCTACACCAAGAGTCATGAATGGGTGCGCCAGGTGAACAGCGGCGCGTTGGAGGTCGGCATCACCGACCATGCCCAAGGTGCGCTGGGAGACTTGGTGTTCGTCGAGGTGCCCGATGCGGGCCGCGCTCTGAAGGCCGGCGAGGCCTGCGCGGTGGTTGAATCGGTCAAGGCCGCGTCGGATGTCTACAGCCCGGTGAGCGGTAAGGTGACGGAAAGCAATGCCGCCCTCGCGGCCCAACCTGAACTGCTGAATCAAGATCCCTATGGCGCCGGTTGGCTGTTTCGATTGGAAGCAGCACCGGACACCGATGTTTCGACGCTGATGAATGCGGGCGCCTACGCCGCGTTTCTGGCCGACGAAGGCAAGTAGGAGGCTGCGATGGCATTCATTCCCCACACCCCGGACGACATTGCCGGCATGCTCAAGGTGATCGGCGCCGGTACGATCGATGAGTTGTTCGATGAGATTCCCGCGACGCTGCGCGCCGGAACGCTGTCGCTGCCGGCGCCGTTGTCGGAGATGGAAGTCGCGCGGCTGATGTCGCAGCGGGCGGCACTCGATGGCCGGCCGCTGAATTTCATCGGCGCGGGCGCGTACGAACACCACATTCCCGCGCCGGTTTGGGCCATCACGACGCGCGGCGAATTTTATTCCGCCTACACACCCTATCAGGCTGAGGCCTCTCAGGGCACGTTGCAGTTGATCTACGAATATCAATCCATGATGTGCGCCCTGACGGGCATGGAAGTCTCGAACGCATCCTTGTACGACGGCGCTTCGGCGCTGGCGGAAGCCTGCCTGATGGCGGTGCGCGCCAATCGCCGTTCGACTTCACGGCGCATATTGATGCCGCGCACGGTGAACACCGTGTACGCGCAGGTGGCGGGCACCATCGCCGGCAATCAAGAGATCACGTTTCAGAGCATCGACTTCGACCGTGCGTCGGGACGCACGTTGCTGGACTCGCTGCTGCCCTACAGCGGCCAGGACTTCACGGCGCTGGTATTGCAGCAGCCGAATTTCTTCGGCAGCTTGGAAGAAGTGGACGCGATCACCGATTGGGCCCACCAGCACCACATCATGGTCATCGCGGTGGTCAACCCGACGTCGCTGGCGCTGCTCAAGCCGCCGGGAGAATGGGGATCCAGCATCGACGGCAAGCAGGGCGCCGACATCGCCTGCGGCGAAGGTCAGGCATTGGGCGTACCCCTGGCTTCCGGCGGTCCTTATTTCGGATTCATGGCGACGCGTATGCAGTACGTGCGGCAGATGCCGGGGCGCATCGTCGGACAAACCTTGGATGCCGATGGGCGTCCGGGATTCAGCCTGACCTTGCAGGCGCGCGAACAGCATATCCGGCGCAGCAAGGCCACCTCCAACATCTGCACCAATCAAGGTCTGATGGTGACGGCGGCGACGATCTACATGAGTCTGCTGGGTCCCGAGGGTCTGGCTGCCGTGGCGCAGGTCAGCATGCAGCGCACCGCGGATCTGATCGCAGCCGCCGGCAGCATCGCCGGTGTGAAGCCTGCCTTCAACGGCGCGCACTTCCACGAGGCCGTGCTGTTGCTGGACCGTCCCGCGGCGCAGGTGCTCGCCAACATGGCGCACCAGGGCATTTTGGGCGGTCTCGATCTCGGCGATCGATATCCGGAATTGGGACATGCGCTGCTGGTATGTGCCACCGAGACCAAGCTCGCCGCGGACATCGAGGCCTACGTTGCCGCGCTCGCCGGCGCCATGACGGCGACGCGCGCCGCCGCCTGAAGGACACCTATGAACACTCAATCCCAATCTCAATTACAACTGCGCGAACCGCTGATATTCGACTTGAGCAAACCGGGTCGAAAAGCCGTCACGCAATTTCCGCCGCCGGCCGCGGGCACCGCCGCCATTCCCGCGCATTTGCGGCGGGCAAAGCCGCCCGCACTGCCCCAGGTGTCTGAGCTTCAGGCGGTGCGGCATTACACCCGCCTGTCGCAGATGAACTTTTCCATCGACACGCATTTCTACCCGCTGGGTTCCTGCACGATGAAGTACAACCCGAAGGCATGCAATACCTACGCCATGCTGCCGGAGTTCCTGGGAAGGCATCCCTTGGGTCCCGCGCCCCAGGGTTTCCTGGCCTGCATGTATGAACTGCAGGAGATGTTGCAGGAGATCACCGGCATGCAGGCGGTAAGCCTGACGCCGATGGCCGGCGCCCAAGGCGAGTTCGCCGGCGTGGCCATGATCCGCGCCTATCACCGCGCCCGCAACGATGTCGCGCGTACCGAGGTCATCGTGCCGCAAGCGGCGCACGGCACCAATCCGGCCACCGCCACCATGTGCGGCTACTCGGTGAAGGAGATTCCCTGCGGTGACGATGGCAATGTGGACATCGATGCGCTGAAGGCGGCGGTGAGCCCCGCCACGGCGGCCATCATGCTGACGAATCCATCGACGCTGGGAGTTTTCGAACAGAAGATCGTGCAGATCGCGCGCATCGTTCACGATGCCGGCGGGCTGTTGTATTACGACGGCGCCAATCTCAATGCCATTCTCGGCAAGGTACGGCCGGGCGACATGGGATTCGACGTGATCCACATGAATCTGCACAAGACTTTTTCGACGCCGCACGGCGGCGGAGGTCCGGGCTCGGGCGCGGTCGGTGTCGGCGCCCGGCTGCGGCCGTTCCTGCCATTGCCCGTGGTCGGAAAGGACGCTGCCGGTTACCGCTATCTTACCGAGCGCGATTTGCCGCAATCCATCGGCCGCCTGTCCGGCTTCATGGGCAATGCCGGCGTCAATTTGCGCGCCTACATCTATATGCGCTTGCTCGGACGCGAGGGCATGGTGCGGGTGGCGGAGTTCGCCGCACTGAATGCCAATTACCTGTTGAAGCGATTGCAGGCGCTGGGCTTCGAGGCCGCATATCCGCAACGGCGTGCCAGCCATGAGTTCATACTCACCTTGAAGCAGGAGCAAAGGGATTTTCAGGTGAGTGCCATGGATGTGGCCAAACGCCTGTTGGATCATGGCTTTCACGCGCCCACGACCTACTTCCCGCTGTTGGTGCCGGAATGTCTGTTGATCGAACCGACCGAAACCGAAGCCAAGGAAGACCTTGACCGGTTTTGCAACGCACTGGGCGACATTCGCTACGAAATGCAGCATGATCCTCAGAAACTGACCAGCGCGCCGCATACAATGCCGGTTCGTCGCCTCGACGATGTGCGCGCCGCGAAACAGTTGGACCTTGCCTGGAAGCCCGCAGCTTGAATGATCGACCGAAATAAACCGACCGGGATCAGACGACTCATACGATCGTTCGGCTACTCTTTCCAGGGCTTTCGGCTTGCGTGGCGGGAAGAAGCCGCCTTCCGCCAGGAAATCGCCCTGGCCGTGGTGGTGATTCCCGCAGGCCTGTACTTCGGCGCCAGCGGCATCGAGCGCGCATTGTTGATCATGCCGATGCTCTTGATACTGGTGGTCGAATTCTTGAACAGCGCGGTCGAAGCGGTGGTGGATAGATCTGGCACAGAGCGCCACCCCTTGGCAGGCATGGCAAAGGACATGGGTTCGGCTGCCGTGCTGCTCAGTTTCATCCTGTTAGGAACCGTCTGGCTATTGATCTTGTCCGACCACGGGCACTAATCGAAACTCAACCCTAGGATCGGCATGCTCCGCACTTCGCTGTTTGTGTCTCTCACGGCTTTTTTGGTCATCCCCGCCTTCGCCACACCCGCGCCGACGCGAGGTGCGGCCGCGGCGACCGTGTCGGCTGCCGGAATTCCAAGCAATCCGGCCACCTGGGCCCAGACTCTGGAGCGCATTGCCACCGGCGTCGTAACCATCCAAATCGACAGCACCCGCGCTTTCGATACGGAATGGAACACCACCGCGCAAGCCACCGGCTTCGTCATCGACGCGAAGCGCGGCCTCATCCTCACCAATCGTCATGTGGTGACGCCGGGACCGGTGACGGCGCAGGCCATTTTCTTGAACCGCGAGGAAGTGCAGTTGTATCCGGTGTACCGCGATCCTGTGCATGACTTTGGCATCTACCACTACGATCCGGCCAAGCTGAAATTCATCAAACCCGCGGAACTGCCGCTGTATCCGCAGGGGGCCGTCATCGGCCGTGAGATTCGCGTGGTCGGCAACGATGCCGGCGAGCAGCTGTCGATTCTTGCCGGCACCCTGGCGCGCCTGGATCGCGAAGCGCCCGAATACGGTTACGGCAAGTACAACGACTTCAACACCTTTTATTACCAGGCCGCTTCAGGCACTTCGGGCGGCTCGTCGGGCTCGCCGGTCCTCGACATCGAAGGCCGCGTCGTGGCGCTGAATGCCGGCGGCGCGTCCAATGCGCAATCGAGCTTTTACCTGCCGCTCACAGC
Organism: uncultured Steroidobacteraceae bacterium; assembly: GCA_964657945.1. GTDB lineage: Bacteria > Pseudomonadota > Gammaproteobacteria > Steroidobacterales > Steroidobacteraceae > Bog-1198. Next base: position 5,719 of record CAZZWM010000101.1, read on the forward strand.
CGTGGTGCGCGCACTGAAGTACCTGGAAGCCGGCAAGCCCGTGCCGCGCGGAACGCTGGAAACGGTGTTCAAGTACACGCCCTTCGATGAGCTGCGGCGCCTCGGGTTGAATCCGGCCACCGAAGAGAAGATCCGCAGTGCCTATCCCAAGCTCACCGGCATGCTGGTGGTCGGCGAGGTGCAGCCCGGTTCGAACGCCGATGGCGTTCTCGCGCCGGGAGACATCTTGGTGGGTGTCGACGGCAAGCCCACGCCCGAGTTCTTCGGCCTCGAGGAAGTGCTCGACGATCACGTCGGACAGAAAATCGATGTCGAGGTGCAGCGCGGCCGCGAAACGCTCAGCCACGAATTGGAGGTGCAGTCCCTGCACGCCATCACCGCCGACGAATACATCGAGTTCGGCGAAGCCGTGGTGCACACCCTGTCGTATCAGCAGGCGCGGCACTTCAATGTGCCGATCAAAGGCGTCTACGTCGCCAATCCCGGCTATGTGTTCGGCGCGGCGGGAATTCCGCGGGCCGCTCTCATCAGTTCGTTCAACGGCAAGAAAGTCGACAATCTCGCCGACTTCGCCGGTGCGCTCGCGGAACTTGCCGACGGGGCCAAGGCCGCGGTCCGTTACGTGACCCTCGAAGATCCGCGCGCCGTCCAACTGAAGGTCATCCGCATGGACCGGCGATGGTTTCCTGCGAGGCAGTGCAAGCGCGACGATGCCTTGGGTACCTGGCCCTGCGTCAGCATTGCGGCGGGGCCGGCAGCGGCGAGCAGCGCCGTGGCATCGACGCAGTTTGCCAAGACCGGCGATCCGCGGATCGACAGGCTGGCGCCGTCACTGGTGATGGTGAACTTCGACATGCCGTACTCCGTGTCGGGAGTCACCGAAAAGAACTATCACGGCACCGGCGTGATCGTCGACGCGCAGCGTGGGTTGGTCGCCTTGGATCGCAACACCGTGCCGGTGGCCATGGGAGACGTGCGCATCACCTTCGCCGGCTCGGTTGAAGTGCCGGGTAAAGTGGAGTTCATCCATCCGCTGCACAACCTGGCCCTGGTTTCCTACGACCCCAGATCCATCGGCAGCACGCCCGTGCGTGCCGCCACATTGCTGACGCGAAACCTGAGTGCCGGCGATGATGTGTGGGTGGTGGGCGAGCGCGGCGATTCGAAGATCCTATCGCAGAAGACTCAGATTTCCAGCGTCGACGTGGTGTCCTTTCCGCTGTCCCGTACGCTGCGCTTCCGCGACAGCAATCTGGAAGCCGTCAGCCTGATCAATCCGCCGAGCGACTTCGACGGCGTGCTCACCGATGAAAAAGGCGACGTGCTCGCGCTGTGGTCGAGTTTCGCGTTCGAGTCGCAGCGCGAACTGGAGCAGGTCAATCGCGGCATTCCGGCGGATTTGGTGTCGGAAATGATCGGCGTGGTCGCAGACGGCCGGCCGCTGTATTCGTTCGAGGCCGAGTTCGACGTGCAGTCCCTGGCCGGCGCGCGCGAACTGGGCCTGCCGGACTCCTGGGTGCGCAAGTTCGAGGATCACGATCCATTGCATCGCCAGGTGCTGGGCGTCGATCGACTGGTCGCAGGGTCTCCGGCCGCCAGCCTGCTCGAGCCGGGCGACTTGTTGCTGGCCATCGACGGCAAGGTGGTCAATCGCTTCCGCGAAGTCGAAAAAGCGGTGCAAAGTCCCCAGGTTTCGGTAACGGTGTGGCGCGACGGCGCGGAAAAGAATCTATCCATGCAGACCGTGCCGCTGAACGGCCGCGACATCGATCGCATCGTGATCTGGGCCGGTGCAACATTGCAGGCGCCGCATCGGGCCATGGCGGCCCAGCGCGGCATCGCCCCCTATGGCGTTTTCGTGTCGTTTTTCTTCTACGGATCGCCTTCCACGCACTACGGCCTATATGCCGGGCGGCGCATCACCGAGGTAGATGGTCAGCCGACGCCGGATTTGGATGCCTTCATCAAGGTGGTCAGCGGCAAGTCGGAACGCGCGTCGCTGCGCTTGAAGACCATCAGCTGGAACGGGCAGACCGATGTGATCACGCTCAAGCTGGACAAGCACTACTGGCCTGCCTACGAGCTGACCCGGCAGCAAGACGGCAGCTGGGTGCGCACCGCGCTCGATCCGCCGGAGGCGGCCGCCACGCTCAGGCCGTGATCGCGCCGCGGTCCGCCAGCAGCTTCTCCAGCGCCTGCAACCAATGCTTGTAGTAGGTGTCGCCCAAATCCTGATCGCCGCGCTGCTGAGCCGCAGCGATCTCGGCCGCCAGCGCGGCGGTCCAATCGGTCCAGGTGAACACCCCGCGCTCCTGCAGCACCAACACCATGGCGAACGCCCGCGCTTCCCAGGGTTCGTTGAAGGTCGGTGAGTTGCCCTGCTTGGGGATGCCCGGGCTGTCGAGGATGGAAGCCATCAGGCGACGAGACTCATGGCGGTACCGGGCGAGGCAACCCGACGCCGATCATCGAGTCGCGGGTGACCAACGCCGCCAATTGCGTTTCGTTCATGTGCTCGGAATTCGCGGGGCGGCGCGGAATGACCAGGTAACGAACTTCGGCGGTGGAGTCCCATACGCGGATGCGGGTGGACTGCGGCAGATGCATGCCGAAATCATTCAACACGCCGCGCGGATCCTTGACTGCGCGTGATCTATAGGGCGCGCTCTTGTACCAGGTGGGCGGCAATCCCAGCACCGCCCAGGGGTAGCAGCTGCACAAGGTGCACACCACCAGATTGTGTAAATCGTAGGTATTCTCGACCGCCACCATGTGCTCGCCCTGTCGCCCGGTGAAACCCAGGGTGGCGATGGCTGAGGTCGCATCGCGCATCAGGCGGCGCCGGAATTCCGCATCGGTCCAGGCGCGCGCCACCACCAGCGCACCGTTGCGCGGACCGACCTTCGATTCGTAGGTGTCGATCAGCACATCGAGCGCCGCGGGATCGATCAAACCCTTGCGGGTGAGCAGCGCCTCCAAATCGCGCACGCGCTGCTCCAGCGGGTTGACCGTTCTCTCGTGCGCGTGCTTGGGTGGCTTCGTGTCGCTCATGAGTTTCGACTAGTATAAGAGGGTTACGGAGGAACGTCTCATGCATCAGATGAAGTGGATGTTTTTTGCGACAGTGCCGTCGTTCGCGGCTTGCGTGGCAGCTCCGCCCGCGGTGCGGCCGTCTCCGCTGGACCTCGATTGACGCCGCGTATCGGCGATGCGACCCGTCAGGACCTGGGGGAAATCCTGGCCATCTACAATGAAGTGATCCGCAACTCCACCGCCGTATTTTCGGATACGGAATTCAGCGCGGAACGGGGTGCCGACTGGTTCGATGCGAAGCACCGCAGCGGCCATCCGTTCATCGTCGCCCGCGATACCTCCGGCATCACCGGTTTCGGAAGCTTCGGCGAATTTCGCGCCTGGCCCTGCTATCGCCACAGCGTCGAACACAGCATTCATGTGCGCAGCGATTGCCGCGGTCGAGGCATAGGGCGCGCGCTGCTACTGGAACTCAAGTCGCGCGCTGTCGCCATGCACAAGCACGTCATGATCGCGGGCATCGATGCCGACAATGCCGCATCGATTCACCTGCATCGAAGCTTGGGCTTCACTTCTGTAGGACATTTCAAGGAAGTGGGATTCAAGTTCGACCGCTGGCTCGATTTGGTGTTCCTCCAATGTATCCTTCCGGCGACAAGCCGATAATTCCAGGCTTTGTTGCAAAATGAAGGAGTTGCGGCAAGTTTCGGCCGACATGCAGCCCAAGCGACCATTGTTGGCATCGCAGTCTTGATATCATTGACGCGTGGTTAGAGCTTCACAAACAGAAATCGAACAGGCCGTCGAGGCTTTGCGCGCCGGTGAGCTGGTGGTGTTTCCGACCGAGACGGTTTACGGGCTCGGCGCCAACGCTGCCAATCCTGCGGCCGTGCGCAAGATATTCGAGGTCAAGGGACGGCCGGCCGACCATCCGGTGATCGTGCATCTGGACGATCCGCGCTACCTGCATCGCTGGGTTTCCGACGTCCCTGCGGTCGCGGAGCAATTGGCGGCCAAATTTTGGCCCGGGCCGCTGACGCTGATCCTGCCGAAGGCCGACAACGTCAATGACATCGTCACCGGCGGACAGAACAGCATCGGCATCCGGATTCCATCGCATCCGATGGCGCAACAACTGTTAAATGCCTTCGGCGGAGGTATCGCGGCGCCGTCGGCCAATCGCTTCGGCCGGCTCAGTCCCACCAAGCCGGAACATGTGCGCGACGAGTTGGGCGATGCGGTGCAGGTCATCCTGGATGGCGGCGATTCCCCCATCGGGCTGGAGTCGACCATCGTTTCCTGTCTGGACAATCAGGCCCGCCTGCTGCGACCCGGCTTCATCACGCGCTCGCAACTCGAGCAGGTGGTGGGTCCCATGGCGGTAGGCGGACCCGTGCCCCGCGCGCCCGGCGATCGCGAAGTGCATTACGCGCCCTCCACGCCGCTGGAGATCGTTGCCTCGGATGACTTGGAAGTTCGCGCGGGAGAAATCGTCGCGCGCGAAGAGAAAGTGGCCGTCCTGGCCATGCGGCCGCCGCTGCAGACGCAGCGGCACATGACTTGGATCAATGCCGGGAAGAAGCCGGAGACCTACGCACACAATCTGTATAACCATTTGCGCACCCTGGACCGGACCGGCTGCGTGCGCATATTCGTGCAGAGCCTGCCGGCGGACGAGCGTTGGGCCGCGATTCTCGATCGGCTGCAGCGCGCCAGCGGCATGGGCGGCGATGCGCTGGAGTTGAGCGTCAGCTAGTGTCCAGCCCGACGCGAGCAAACGCCGACGAGGCCCAGGAGCTTGACCCGGCACTGGATCCATTCTCGCGCGAAGCCATAGAACACTTGGTTGCGCGCTACGGCTCGCCGCTGTTCATCATCGATGCGGAACGCGTGCGCCGGCAATATCGGCGTCTGGCCGCCGCCTTGCCCGGCGTGGATTTGCACTATGCACTGAAGCCCCTGCCGCATTCCGTCGTCATCAACGCCCTGGATGCCGAGGGAGCCTTCTTCGATCTCGCCACCAATGGCGAGGTGGAGTTGGTACGACGTCTCGGAATTGCAGCGCAGCGTTGCATCCACACCCATCCCATCAAGCGCGACAGCGACATCCGCACCGCGCTGGCCTTCGGCGTCGGCCGCTTCGTGATCGATAATCCCGACGAGCTGCGCAAATTCGTGAAGTTTCGCAGCCGCGCGTCGGTGTTGATCCGGGTTTCGTTCCGCAGTCCGGGAGCGGTGGTGGATCTGTCGAGGAAATTCGGCTGCGATCCGGAAAGGGTCGGCGAACTGTTGCGGCTGGCGGCTGAGTTGCGCATCGAAGTCGACGGCCTGTCCTTCCACGTGGGTTCGCAGGCCGCCGATCCGGGCATGATCGTGCATGCCATCGGCGTGTGCAAAGGCCTCCTGCAAGAGGCCGCTGTGGAGGGGCACGACGCGAACTTATTGGACATCGGCGGCGGCTATCCGGTCGATTATTTGAATCCCGGTCTGCCCATCGAGGAATTCTGTGCGCCGATTCGCGCCGCGCTGCGGACGCTGCCCGCCGGTGTGCGGGTCATCGCCGAACCCGGCCGCTACATTTCAGCTCCGGCGGCCGTCTGCGTGTCTTCGGTCATGGGCCGTGCACTGCGCGATGGCCGGTGGTGGTATTACCTCGATGACGGCTTGTATGGCAGCTACAGCGGTCAGATGTACGACCACGCGCACTATCCACTCGAGGCATTGGTTGCCGAGGGGCCCACCCTTCCATCGGTGCTTGCCGGTCCCACCTGCGACAGCATCGATGTGATCAAGGAAGGGGTGCAGCTGCCGAAGCTCGATATCGGCGATCTGCTGGTCGGCCGCGTGATGGGTGCTTATACCTGGGCCTCTGCTTCGGAGTTCAACTTCTTTCCGCGCGCCACCGTGCTCGGCTTGGACCGGGGCCGCTTGCTGCAGGATGGACACTGATGGGCGTGAGTCGCCGTAGGGTATTGCAGAATGGCGCGGCGCTCGCCGGCGTGTCATTGGCCGGATGGTCGGGGCCGGTGTTCGCAGCCGAGCAGGACTCGCGCCGCATCGCCTTCACCAATCTGCATACCGGCGAGCATCTCGATACCGTGTATTTTCGCCATGGTGACTACCTCGACGCCGCGCTTCAGCAGGTGCAAGAAGTGCTGCGCGACTTTCGCAACGGCGATAGCCATGCCATGGATCCGAAGTTGCTGGACTATCTGGTCGATGTCGCCGCGCGAGTCGACGCGGAGCCTGACTTCAGCGTGATTTCCGGCTACCGCTCGCCCGAGACCAATGAAAAGCTGCATGCGAGGAGCAGCGGAGTCGCCGAACACAGCCTGCACATGCAGGGCCGTGCCATCGATGTGCGGATGAGCGGCGTCGATTGCGCCAGGCTGGCTTCCACGGCCTTGGAGCTGAAACGCGGCGGGGTGGGCTATTACCGCGCCTCGAATTTCGTGCACTTGGACACCGGAGAGTTTCGCACGTGGCGAGGCTGAGGATGCGGGCCGCCGTAGCAGGTGTGGCGGGCTCGAGCGTGTCGGCCCTGTTGTTGCTCAGCGGCTGCGGGCCGGATTCAGGCGGCGGCGCGGGCGCCCCAGGAACACCGACATCTGCCGACGCGGGTGTGCGTCTCTATAGTCAGAACTGCGTTCCCTGCCACCGCGAGGATGGCGCGGGCGTACCCACGGTATATCCCGCCCTGGCGGGATCACCGGTGGTCAACGGCGATGCGGTGCAATTGGCGCAATGGGTGTTGAGCGGCAAACGTCCGCCGACCATGCCTGCGGGCCGCTACTCCACCCAGATGCTGCAGTTCGGCTGGATGAAGGATCCCGATGCCGCGGCGCTGCTGACCTACGTGCGTTCTCACTTTGGCAATGATGCGCCGCCGGTGGATGCCGCCACGGTGGCACAGGCGCGCTGACTCATGGCTGAAACGCTGATTCACCGATGGGTCGAAGGCTGTCGCGCAGGTAAGCTCGCCACGTGCGTGGCGAAAATGGCGTCGGGTTGGGTCATCATGGGCGAGCGCCAGGTATTGGCCGGCTACTGCCTGCTGCTGCCCGATCCGGTGGTGGCCGATCTGAATGCACTCGACGGCGGCGCGCGTTGCAGATTCTTGTTGGATATGGCGCAGGTCGGCGATGCGCTGTTGCGAATCACGGGCGCGGCGCGAATCAACTACGCCATCTACGGCAACCTTGAACCGGCCTTGCATGCGCACATTTTCCCGCGCAGCAAGCAGGAACCCGAAGCCACGCGCACCGCGCAGCCTTGGGGCTTGGATTGGTCCGCTGCGCCGGCGTATTCCGAGAGCGTGCACGGCGCGCTCAAGAAAAGCATCGAGAAGGCGCTAAGCGCCGGCCAGTCTCAAGGTTAGGCGGCGCGATATCTCCTCGAGGCTGTGCATGGGGGCCGAACAGGTCATACCGGTGCATACATAGGCCACCGGCCCGGTGTGCGCAGTTTTCGCAGCCAGCGCTTCGGGAAGATCGGCGGCATCGTCTGGAATGGCAAACATCATGCGCAACGGCGCATAGAGGACTTTGAGCTGATCCGCCCAGCGCTGGGCCTGCGACGCTTCGCCGCGGATGATGATTATTTGCAGCGTGGCCAGAAAGTCCTCGAGCGCATTCAAGTAACTCATGTGCGCTAAGGGGTAGTCCTCGAGGTGGCGCCAGGCGGCTCGCAGCGCGCGCTCCGCGGCGTTCAAGTACCTGACCTCGCCCAGCAGGTAACCCAAGCGGGTCAGCGCGCTCGCGGCGACGGCGTTTCCTGAAGGGACGGAATCATCGCCAAAGGTCTTGCTGCGATGGATCAGCGCTTCGTGATCCTTGGCGGTGAAGAAGAACCCGCCGGCCTCCGGGTCTTCGAATTGATTCAACAGCACCTCAGCCAACGCTTGCGCGAATTTAAGATCGCGGCTGCGCCAGCGGGTCTGCAGCAACTCGAGCAGCGCATCGAGCAGAAAGGCGTAGTCATCCAGGTAGGCCGGCAAATGCGCGCGCCCATCCTTGTAGGTGGCAAGCAGCCGTCCATCGCGCCATAGGTGGTGGTGTATGAAATCCACCGCCGCGGCGGCCGCCAGGGTCAGGTCGGCCCGGTTCAAAACGCGCGCCGCAAGACTCAGGCCCTTGACCGCCAATGCGTTCCAAGAGGTGAGGATCTTTTCATCGCGGGCAGGCCAGATGCGCAGATTGCGCGCCCGCAATAACTTCGCGCGCGCAGAATCGATCAGGACCTGTGCGGCGACATCCTCGATGGGCGCGAAGCCATGCAGATGCCAGGCTCCTTCGAAATTGGCGGGGCGGTTCAAGCCGAAGCGCGGCGAGAACGCCGCGAACTCGGCATCGGTGAGCAGGGATTGCACCTCGGTGGGCGTCCACACATAGAACTTGCCTTCATGATGTTCGGAATCGGCATCCAGGCTGGAGTAGAGCGCGCCTTCCGCCGAGCGCATGTCGCGCAGCATCCAGTCGGCCGTTTCGGCGGCGATGCGCGCATACAGGTCATCGCCGGTGGCCAGCGCGGCACGCGCGTATTCGCATAGCAGCAGCCCGTTGTCGTAGAGCATTTTTTCGAAATGCGGAATCATCCACAGGGCATCGACGGAATACCGCGAAAAGCCGCCGCCCAATTGATCGTAAATCCCGCCCTCGGCCATGCGGGTCAGCGTCAGCGTGGCCATGTACAGCGCTTTGAGGTCGGGTTCTGTGTGCGAGGAGGTTGCGTGCCATTGCCGCAGGCAGCGCTCGATGCTGCTGGGATGCGGAAATTTTGGCGCCCGCGTGAAGCCGCCGGCCGCGCCGTCGAAGGAGCGCTCCAGGGCTGCGCGGCCACCGGCCAGGGGCGCGGCGCTCAAGGTGAGGTCGGCGGCGGCAGGAGCCGGCGCCATGGCCGCGAAAGCTTGTTGCAGCTGTGCATTTTGCGCGGCGATCTCGCCGTCCTGTTCCCGGTAGTATTGCGCCACCCGCTGCAGCACCTCGGTGAACGCCGGCATGCCGTAGCGCGGCTCCTTGGGGAAGTAGGTGCCGCCGAAAAATGGCTGCTGCGAGTCCGCCGTCAGGAACATGGTGAGCGGCCAACCGCCGGAACCTTGCGTGATCATCTGCTGCGCCA
>CAZZWM010000102.1:0-14744 GCA_964657945.1 uncultured Steroidobacteraceae bacterium
TCACGGAAGCGGGAGGTGCCGAGGAAGGATACCGGCTGATACGCGATGCGATTTACGATTGCATCCTGCTCGATTATCACTTGCCCGAATCCGACGGTCTGGCGATGTTCCAGACACTGTCCGGTGCACAGCGCGGCCAGTCGATGCCGCCGGTAATCATGATGACCGGTCAAGGCAACGAGTCCATAGCAGTGGCGGCCCTGAAATGCGGCATTTCCGACTACCTGCCGAAAGAAGGACTGACGGCCAAAGCGATGCAGCGAGCGATCGTCAACGCAGTGGCGCAATCGCGGCTGCGCAGAAGTTTGAGTGAAAAGAATCGTGATCTTGAGAAAATGAACGCGCAGTTGATGGCTCGGACCTCGGAATTGGAGCGCGTCTACCACTCGGTGTCGCACGAATTGAAGACGCCGCTGACGGCGGTGAGGGAGTTCGTGGCGCTGGTGCTCGATGGCGTGGGCGGGCCTGCGCCGGCCATGGGACAAAGGTCATTCCTCGAACATGCACTCGACGGTTGTGACCAGATGAATCATCACCTGAATGACTTGATCGACTCATCGCGATTGGATACCGGAAAACTTCGACTGACATTGCTCCCGACTCAAGCAAGTCGCGTCATCGAATTCGCCTTGGCGTCGATCAGGTCCGTCGCGCGGGCCAAGAACCTGACTCTGGAATCACGCGTCTCAAGCGACCTTCCCCTCGTTCTGGCGGACCCGTCGAGACTCGGCCAGATTCTCGGCAACCTGCTCGGCAATGCCGCCAAATTCACCGAGTCCGGTGGCTCGATCATCTTGAGTGCCGGAGTTGCGGCGGATCGGGCCGACGAGGTCGAAATCACGGTCTCCGATACCGGATGCGGCGTTGCCCCCCAACATATTTCGCAAATCTTCGATCGCCTTTTCCAAGTCTCCTCGGCGGGCGACGATCTGATGGGGAGCGGACTTGGCCTCGGTCTTTCGATCGCACGACATTTGGTAAATCTGCACGGCGGGCAGCTGACCGTTGAAAGCACGCTTGGAGCCGGGAGCGTGTTTCGATTCCGGCTGCCTGTGGCCATGGCCATGTGCCTGGAAGCGCCGCTGCGCAGTGAGGGGACCGTTCGTCGCAATGACAATCAGCCGCTCGCGGCAACGGGCGGAGGCTCGACGATGACCAGGTAGTAGTTCAGCATCGTAGCCAAGGTCAAGAACTGATCGCCGCTGCCCGTCTTTACGATATAGCCCGCCACGTGTGCATCATACGCGGCCATTTTGTCGCGGTCCGCATCCGATGTGGTCAACACGAAGATCACCGTGCGCGTCAATTGCGGATCCCTGCGAATTTCATTGATGAGGCCGATGCCGTCGAGCCGCGGCATGCGAATATCCACCAGCAGCAAATACGGCGCCGCCAATCGCGCGGTAGCGTGAGTTCCACGCAGCATCTCCAAGGCCTCCACACCATCGATGGCGCGAACCATTTTGTTGCTTATCTTCGCCTCTTTGAGACAGCGCTCGACAGTGAGGGCATCGACATCGTCGTCCTCGACCAGCAGAATCGTGACGGGTCGCTCATTCATGTGATGTTCACCCCATCTGCCCGCACTTTTGGCCAATCAAACCAGACACGAGCGCCGCGGCCCTCGCGGGGCGTGACGCCGCAGGCGCCCCCCATCCGACGAACGATTTTGCGAACCAGCGCGAGTCCCATGCCGCTGCCTTCGACCTGGTCACGGGACTTCAACGTTGAAAACATCTCGAAGACCGATTCCCGGTAATCGGGGGGAATTCCCGGCCCGTCGTCGGTCACCGAAAATCTCCAGTGATCGTCGCAGTCCGCGACATCGACATCGACGAAGCCCTCCGTGCAATCGTGATGTTTGATTGCGTTCCCTATACAGTTCTGCAGGACCTGTGAAAGCGGCATGGAGTAAGCCAGGATCGAATCATTCACGGGTTGGGTTCGGATGGCGAAACCGGGCGATGGCGAAAGCGCCAGGACAACCTCGCGCACTATCTGGTCCACCGGGATGGCGGACGCCCCTGGCAGGTATCCTTCGTCCGCGCGGGCATACGTCAAGATGTCATTGAGCATGTTTTGCATGCGCAGGGAGCGGCTCTTTATCAGCGTCAGGCGCTCGGTGGTTTCTTTCCCGAGTTGCAAATCGTCCTGCAGAATGAACTGCACGAGGGAACTGATGGCGCGAAGCGGCGATCGCAAATCATGCGAAGCGGTGTAGACGAACTGATCGAGCTCGTGAATGGTGTAATTGAGCTTGCTATTGACGGATTCAAGTTCCAGCGTAGCGCGATGTAACGGCGTGATATCCGTGACCAATACATAGAATCCTTGAACCTCCCCGCTATCCGCGAAGTCCGGCACAAAACGCGAATCCGCGTATGCCGGTGTGCCGTCGAATTGGTTCATGGTGGTCTCATAGTGTTCGGATTGACCGGCGAGGACGCGCTGTAGGTAAGGCGCCAGTTGCAGATCGAGAGTCTCGCCGAGCAGATTCCCCAAGGTCATGCCGACGATCTGCTCTGGACCCAGACCGAACCAAACTCGATATCCTTCGTTGGCAAACTCGCAGATCAAGTCTTTGTTCCAATAACCGATCATCGCGGGAACGTGTTGGGCCACGGATCGCAAGCGGCTTTGCGCCTGGAGTTTTTGCCTTTCATTCTCGAGGCGCGCCGTCAAATCCGTTATGCTCAATTGGACCATCCTCTCGCCGCCAAACAGGGTCGGCTCGACCGGATTCAGTGCGATTTCCAGCGGCACCCTCGATCCGTCCATCCTCAAACCGAGGATGCGCATCCCTTCCGTCGTCTCGCGCTGCGGTGGATCGGCGATGTAATCCAAAACTTGCGCACGTTGATCGTCCGGACCGCTTGGGGGAAAGAGGCTCTCTATCGGCTTGCCGTGCAGGGCCATGCGATCGAAGCCGAAGAGCTTTTCCGCTTGGCGGTTCAATAGCTTTATCGAGCCGCTCTGCCCGATCAGCAGCAACGCGATCGGTGAGGCCTCGAACATGCGATCGAACAGCCTGAGCTCAATTTGGCTCCGCCGCGCCGCCTGCCGCTCGACCGCTTGCCGGAACTCTACGGCAACTGCAAGAACCGCATTCGACCATGGCAGCGACCGCGCCTGAACCACCTCTTTCCACGCCTGGAACGAAGCGCGCGGTGAAATAGCGCCAGAGTTGGGGTCGGTCACGAGCGGCTTTCGCGGATTGCCTCCCCAGGTGATGGTTTGCTCCTGTTCCGCACGAAACCAGACAACGCAGTCATCGGTGTTGTCCGCGAGCGAGAGCATCAGCGCACCGCTGTATTCCGGCGTGCAGGCCGCCAGCTGCGGATACCGTAGACTCACATCATCGACCGCCCGCAGGTCGGTACCCAGTTCGGGCTTCAGCAGCTCTAGTGCCATGTCGGCCAACGGCCCATCGGGCACCGAGCCAAGGCGCAATAGGCGCCCATTGAATCGGACCAAAGCACCGCTCGAATCCGTGAGTTGCAACAGCTCCGGGCACACCTCAGACATCGTCTCGATGAGCGGAGCGTCGCCCGCGAGACCGTCCATCAAGATGCTCAGCAAGTGACTGCGTTTTATTTTCTCCGCATGAGCTTCTGTCGCGCCCTGACTGGCGAGCAAAAGAGAAACGACCTGGCCGAGCATATCCGCGACCGCCCTCAACTCCGGACCCACCGCACGCGGCGTGGCGTGATGGCAGACCAGCATGCCCCATAGCTCTCTACCGCCCGGGACGTCCTGGGCCAGACCGATCGTCATGCTCGCCGCTGTCTTCATATTGCGCATGAATTCCCGATGCACGGGAGACACGCTTCTGAGGCTACAGCGGGTGAGATCCACCGGCCCACCGCCATCCGACGCGAAAGCGGCGATCAAAGGCACAGGATCGTAACTGGAATCGACGATTACGCCGACTCGTTGGTTCAAATACAGCCGGCGCGCCTGACTGGGAATGTCGGAGGCCGGATAGCGCTGGCCGAGGTAAGAATCGAGGTGTGCGGCGCAGGCCTCGGCGATGACTTCTCCATGGCCTTCGGGGCCGAAGCGATATGCCATGACCCGATCATGGCCGGTGATATCGCGCAGCCCGCAGACCGCCAGCTCACAAAGCTCCACTTGCGATTTGGCGAGCTCGAAGGACTTCAACACCAACTGCACCTGGGTCATATCGGGACGCTGCCAGGCATCCGCACTCAGTGCCTCGATGTCCACGACGATGCGCGGGCCGGCGCGGTGGGATTGCAAATGCAGCAGACCGCCGCCCATCGCAGCAGCGGCGGGCATCCGGTAAGACCGGGCCCGGTCAGTTGGCGGAGTACCCAGTTCGGCGGCCCCGATATCTCCAACCACAGACTTGAGGGAACGTCCGAGGATCTCGCTGGCGGCTTTCCCCAGGAACGCGCTCACATTGGCGCTGGCATGCGTTACTTTTTTTCCGTCTGCGGAGATTACTATCACCGCACCATGCGGCTGAATCGACGCAGGAATGTGGATCGGTTCCAGTGCGCAATCGGATTCACGCAGTCGCATGGCGACTCGGTCCGGTGCGCATCAACGGCCACCCAATGAGACCCATGTAACGTGCCATTTCGCACAATATCACATTAGATTCGAGGCGGTGGATTGCCGCGGTGCATGAACTCGGGAACTCCATCGCAAGCGTTCGCTGTGAGGCAAACCCTCACATATCGCGCGATCGCTGGTCAGTAGCTACGCCGCTTTGTAGAGGCCGGCGATGGTATTGACCGCGAGTTCCGCCTCGGCGCGGTCCGGTAGGGTGGTGGCGTCGCCGTAACCATAGTAGTCATCCTCGCCCACCGCTTGGAACACCAAGCCGTCACGGCGCGGAACGAAGGACACGCCCTTGTAGAACAATCCGTAGTTGACGTCGGGCTGCGGGATCATGCGGGCCAATTGTCCTCGCACCGGAGTGACGGACTCATCGCTGAACAGGGCCCGTGCCCCGTAGCCGGTGGCATTGATCAAGGTTTTTTCGCGCAATTTCGCGAAATCACCCGGCGTGTGGAATTCCGAGATCTCGATCTTGCCCCCATTGGCGAGGAAGTCGGCCATCAGCAAGCGAGCATACGACGAGATGTTGAACATCATCAGGGTATTGCGCCGTACATAGCGTTCCTTGAAGGGATGACTGCCGGGTCCGAAGTCCTCGCTCCCCGGAATCAGGTCGGGGATCAGTTCGCGTTGCAGCTCCGCGAATTTGGGCCGCGTGTCGCTCGAGGTGCCGTGGCGACGCACTGTGTTCGAGTCATCCGATACGAAATAGCTGTCAATGAATTCCACCGGATTGCCCTGCAAACCCAGCAAGGTCTGATAGGTTTGGAATGACTGTCGGGCCATGCCGGCCCACAATTGTTTGAAGGCGGGTGTCGCATTGTCCTCTAGACAAATCCGCGAGTCCGGTGTCCACAGGCCGGTGGCGAGCGAGGAACGCACATTGGGGGGCAGATCCTTCGCATAGATGGTGACGCGCGCACCGGCGCGCTGTAGCAGCAGACCGGAGGTCAGGCCCAGGGCGCCACAGCCGATTACCGCGATCTCGCGCTCACCGGTGGCCAGTGCCTTCTGCACGGCGAAGCCGCTCGATCCCCAGGACAGCGACCAACCGCTGCCGCCATGACCGTAATTGTGCACGATGACTTTCTGTCCCACCTGCTCGACATCGAGGCGTGGCCCCTGAGCCCGGAACGGACGTGTGCAGACGGTGATGGCCGTTATCCGGTCGGTGCCAACGTGCAGCGGCGCCAGTTGTAGGGCGGTGGTGGGTGGTGTGGGCCGCTTGGTTCCCCGAACACCGACGCTGCAGCCTTGCACGGCGGCAATCAACAAGGCGGCGCTCGCGCCGGTCAATATCTGACGACGTCCGAGCAGCTCTTGCATGGTGGAATTCCGGTGTTTCATTTAACTTTTCAGCGTGCGCGGACCAACCAATGCGCCATCAATGCCAAGGGCATCGCCAATCCGATCACCCAATGAACGATTGCGGTGGGGGAGCGCGTTTCATCGCTCGGCAGATAGTATAAAAGCAGTCCGCTGACGATCAGCAGCACCATGATCACGAACAAGGTGCCGCCGGTTTTGCGATGCCGGCGCAGCTTCCAGCGGCGAACGATGTGCGTCGCCCACAAAAATCCCATCAGCCACAATCCGGCAAATGCCATTGCGCCGTGCGCAGCCAACCACCAACGCTCGAGCGGGTGCGGGGCAGGTCCGAACTCTGTCTGGCGCACGAGAAAATAATGGAACAGCAGCCACAGGCCTCCCGTCAGCCAGATGCCGGCCGATGTCGCATATACGGGCCAATAGCTCGCCAGAGGAGCGCGAAGATTGGTTCGCCTATCATCAGAATTTATTCGCCTCTCAGGCAACTTCGAGCCAGCCTGTCGATTGTTCGTTGAGCAAGGCGCGCGCCGTGTAATGGCGCAGGACGCCGCTGGAGCGGGTGCCTCGCGCCATGACGACTTTGGTGAGCGCATCCGCAACGGCACAACTCTGTGCCAGTACGGAGACGAATCGGGCTGCCACCGTGCGCCGTTCGGCGCCGTCGACGAATTCTCGCTCATCGATTGCCGACCAATCGTCGCGTGCCCCCGAACTCGCGAGACAGCCATTCTTGATTTCGACCACCGGCAGGGCCGCTTGACCGTCAAGCGGCGCGTCCAGGCGCACGCGCGCGGTCTCGGATCCGCATACACCCAGGTCGCCTCCGGCATTCACGCAGGCCTGCGAAGGCTCGTATGCCGATAGCGCCGCGAGCGTCTGATCGACAGCGTAGCCCTTGGCGATTCCGCTCAAATCGATGATCAAGGAACGCGCGAATCTCACGCAGCGCCTCGGTAACAATTCGATATCCGACCATCGAGCGCGCTCATCCGGCACCGCGAAGCGGCCCGGCTCGCGCAGCCGCCAGGCCGTCGACAGCGACGGGCTGACGGTGACGTCGAACGTGCCGCCGCTACGCGCGGAGATGTCGGCGGCGAGGCTCAACACATCGTAAGTGTCTTGATCCACCTGAACGGAGCTTGCGTGAGCCCCGCGATTGAGGCGCGATACATCGCTCAGCGGATCTTGAAAACTCATGCAACGATGAATGTGCAAGATCCGCTCGAAACCCTGCGTGACCGCCATATTGGCCGCCTCGGACGGCAGTCCCTCGACGGCAATGCTGACCAGCGTCCCCAGCAGCGGTTTGGCGCGCTTAACGGGCAGCCAGGACGAGCGCATGCGTGACAACCAAACGGCGCACGCCATCGGTAATGTGCTTCGACGACAGCGTCGCCCCCGATATGTTCTGAATGTCCTTGGTCAACTTGAGCGGCGACTTGGAATCCTTGCCGGCGAACTGCGCACGCCACTTGGCGTTGGCCACCTCGCCGCCGTAGGCTTCGCGGTATTCCAATATTTCCACGTCCTGGACGGCGCCTTTCTCGTCCAACGCGACCACGAAGGGAATGAAATCATGCTTGCCAACGACCTGATCCGCGATGAACCAACCGCCGGTCGAGGACTTCCAAGCACGCAGTTGTCTGCTGCCGACGTTGGCGTCGCTGGTTTTCTCGATGGCCGCGACCTGCGCATCGGACAGCGTGCGAAAGTCCTCAGTCAGGGTGGCATTTGGAAACATGAGCGCCTGAGCCTGCTGAATGCTCAGGTAAGTCGTGGCTTGAGCCGGCTGAACGATGACCAATGCCGCCATCGGCACCATGAAAAAGCGTGAGTCCATGACTGGCTCCTAAAAGTACAAGCCGAATTTAAACCGCAGCCGAAGCCGCTCGTTGCCCGCGGCGTAATTGCGGCCGCCGATTACATAATCCGGTTCCGAGTGAGCATAATCGCTCGCAAACGGCAATTGTGTGAGATATGTCAAAGTCGCGAACATACGGGTGTTCGCATAGTGCAGGGTCGGGCCGAGATAGTAGGCAACACCGGTTCTTGCCGGCGTGCTGAAAGGATCGAGGTCCGAATATCCGCGTTCGTTCTGAAGTTCGACGCCTGCGAACCATCCGGTGGTGAACCGGTAGGTGCTTGCCAGGCCCAATGAAAGCGTACTCTCTTTATCCCAGGTCCGGCTGAACGCGCCACCATCGACAGCATCGGTGACGACGGGAATGTCGTGCCAATCCGCCGTATCGCCCAGGTTGAACGCCACCACCCAACGGTCGTCGGCGAAGTTCTTCTGCAGGATCAACCGCGCCTCAACTTCGCGAAACTGCGCACCGAGCGAAGGCCTCAAATAAATCGCGAGTCCGATCGGGTCGATATAAGGACTCAAGACCCGGTAGATGCCCTCGAGCGAGGCAGCTGTGAAGCGGGTCGTATTGAGCCGGTCATTGGGTCCCACGTTCAGGTTGGCGAGGGTGGCCGGCGGCAGGGTCGATCCATTGATTGCGTCATCGTGATAGGCGTCCGCCCATTCGTAATTCAGATAAGCCGCGACCTGCAGCCGATCGGAGACCCCGTATTCGAATTCGGTGCGGCCCTCAACGACATCGAACTGTCCCACCGGTTTGCCGGAACGCCAGGTGAGCCACTGCGCGACCTCGAATTTGTTCTGCGGCAGCAGATCGGTCGTATAAACGAAGCCGAAGAGAGGCTCCTCGCCCTTCGCCTGATAAGCCCACATCAATATGCTGCAGCACAATACTTCCGTCAACTTCCTGCGCATGCGTACCTGAACCAAGTCATTGCTTTGTTTGCCCAGCATGACTGAATGCCTACGCCCAGGGAAAGTGTCGCCGACGGCCGACCAATTGCCGGACCAGCACCCCAGATCAGCTACTATGTGAGCCTCAAGCGGCCGGGGCCAGCCCCCAAGTCGCTCAAGATGACGGGCCAAGGAACCTTTGGCACAGTGTCCGAGTCCCATGTCTGCATTAAACAGGCTGCGGCAGCCACCGATCCTATGAGCCTGATCCGTCAATCACGCCTGCTGCGCCTTCTTGCAGCCTGCCTTTCTGTGGTGCTGTCGGCCGCCTGCGCCGTGGGCCCGAACTTCAAGCGGCCGGCGGCTCCGCCGGTCGAGGACTACACGGCACATCCGCAATCGAGCACAGCCGCCACCCCCGATGCGACGGGCGGCGACGCGCAGCGCTTCGCCAAAGGCGGCGCACTGGCCGCCGACTGGTGGACGCTGTTTCATTCGGAAGCCTTGAATGCGTTGATCGATCAGTCCCTGGATCGCAATCCGGACTTGAAGGCGGCGCAAGCTGCACTTTCCGTGGCCCGTGAGAACGTTCTGGCGCAGCGCGGGGTTTTCTATCCCAGCGTGGTCGCAGATTTTTCGGCCACTCGGCAACGCATATCGGGGCAGATCTCCCCGACGCTCAATTCGAACGCCTTTCTTTTCAATCTATTCACCCCCCAGGTCACCGTCTCCTATCTGCCGGATGTGTTCGGCCTGAACCGCCGCACCGTGGAGTCCTTGCAGGCCCAGGAGCAAGGCGTGCGTTTTCAGATGCTGGCCACCTATACCACCTTGACGTCCAATGTGGTGGTCACGGCCATTCAGGTGGCCTCGCTGCGCAAACAGGTCGATGCGACTCGCCAACTCATCGCCAGCAGTACCGAGGCCTTGCGGATCCTGCGCTATCAGTTGGCCAAGGGCTATGCCAGTCAATTGGATGTGTCTGCGCAGGAATCGCAGCTGGCGCTGCTCGCCGCGACGCTGCCGCCGCTGATCAAGCAACAAGCGCAGCTGCACGATTTGCTCGCGGCGTTGACCGGACGGTTTCCGAGCGAAGCGCCCGATGAATCATTTGACCTGGCGATGCTGCAGTTGCCGCAGGAATTGCCGCTGAGTCTGCCCTCGACCTTGGTGGAGCAGCGTCCGGATGTGCTGCAGGCCGAAGCCAATCTGCATGATGCCAGCGCCAAGATTGGCATCGCCATCGCCAACCGGCTGCCGAGTTTTCCATTGACGGCCAATGTCGGCAGTTCCGCCGCCTTTTTCAGCCAGCTGTTCTCCGGCGGCACGGGATTCTGGGGCGTGGGCGTCGAGGCCGCTGCGCCGCTGTTCGAAGGTGGACAGCTGCTGCACCAGGAACGCGCCGCCAAGGCGGCGTACACCGAGGCGGCCGAACAGTATCGCAGCGCCGTGCTGGCCGCCTTTCAGAATGTCGCCGATACCTTGACGGCGCTGGAGCAGGACGCGGAGTCCCTGAAAGCGGCCAAGACCGCCGCCGATTCGGCCAATGTCACCCTTGATCTGGCGCGGCGTCAGTGGCGCGGCGGATACGCCAACTATTTGTCCCTGCTGACCGCCGAACAGGCCGAACAGCAGAGCCAGATTGCGCTGGTGCAGGCACAAGCGAGCCGCTACGCCGACACGGCGGCTTTGTTTCAAGCCTTGGGAGGCGGTTGGTGGAACCGCGCGGATTTGACCTCGGGAAAATATGCAAAATAGCTCGTTCGAAGGGATGCCGCACAGGCGGCAGCGCACGGAATTTCGCCTCTGGCTCACAACGGTCTTACTCGCGGCGGCGTGGCTGACCGGCTGCAGCGGCAAGGCCGAGGAAACCCGTGCGGCCGCACCCGCCGATCTCGGCAATGTGCGTTTGAGCGACGCGCAGCGCGGGCACATTCAGATTTACGAGGTTCAAAGCGCCGGCTTTCATCGGACCATCGAGACCACCGGCGTGGTCGATTTCGACAACGATCAGGCCACCAGCGTGCTGGCGCCGTTCTCAGGTCCGGTATCGCGGGTAGTCGCAGCGCTCGGTCAGCGGGTGAAGAAGGGCGATGCCCTGGCCTCGGTGGATTCACCGGATTTTGCCGCGGCGATCAGTGCCTATCAAAAGGCGCTTGCCACCGCCCAAACCAATCGCAAGTTGGCGGATGTCGACCAGGATTTGCTTGCGCACAACGGGGTGGCGCAGCGCGAAGCCGCGCAGGCCGAGACCGATGCCGCCAACGCCGAGGCAGACCGCGATGCGGCGCTCCAGGAACTCGTGTCGCTGCAGGTGCCGGCCGCAACGATCAAAGAAATTCAAGCAGGGCACAAGGTGACGAGAGTCGAAGGCATGATTCGTGCGCCGGTCGCCGGCACCGTGGTGGAGAGACTGGTGACTCCCGGACAATTGCTCGATGCGGGCACGACGCCATGCTTCACGGTCGCCAACCTGTCCCGGGTCTGGGTGATGGCGCAGATCTTCGGCGCCGATCTGGCCGCGGTGAGTGTCGGGGACGCGGCGCAGGTCGACAGCGGCATCGGTTCGAAGAGCCTGTCCGGCAAGGTGGACAATATCGCGGCGCAGGTGAACTCCGACACCCGCGCGGTGGCGGTGCGGGTGGTGGTCGAGAATCCCGGCGACCTGCTGAAAAAGCAAATGTACGTGCGCGTGCGCCTGCAGGCCGGGCAGGAGAGTCACGGGCTGCTCATCCCGGTGTCGGCGATTCTGCGCGACGATGAAAATCTGCCCTTCGTGTATCAGCTCCAGGCCGACGGCAGCTTGATGCGGCGACACGTCACCCTGGGCGGCCGCACGGGCGATACCTACGACATCACCGAAGGCTTGTCGGCGGGCGACAAGATCGTGGTGGATGGAGCCCTGTTTCTTCAGTTCATGCAGAATCAATGAGCGAACCGCGTACGGGATCGATGATGAACCGCATCGTGGCGTCCTCGCTGCGCCAGCGGTTCCTGGTCGGCTTGATGATGCTGCTGCTCGTCGGCGTCGGATCCTTCTCCATGCGGCGCCTGCCGGTGGATGCCTACCCAGACCTGGCGCCGCCCATGGTCGAGGTCATCACGCAGTGGCCCGGCCGCGCCGCCGAAGAAATCGAGCGCCTGATCACCGTGCCCGTCGAACGTGAGATGAACGGCATCCCCCGCTTGAGCACCATCCGCTCCATCTCGCTGTACGGTCTGTCCGACGTCATCCTCACGTATCAGAACGGCACCGACAATTACTTTGCGCGCCAGCAGGTGTTCAATCGCTTCTCGGAACTCACCTTGCCGTCCGGCGTCGCCCCGACGCTCTCGCCCATGTCGGCACCCTCAGGCCTGATCTACCGCTACGTGCTGCAGAGCGCGGACCGCTCGCCGATGGAATTGAAGACCTTCGAGGACTGGGTGGTCGAGCCGCAGTACAAGTCCGTTCCCGGCGTCGCGGATGATTCGGGTTTCGGCGGCGGCACGATGCAGTACCAGGTCCTGCTCGATCCGGCCCGCATCGCCTCGGTGGGGCTGTCCGTGGCGCAGGTCGAAACTGCGCTCACGGCGAACAACGACAATTCCGGCGGCGGCTTTTATTCACAGGGCGGCCAGTTCTACTACGTGCGCGGCCTGGGCCGTATCGCCACGTTGCAGGACATCGGCAACGTGGTGCTCGCGGTACACGACGGCGTGCCCATCCTGGTCAAGGATGTGGGACGGGTACAGATCGGCATTGCGCCGCGTCTCGGCGAGTTCGGATTTCAAGATCAGGATGACGCCGTTGAAGGGGTGATCTTGCTGCGCACCGGGGAGAAGACCCAGGACGTCCTGCGGGGTGTCGAGGCGAAGACCCAGGAACTCAACCAGCAGATCCTGCCCAAGGACATCAAGGTTGTTCCGTTTTACGACCGCAGCAACTTGGTATCGCTCACCACCGAGGTGGTGCAACGCAATTTGCTGCGGGGCATCCTGTTGGTGGTCGTGGTCCTGATCTTTTTCCTCTATGACTTCAGAGCCGGCCTGATCGTGGCCGCCAGCATTCCTCTCGCGCTGCTGTTCGCATTCATCTGCCTGGATCTGCAGCACGCCTCCGCCAATCTCTTGTCCATCGGTGCGATCGACTTCGGCATCTTGGTGGACGGGGGCGTGGTGATGGTGGAGAACATTTTCCGCCAGATCGTCGCCCGCAAGAACTCGGCGGTCAGCGTGACGCAAATCATTCTGGAGGCCGCCGCCGAAGTGGACCGGCCCCTGTTCTATTCGGTGGCGGTGATCGTCGCCGGCTTCCTGCCGATATACGTGCTTTCGGGGCCTTCTGGCACGTTGTTCAAGCCCATGGCGGACACCATGGTGTTTGCACTGGTGGGCTCGCTGCTGGTGACGCTGACCTTGCTGCCGGTGTTGTGTGCGTGGCTCATGCGCAACGGTGTGCGCGAGCGGCGCAATGCCGCCTTCGAAGCCATCAAATCCGTCTACACGCGGGGGCTCGACATCTGTCTGGCGCACCCCTATGCAACCACGCTGGCGTCCGCGCTGCTGCTGTTGGGGTCGTTGCTGCTGATCCCGCGCATTGGGGCGGAGTTCATGCCGCATCTCGATGAGGGTGCCCTGTGGGTGCGCGCCACGATGCCGTACACCATTTCCTTCGATGAGTCCTCGAAGATTGCCCCGCAGGTGCGAAGCGTCCTGGCTTCCTTCCCGGAGGTCACCACGGTGGCTTCGGAGCTCGGCCGCCCGGATGACGGCACCGATCCCACCGGGTTTTTCAATGTCGAATTCTACGTCGATTTGAAGCCTTACTCGACATGGACCGGCGCTTACCGCAGCAAGGCAGGCTTGATCGAGGCCATCAACCAAAAGCTCGCCGCCTTTCCCGGCATTACGTTCAACTACACCCAACCGGCCGAAGACGCGGTGGATGAGGCGGAAACCGGCTTGAAAAGCGCGCTCGCCGTGAAGGTGTTCGGTTCGGATTTGGAGACGCTGCAGCACAAGGGCAAGGCCATCAAGCAGATTCTCGAACGCGTGCGCGGCATCAAGGATGTCACCTTGGTGCAGGAACTCGGGCAACCCAGCCTGACCATCACCATCAACCGCGAGCGCATCGCGCGCTACGGCTTGAATGTCGCCGACATCAATGCGCTGATTCAAACGGCGATCGGCGGCGATGCCGCAACCCAGGTGGTGCAGCAGGAAAAGCAGTTCGACCTCATCGTACGGCTGGAGCAACAGTATCGCGACAATCCGGAAGAGATCGGCAACATCCTGGTGTCCACGCCTGCAGGCCAGCAGATACCGTTGAAGGAATTTGCGGACATCGAGGTGGCCAGCGGCGCCGCGTTCATTTATCGCCAGGACAATTCGCGCTACATCGGCGTGCAATTTTCGGTGGATGGGCGTGACTTGGCCGGCGCCGTCGGTGATGCCATGCACCAGATCAAGGAGAAGGTCAGCCTGCCGCAGGGCTATCGGCTGGACTGGGGCGGCGAGTACACCGAGTACACCGCCTCGCGCCAGCAGCTCAGCGTCGTGCTGCCGCTGACACTGTTCCTGATATTCATGCTGTTGTTTGCTCTCTACAGCAACTTCAAGTTTCCATTCATTACCGTGCTTGGCGTGCTGCTATCGGCGCCGGTGGGCGGCATCGTTGCACTGTGGATCAGCGGCACACCGTTCTCGGCCTCCTCCGGCATCGGCTTTCTCGCACTGTTTGGCGTCTCGGTGCAGACTGCGATCGTATACATCTCCTACGTCAACGAGTTGCGCCGCGCCGGCAGCGATGTGACCGTGGCCATTCGCCAGGCTGCCATCTTGCGTTTGCGGCCCATCATGATGACCGCGCTGGTCGCCGCGCTCGGCTTGCTGCCGGTGGCGCTCGCCACCGGTGTCGGCACCGACACCCAACGTCCCTTCGCACTGGTCATCGTCAGCGGCCTGTTCTCACGGCTGCTGATCAGCATCTTCCTCATGCCGGTGCTGTATGCGCTGGTAGCCCGCCCTTCGGATCGATTGGAGGTGTAGCCCCGTTATTTGCCTGACTGCGGCGTTGCGCTCAAAA
>CAZZWM010000103.1:0-14702 GCA_964657945.1 uncultured Steroidobacteraceae bacterium
CCATCGCCGCGCGCGCGGCATTGCTCGACGCGCGGCTGTCACTTCCGGCAAACTAGCCGCCATTTTGCAGGAGATGTTAATGGCGCGGATGATCGTGGTGGACCGTGATGGTAAAGAGCACGCAATCGAGGCAAAACCCGGCCTCAAAATAATGGAGATTCTGCGCGAACTCGATTATGGCGTTGCGGCCATCTGCGGCGGCCTTTGTTCGTGCGCGACCTGCCACGTCTACGTCGATCCGGAATGGGCGGCGCGCCTGCCGAAGCCGCAGAGCGACGAATTGGAATTGCTGCGCGAACTGGGTGACTTCAAGGAAGGCACCTCGCGACTTTCCTGTCAGGTGGATTTCACCGATGCGCTATCCGGGATCAAGCTCGCCATCGCGCCGGACTCTTGAGGTCATTTCTTTTCAGTCTGCCGGCGCACCGCCTCTTGTGCGGCGGCAAGCGCCTTGGGATCGCCCAAGAATCTGCGGTTCACCGGCTGTAACTGCTCGTCGAGTTCGTACAGCATCGGGATGCCGGTGGGAATGTTGAACTCGACGATGTCGCTTTCCGACATCATGTCCAACATCTTGACCAACGCGCGCAGTGAATTGCCGTGCGCCACCACCAGCACGTTGTTGTTGTCGCGCAGTTGCGGCACGATGCGCGACTCCCAAAAGGGCAGCACCCGGGCCAGTGTGTCTTTCAAGGATTCGGTGGCCGGCAGGGACTTTGGATCGACGCCTGCATAACGCGGATCGAAGCGCGGATGACGCGGGTCGTCCACGGACATGGGCGGAGGCGGGACGTCATAGCTGCGACGCCAGATCTTCACCTGCGCTTCACCGTGTTCTTCAACCGTCTGAGCCTTGTTCAAACCCTGCAAGGCGCCATAGTGACGTTCGTTCAGCCGCCAGTTGCGTTCCACCGGCGTCCACATGCGATCGGTGGTGTCGAGTATCAGCCATAAGGTGCGGATGGCGCGTTTCAGTACCGACGTGAAGGCGATATCGGCGAGCAGATTCTCCCGCTGCAATTCGCGCCCGGCCTGGGCTGCCTCCAGGCGCCCTTGATCGCTCAAGTCGACGTCATGCCAGCCGGTATAGAGGTTCTCCAAATTCCAGATGCTCTGGCCGTGACGGACCAGAATGAGTTTGCCGGGCATTCAAATCTCCTGGCGGCGCGTTGCGGCCGCGAACAAACCGTCGAACACTGTGGCGAGCTTTCCGCTTTGATGCATTTCCACCCGCAAGCGGATGCGGCTGCGCCCGGCTCTCAGCAAGAGCTTGTGGAACTTGTCGATGTCGGCGTCGGCCGGCGGCACGATGACGGCGCGCAGGTCGCCGTTCACCGGCACCAGGAATTGCATGCTGGACTCCTGGATGACGGCATCGGCGTCGATGGCGCTCGATGCGATGTAGCGCGTCAGCCAGGCCCATCCGGTCAGCACGGCCAGCGCATACAGGCTGCCGCCAAAGGCCGTGCCCTTGTGATTGGTGTTGGCCGGCAGCGGCGCGCGCAGCACGATGCCGGCTGCGTCGGCCGATTCCACCACGACGCCCATGGGCTTGGCCAGCACGATCTCGCGATCGATGCGTTCCTGCAGATACTCGACGCCGAAATCGACCAGGGGCATGGGGGCGCTCATTCCTGCGCCAAGCGCCGCACGGCCTGCAGGGCGACCGACAGCGTGGCGAAGTCCGGCGTCGCGCTGGTGCGGAGGTCGAGCACCACGCGTTTCAAGGCCTCGATCGGTGCGACGTGCTGCGACATCCAGTGCTCGACGCGCGCCGCGGGTTCGCGGCCCTTGTAACCCAGCACCACCAGCGTGATCCTGCGCTGCAACGCGTACAAGTTGTCCAGCAAGGTGTGGCGCGCGACCCCCTGCCAATGACCCTCGTACACCAGGCCCTCGATCTGGCCCTTGATCCACGTCAATCCGATGCGTTCGCCCAGTTCGAAATACGTCTTGGCGGCATAACCGATCTTGACGCGCGCCGTGGTGGCGACCTCTACCAAATCCAGTGCGCAATGCAGGATGTCGAGCGAGGCGATGCGCGCCGCCAGATGTTCGGGGACATTTTTTTCGATCAACGAAGAGCGCAGGGCCCGGGTGCGGGCTTGTTCGGTGGGGCTGAGCACCGAATTCAGCTCGTGGAACAATTCGGCCACCTTGCCGGCATAGCGCGAGACCGCGCGCTCGATGTCCAGATCGTTGCGGCGATATTCGAGCAACCAATAGGTGATGTGGCGCAGCAGCCGCGTGGTCTCGAACATGGCGGTGTACTGCAGGCTGGCCGGCACGCAATTGTCGAGCGCCTCGATCTGCGCCCAGATGTTGCGCACCGCGAAAACCTCGCGCGCGATGCTGTAGGCGCGGGCGATGGATGCAGGGTCGGCCCCCGTGTCGTCCTGGGCGCGCACCGGGAATACCGGACCCATGCGGTTGATCAAGCTGTTGGTGATGGCGGTGGCGATGATTTCGCGCCGCAAGCGATGGCGCTTGATGCGCCTGGCAAAGCGCTTTTGCACCGGCACGGGGAAGTATCGATTCAGTTCGTTCGAAAGGTAGGGATCCTCCGGCACATTCGAATGGATCAGCGCGCGATACAGCCAGATCTTGCCGTAGCTCAACGTGACGGATAGTTCCGGCCGCGTCAGGCCCTCGCCCGCCTGGCGCCGCTCAGCCAATTCCTCCTCGCTGGGCAGGAATTCGAGTGCGCGGTTCAAGTCGCCGGCCCTCTCCAAGGCCCGTATCACATAGGCGCTTTCGCTCAGGCGCTGTTTGGATTGAAATTCGATGGTGCTGATGCCCTGACTCTGCAGGTAATTGTTACGCAGCACCAGCCCGGCCACTTCATCGGTCATCCTCGCCAGCAGCCGGTTGCGCGCGGCCACGGTGAGTTCCTTGGCGCGCACCGCGCCATTCAAAAGTATCTTCAGGTTCACTTCGACGTCGGAGCAGTTGACCCCGGCGGAGTTGTCGATGAAATCGGTGTTGAGTCGTCCGCCGCGCCGCGCGAATTCGATGCGCCCGAGCTGCGATACGCCGAGATTACCGCCCTCACCGATGACTTTGCAATTCAGGTCGCGTGCATCGATACGCACCGCATCGTTGCTGCGATCGCCCACATCGCTGTGACTTTCGGCGCCGGCCTTGATGTAGGTGCCGATGCCGCCGTTCCACAGCAGGTCGACGTGCGACTTCAAAATGGCCTTGATGACCTCGTTGGGCGTGGATTGCGCGGGCAGCTCGAGCAGCTGCTGCACTTCCCGCGACAGCGGCAGTGTCTTGGCGGAGCGCAGGTAGATGCCGCCGCCCTTGGAGATCGCAGCCCGCGAATAGTCGTCCCAGGAAGATCGCGGCAGCTTGAACAGGCGGCGGCGTTCGGCAAACGAGCGCGCGAGGTCCGGCTGCGGATCCAGGAATATGTGCTGATGATTGAAAGCGGCGAGCAGCTTGATCTTCGTGGATTGCAGCATGCCGTTGCCGAATACGTCGCCGGCCATGTCGCCGATGCCGGCCACCGTGAACGGTTGAGTCTGTATGTCGACGCCGAGTTCGCGGAAATGGCGTTTCACGCACTCCCAGGCACCGCGCGCCGTGATGGCCATTTTCTTGTGGTCGTACCCTGCGGAGCCGCCTGAAGCGAAGGCATCGCCCAGCCAGAAACCGTAGTCGTTCGAAATGGCGTTGGCGATGTCGGAAAAAGTCGCCGTTCCCTTGTCGGCGGCGACCACCAGGTAGGCATCGTCGCCGTCGTGGCGGATCACGGCGCGAGGCGGCGTGATCTTCTCATCGACGATGTTGTCGGTGATGTCCAGCATTCCACGTATCAGGGTTTGGTAGCAGGCGATCACCTCGGCAGACTGCGCCGCGCGATCGGCGGGCATGCGCCGCACCACGAAGCCGCCCTTGGCGCCCACGGGTACGATGACGGTGTTCTTGACCTGCTGCGCCTTCATCAGCCCGAGAATTTCAGTGCGGAAGTCCTCGCGCCGATCCGACCAGCGGATGCCGCCGCGCGCGACGTAACCCATGCGCAGATGCACGCCTTCCATGCGCGGCGAGAACACGAAAACCTCGAACAAGGGTTTCGGCAGCGGCAGTTCGCGCAACTGCTGACTCTCGATCTTGAACGACAGATATTCCTTCGCAATACCGGCCGCATCCTTCTGATAGGCATTGGTGCGCACCGTGGCGGACAGCGCATTCCACAGGGCGCGCAGGATCCGGTCCTCATCCGAACGCGTCACGTCCTCGAGTGCGCCCAGGATGCCCTTGCCCAACCGGGCCAGGGATTTGAGCCGGGTGTCGGTGGGCAGTTGCGGGTCGAAGCGGGTGACGAACAGATCGGCGAGCAGCCGGGTGATGGCCGCGTTGTTGTTCAGCACCTGCGCGATGTAGATCTGACTGAAGGGCAGGCCGGTTTGCAGCAGGTAACGGCAATAGGCGCGCAGCACCGTGACGATGCGCCAGGAGATGCCGGCCGTCAGGGTCAGTTGGTTGAAGCTGTCGTTGTCCATGCGGCCGAGCCATACGGCCGTGAACGCGTTCTTGACCTCGCGGTCCAGCAACTCCGGGGGAATGGCTGCGGGGGCTTGCATGATCAATTCCAGGTCTTGAATCCAGGCACGGCGGCCGGCCGGGAATTCCAGCTCATACGGCCGCTCGGCAATCACTTTGAGGCCCATGTTTTCCAGCATGGGCAGCAGATCGGAAATGGGGATGGCGTCCTGGCTGCGGAAGATCTTGAGGTAGAACTTGTCCTTGCGGCGCGGGTCGGGACGATAGATGTCCAGATGCAGGCGCTTCGGTTCCTTCTCCAGGGCTTCGAGGAAGGAGACATCCAGCGCCGCGGAATCGCCGTTGAAGTCCTCGGTATAGGCGGCCGGGAATGCCAGTGCGTATTGATCGAACAATTGCAATGCGTAGGCTTCGTCGAAGCGCGACAGCAGAGCGTTCTTGAAGCCATCCGCCCAGGAACGCACCGCCGCCGCGACCCGTCGTTCCAGCGCTTCCGCGTCTATGCGCTTCTCGTCAGTGGGGTGGGTGCGCGCGACGATGTGCAGCCGCGCCAGATTCGACTCGGCGATCTGCACCTGCGACTCCATGCTGAAGGAATCGAAGGCGTCGCGCACGACGCGTTCGATGCGCTGGCGCACCTGCGTGTTGTACTTTTCGCGCGGCACGAATATCAGGCAGGAATAGAACCGCCGGAAAGGGTCGCGGCGCAGCAGCACGCGCACGCGCGGACGCTCCTGCAGGCCGAAGATGCCGGTGGCAATGCGGTTCAATTCGGCGACGCGGGATTGGAACAATTCATCGCGCGGGAAGGATTCGAGAATGTGCTGCAGCGCCTTCCCGTCATGGCTGTCGGGCGCCAGCGCGAAATGTTCCTCCACCTGCGCCACCTTGTAACGCAGCAGCGGAATTTCCCGTGGGTTCGCGCTGTACGCCGCCGAGGTCCAAAGGCCGACGAAACGACGTTCGCCGGTCAGCCTGCCCTTGGCGTCGAACTGCTTGATGCCGATGTAATCCAGATAACCCGGACGGTGCACGGTGGAAACCACGTTCGCCTTGGTGACCAATGCCAGGTCGGGCGAGCGGCTCTGGCGGCGAATGTCGGCCGACAGTGCACGCGCACGGTGGGCGTTTTCGGGCTGCTTGTGGCCCGCACGCAGGATGCCGAGTCCGGTGGAGGCAATGGCGTCGAGCCTCTCGCGTCCTTTGCCGCCGCGCAGCCGATATTCGCGGTAGCCCAAAAAGGTGAAATGACGATTTTCCATCCACGCCAGCAGCGCGCAGGTCTCGCTCAAGTCGGTGGGATCGACCCGCGCGGTCGTGGCCGCCAGATCTTGCGCCGCCTTTCGCGCCGCCTGGCGCATGCGGGCCCAATCGGCACAGGCCACCCGCACGTCGCGCAGGCTGCGTTCGATCTGCGCGGCCAGCGACCCGAGTGCCGCCGGATCGACGATGCGGTCTATTTCCATGTGTTGGAAAGACTCCAGCCGCAGGCCTTTTTCCCGGGGCGCCACGCTGCGTTTGGCGATGCGGCGCAATATTCCTGCGGCATCGCGCTGCACGGCCAGAATGGGGTGCGCGATCAAGTGCAGAGTCAGGGAGCGTTCGGTGAGCGCGAGACTGACCGAGTCCACCAGAAAGGGCATGTCGTCGTTGACCACCTCGATGACGGTGTGCGGCGAGACATAGCCATGTTCGCGCACCGTGGGATTGAACACGCGCACCAGGGCGGTACGTTTGCGGCGCAAACCGAACATCAGCTGCGACAACGCGAGCGCCGCGAGTGCCGCCGGATCGCGCTCGACCAAGTCCAGGTCTTCGACATGCGCGAAATAACTGCGCAAATACAGGCGCCAGTCGAAGTGCCGCATCGATTTCGGCGGCCGCACTGCGCTGCGGGCCACCCTCGAGACGAGTTTGCGGTGCTGGTTGGAGGAAACTTGATACATGCGTGGATCGGAGCCCTAATTATTGTGCGCGAATTATGCCAGGGGTCGATGCCCCTTGCTGTCGGTGTTGTCCGGCAAGGTATTGCTGCGTCTGCATTTCGATCAGACGGCTGGCAGCACGCTGGAATTCAAACTGCAACTTCTGTCCCTGATACAACCGGGTGGGCGGCGCGGCGGCCGATACCACGATGTTCACGCAGCGATCATAGAACTCGTCGATGAGCATGATGAACCGCCGCGCGGAATTCTCGTTCTCGACGGTGAACAGCGGAATGTTGGAGACGAACACCGTGTGATACAGCTGCGCCACTTCGATGTAGTCGTTCTGGCTGCGCGGCCCCTCGCAGATGTCCTTGAAATCGAACCACACCAGGCCTGGACCTGCGGCCAGTGCGGTGATCGGACGGCCTTCGATGGACAGCGTGGCCGTGCGGCACGGCGTGCCGCCGGCGAGGGAGGCGAAGCGTTGCTGCAGGACAGCGGCGGTCGATGGCAGGGTGGAATCCAGGTAGGTCGGCGCCTGCTCCAACTCGCGCAGCCGATAGTCCACGCCGCCGTCGAGATGCACCACGTCCATATGCGCTTCAATGGCGGCGATGGCGGGCAGAAAGCGTTGGCGCTGCAGTCCGTCCTTGTACAGATCGGCGGGAGGCACGTTGGAGGTGATGACCAGCGCGACGCCGCGGCGAAACAGGCCGTCGAACAGCGCGCCCAATATCATGGCATCGGCAATATCCGCAACGAAGAACTCATCCAGACACAGGATGGCGATGCGCTGTGCCAAACGGGCGGCCACGATGTCGATGGGCTGTTCACGATCCTTGATTTCGCGCAGCTCGGCGTGAACGGCACGCATGAATCGATAAAAGTGGGTGCGTTGCTTGCGCCGCAGGCGCAGCGCCTCATAGAAGGAATCCATGATCAGCGTCTTGCCGCGGCCGACGGCACCCCATAAATAGACACCGCGCGGCGTCTCGTCGGCCGCAGACCCCGCGGCAAGCAGCGCGCGGAATTTTCGGGCCCAGGAGTCGGGTCGTCGTTGAAGCTGGACGCCCAATGCGTCGAGGCGGGCGGCTGCCAGCTGCTGGCTTGGATCTAATTGAATCGTCAGAGACTCTGGTAGTTGGGGCCCGAACCGCCCTCCGGGGGCACCCAGGTGATCTGGCCCGCGTACGGTTCTTTGATGTCGCAGGCTTTGCAATGCACGCAGTTCGACGAGTTGATCTGCAACCGCTTGCCGCCGCTGCCGTCGTCGATCATTTCGTAGACGTTCGCCGGACAGAAATTCGTGCACGGATTGCCGAAATCTTCGATGCAGCGGGTCGCGCACACCGAGGTGTCCGCCACATGCAGGTGGACGGGCTGATTCTCATCGTGCGTGGTTGCGGCGAAGAACACCGATGCCAGCCGATCACGCGGCGGCAGTTCGCGATCGCCCCAATCGCGCTCGGGCGAGGCGTAATCATCCAGATGCCGGAGCGCGGAGTGATCGGCATGATTTGCCAAGGTCCATGGCGATTTTCCGAATGTAAGGGTCTCCCACGCTGCGTTGATCAAGCCCATCCACAGCCCGCGCCGGAATCCGGGGCGTATGTTGCGCACTTTGTACAGTTCCCGGCCGCCAGCAGATTCGCGCCAGCGCTGGTCGAACCCCGCGCTGCCGCCGGTTTCGACGTAGTGTGCCGCCGCGGTCATGCCGGAGCGGATCGCTTGGTGGATGCCTTTGATCTTCGGGGTATTGAGCGTACCGCCGGCGTCGCCGACCAGCATTGCCCCCGGCATTTCCAGCGTAGGCATGGACTGCCAACCGCCTTCGATCACGGTGCGTGCGCCGCCGGCAATGATCTCGCCTCCCTGCAGCAGACTCTTGATGGCAGGATGATTCTTCCACTGCTGGAACGCTTCGAAGGGTTTGAAGCGCGGATCTTCATAGTCGAGCCCGACGACGAATCCCACGTACACGCGGTCGTTGTCGAGGTGATACAGGAAACTGCCGCCGTAGGTGGCGTTATCGAGCGGCCATCCCAAGGTGTGCTGAATCAATCCGGGCTGCACGCGCCCCGGCGGCACCTGCCACAATTCCTTGAAGCCCAGTCCGTAGGTTTGCGGCGACTTGCCGGCATCGAGCGCGTAGCGCGCGATCAATTGCTTGGATGTCGAGCCGCGGCAGCCTTCGCAGAACAGGGTGATCCTGGCGTGAATCTCCGGACCCAATGCAAAGTTGGGGCCGTGCTCGCCGTTCTTCTCCACGCCCATGTCGCCGATGCGCACGCCCTTCACGGCGCCGGCCTCATCGAACAGCGCTTCCGCCGCGGCGAAGCCGGGGAACACATCGACGCCGAGCCGTTCCGCTTCCGCCCCCAGGATGGGTACCAGCTGGCCGAGGGAGGTGATGAAATTACCGTGATTCCACATCTGCGGCGGCGCCAGCGGCGCCTTGATGCGGCCGCGGCGGGTCATATAGAAGAACTCGTCCTTGCCTGCCGGCACGCAGATGGCGGGCGCATGTTTGCGCCAGTCCGGCAGCAACTCATCCAGCGGTCCCGGCTCGAGCACCGCGCCGGACAGGGAGTGCGCTCCGAGACTGGCAGCCTTCTCCAGTACGCACACGCTCAATTCGGGCTTCAGCTGCTTGAGCCGGATGGCGCAAGAGAGCCCCGCTGGGCCGGCGCCGACGATGGCCACCTCGTACTCCATGACATCGCGTTGCACTGCATCATTCATCAGTTACACCTGAAATCGGCTGGGGCTCGAAAAAAGGGCCGGTAGTAGACCACACTCTGGCATATGGGGCGACGTCCACTGGTTGGACAAGCCCTGAAACGGTGGGTCGCAATTGGCGCTTTGTTCACTGGGGACACCCATGTTGACAGGCCACGGACGCCGCACTCCAGGACGGCCAAGGGATTTGGGCAGGGTTTGGGCAAGGATGCCCCTTCATTCACACCAGCTCGATCGCGATGGCGGTGGCTTCTCCGCCGCCGATGCACAGGCTGGCGATGCCGCGTTGCTTGTGGCGGGCTTTGAGCGCATACAGCAGGGTGGTCAGAATGCGCGCGCCGGTGGCGCCGATGGGATGACCCAAGGCACAGGCGCCGCCGTTCACATTGACCTTGTCGTGAGCGATGCCGAGATCCTTCATGGCAGCCATCGGCACGGCTGCAAAAGCTTCGTTGATTTCATAGAGATCGGCATCGCCGGCCTGCCAGTCGAGCTGGGTGAGCAGCCTTTGGATGGCGCCGACCGGCGCCAGCGTGAACCACTCCGGCTCACGGGCAAAACTGCTGTAACCGAGGATCTGGGCCAAAGGCTTCAAGCCTTTGGCGGCTGCATAGGATTGACGCGCCAATACCACGGCGGCGGCGCCGTCGGAAATGCCGGCCGAACTGGCGGCTGTCACTGTGCCGTCCTTCTTGAACGCCGCCTTGAGATTGGGGATTTTGTTGACGTCGAGCGTGAACGGAGTCTCGTCCTTGTCGACGATGACCTCACCCTTGCGGGTCTTGGTGGTTACCGCGGCCACTTCGCCCGCGAAGGCGCCGCCGTTACAGGCGGCCAAGGCGCGTGTCAGGGATTCGGCGGCGAATTCATCCTGCGCCTGCCGCGAGAAGCGGTATTTCTCCGACGTCGCTTCCGCGAAGCATCCCATGAGCTGGCCGTCCCAGGGACTCTGCAGGCCGTCGTAGAACATGTGATCGAGAACCTCCTGGTGACCCATGCGGTAGCCGGCGCGGGCTTTGGGCAGCAAGTAGGGTGCATTGGTCATGGACTCGAGGCCGCCGGCAACGATGACCTGCGCGGATCCGGCGAGAATCTGATCGGCGCCCTGCATCACGGCGCGCATGGCTGAGCCGCACATCTTGTTGACGGTGGTGGTGGGCACGCTGGCCGGCAGCCCCGCGCCCAAGGCGGCTTGCCGCGCGGGGGCCTGGCCCAGTCCCGCCGAGAGCACGCAGCCCATGATGACATCATCGACCTGCGCGGCGGAAAGACCTGAGTCGGCGAGCGCGGCTTTGATGGCGACCGCGCCGAGTTGCGGGCCGGTGACGGTCGCCAATGCGCCCTGGAAGGCGCCGACGGGTGTGCGTCGGGCGCCCAAAATGACTATGGGATCGGAGTTCATCGTGAGTTTTCCATGATGGGGTTGCCCACCATTATAGCTGTCGCCGTAATTCAAGGCGCCAGCGGCTCGCCGACGGCGCGCGCAATCAGTTCGCGGCTCTTGGTGCGCGCTTCCTCCGCGTCCATGACGCCCAAGATCTGCACGCGGATCGGCCGGCGAAACACCGACAGTCCGCCAGGCGGCATCACATCGCGGCTGCCATGGATGGCGACCGGCACCACCGGCATTCGGTTGCGCTGAGCCGTGGTGAACGCACCGCCCAGGAATTTACCGATGTGGCGGTTTTCATCGAAGGTGCCTTCGGGGAAGAACATCAGCGATTGACCGGCGGCTGCGAGCTTGAGCACGCGGCGCGCGTCGGTCGCGCCCTTGTGACGGTCGAAGCGCTCCACGAACTGTGAGCCCAGCCGGCGCAGCAGCAACCCCGCCAGCGGCACCTTCACCATCTCCTTCTTGATGACGAAGGCGAAGTCCGGCGGCAGGGCGGCAACGATGGCCAGGGCGTCGATGTAGCTGGCATGGTTGGCCACCACCACGCAGGGCGTGGCGGGAAGATGTTCGAGACCGTCCACCGAAAATCCTATGCCGGCGACCCGCATGAATGCGCGGCTGCCGAGACCGGCCATCCACCGGCGTCGGCGCATTCCGGGCAGGAACAAATTGATGAATAGAACGCCCAACCCCATGATTAGAAACCACACTGCGCAGTGAATAAGGTAAGCAAAATGTGTGATGGCGAGCGGCCTGACGCGATGCGTTACTGTGATCTGGTTCTCCTTATGTTAATTCTTAACTGTACTGTGATTCTGGTCACGCCGACCCGCCGGGGCCCCTCGCATACTGAGTTCTGATGGCGCGTTGAGCACTATTTCGTGCGTACACACCACGCGAGAAACTATGGCGACGGCTCCCAAACGGACGGTTTATACACGCACCTCAGGCGCAGCGGTACCCGCTGTACGCGAGGCGGCGGACCCCGCTTTGCAACGCTTTCTCGATGCAGTCTGGATGGAACGCGGTTTGTCGGCCAACACCTTGGCCGCGTACCGCGCCGACCTGACGGCACTGGCGCGTTGGCTGGAAGAGCGCGACAGCGCATTGCTCAAAGCCACCCGCATGGAATTATTGGGCTTCATCGCGGCGCGCGTCGAAGGCGGCTCGCGGCCCCGCTCGACCGCCAGACAGTTGTCGAGTTTCCGCAGATTTTTCCGCTTCATGGTGCGCGATGGGTTGATTACCGTGGATCCGACGGCGCAGATCGCGATGCCGAAGATCGGCCGCTCGCTGCCGAAGTCATTGACCGAAGCCGAAGTCGACTCGTTGCTCGAGGCGCCCACCGTGGCCGACCCGCTGGGGCACCGCGACCGCACCATGCTGGAAGTCTTGTATGCGACCGGGTTGCGCGTCTCGGAACTCGTCAGCCTCAAGCATAATCAGGTCAATCTGAATCAGGGCGTCATGCGCGTGGTGGGCAAGGGCAACCGCGAGCGCCTGATCCCGCTGGGCGAAGAAGCCGTCAAATGGCTGCAGCAGTTCATGCAGGGCCCGCGCGTCGAAATTCTGCTGGAACGCCAGACCGATTATCTGTTCCCGACGCGCCGCGGCGACCGCATGACGCGCCAGGCTTTCTGGCACATCATCAAGCGCTATTCGAAGAAGGCCGGCGTCGAGAAGGAGTTGTCGCCGCACACGCTGCGCCACGCCTTTGCCACGCACCTGTTGAATCATGGCGCCGACCTGCGCGTGGTGCAGATGTTGCTGGGACACAGCGACTTGTCGACGACGCAGATCTACACGCATGTGGCGCGCGAGCGCTTGAAGGAACTGCACGCGCAGCACCACCCCCGCGGCTGAGTTAGAATCCTTGTGAACCTCCGGCGGGTCCGGAGGTCGAATCCGCAGATCTAACGGAGCCGCCGACCATGTTTCGATTCCCTGCCGCAGCAGCGGCGCTGCTGATCGCCGTAGGCGGTGCGAGCCACGCGTTCGCCGATGCCGACCCGCGCGTCGAGTTGCTGAAAATTCTGCCGGCCGGCTCGAAGCTGGAAGATCTGCGTCCATCGCCGCTTGCCGGTCTGTATGAGTTCGTGCAGGGCGCCGACGTCAGTTACATCACCAGCGACGGCAAATTCTTCATCGACGGCAACGTCTATGACATGAAATCGCGCGCCAATCTCACCGAGGAGTTGCGCGCCCATGCGCGGGTCGCGCTGGTCGGCGCATTGCCTGAGTCGGAGATGGTGATTTTCTCTCCGCCGAATCCGAAATACACCATCACCGTGTTCACCGATGTGGACTGCCAGTACTGCCGCAAATTGCACAGCGACATGGCGGAGCTGAACCGTCTGGGGATCCGCGTGCGCTACCTGTTCTATCCGCGCACCGGGCCGAACACCGAGAGCTGGCACAAGGCCGAAGCGGTGTGGTGCTCGCCGAACCGCAACGATGCGCTGACGCGCGCCAAGGCCGGTGCGGCGGTGGACCTGAGCAAGGCTGCCGGCTGCGCCACGCCGGTGAAACGCGAATACGATCTGGGGCTGGCTGTGGGCGTGCGCGGCACCCCGGCCATCATGACCGACAACGGCGAATTCATTGCAGGATATATGCCGCCGCGCGAGTTGCTCGATGAAATCAAACAGCTGCAGGTCGCGACGCGCTGATCCGATTTTTTTGACGCCGGTCTCACTCCGATGAACATGGGCAATGCATTTGCCGATTTCGAGACTTGGGTTGCATCCTGCGCCGGCGGGACGTGACGAAATGCCCCGGTCGCGTTCGTCCCAAGGAGAGCCCCTGTGTTCCGCGGTTTCAAATTCCAGGTGGTGCTGCCGGTTGCGGCCATCACCCTGCTGTTGATTGCGTTGAGCGGCGTCGGCTTCTCCTTTTGGGCCATGCAGCGCGAACAGGCGCTGGTGCGCCAGCAAGTCGCCGACAACGTCACCTCCATTCAGGGCGTGTTCGTCACCACGGCGAGCCTGATGCAAGACCGGGTTCATGCCAGCATGGCGCTTCTCCAGGAGCAGATCAGGGTGCGCGGCGGTGCGGAAAAGGGCCCGCAGGTGACCGTGGGCGGCAAGCCCATCGGCGACATTCTGATCGGCGGCAAGGGCCAGGCCGGCGATTTCGAAATCGTCGATTTCGTGACCCGCATCAACAAGGGCACGGCAACGATTTTCTCCCGGGACGGCGACCGCTTCGTGCGCGTGGCAACCAATGTGTTGAAGGATGATGGGACGCGCGCGGTCGGCACCGAGCTCAACAACACCACCCAGGCCTACGCGGAATTGCACAGCCGCCGGCCGTTCTACGGCATCGTCGACATCCTCGGCAATCCTTATTTCACCGGCTACGAGCCGCTGCTGTCGAAGAGCGCGGAGCCCATCGGCATCATTTACGTCGGTTACAAGGCGGAACTTCCCGTGCTCAGCCAGGCGCTGGAGCAGTCGCATCTGCTGGCCACCGGCTTCGTGGCCGTGGTCGACAGCAGCAAGCCGCGCTACATGCCGTCCTGGGTCACGGCGGATCAGGTCAAGCAAGTGATGGAAAACAAGGATGGCGCTTGGGAAGTCAACCGCACGCCATTGCCTGAATGGGGCCTGACCATCGTCTCGGCCTATCCGGTATCGGAACTGCGCGCCGAAGGCCGCAAGATCGGCATCGGTGTGGCGCTGGCCGGCGTGCTGCTCGGGGCGATCATTTCGGCGGTACTGTTCTTCCTGCTGGACAACAAGGTGTTGAACCTGCTCGGCGGCGAGCCGCGAGTCGCGGCCGATTACATGAAGACCATCGCCGATGGCGACCTGTCGGTGGAAATTGCGGTCGACCGGGCACGTCCCGACAGCCTGATGGCGTCGCTGAAGGTGATGCAGCTGAAGCTGAGGAACCTGGTGCAGGGTGTGCGCGGCGGCGCCGGCGAGGTCAGCGAGCAGGAGCACAAGTTCGAAGCGGCATTTGCGGCCTTCCAAAGCGATCGCAATGAAGGGACCTGGCAGGAGTTGCTGCGCCAGGCCAAGGGCATCAGCCGGACGCTGTCGCTGCTGGAAAAATCGGTCGGCCGCTTCCGGCTCTAGAAATCGGTTTCGTTGATTTCGCGAACCACGGCCACCAGATCGGGGCGCCGC
>CAZZWM010000104.1:0-14699 GCA_964657945.1 uncultured Steroidobacteraceae bacterium
TAGCAGATGCCTCACAGATTCCCGGAAAGTTTTGCCGCCAGCGCCTCGCTCCCAGTGACCGGCTTGCCGGCAACAAGGTGCGAATATTTCGCCGTGATAGAGGGGCTTGAGTGCCCGAGCACGCTGCCAATCTCAAGCAACGACGCGCCGCCCGCTGCCAGAAAGCTTGCGCATGAATGCCGCAGATCGTGCCAGCGAAAATCCACCAGCCCTGCAGCCTGGCGCACATTGCGCCAGTGAGCTGTCAGATAATTTTTATCCGCCGGGGCGCCCGACCTGTCCAGGAATACGTGACGCTGACCGACTACGCCACCTTTTCGCAACGCCTTGAGCGCGGCAATCGCCGGCTCGGGCAAATGGATCGCGCGGCGCTTGGTGTTTTTGCTGATGAGTACGGTCAACGTCTTACGATCAAAATCGATATCTTTCCATTCGAGACGTAGCAGCTCACCGCGTCGAATGCCGGTGCCGAGACTCACCAGCACTGCCGCATGCATCCAAGGGGCATACGCCTTCGCCTTTTCGATGACAGTGGTCAGTTCAGTGTCAGATAAAAAGCGGACGCGCTCCCGGGGCTCGGTCAAAAGCAAGCGGGTCGGCCAAACCTTGTCGGCCGGAACGAATTGCGCCGCCCTGCCCCAGTTCCAGCAGGATCGAAGCGCGGACAAATATCGGTTTACGGTTCCGGCGGCGCGGCCGTTGTTAAGCACCGTTCGAGCCTCGCGTAGCTTCAACGTGCCAAAGCCCAGCACCTTCTCGCCGCCACAGTGATTGACCCACCAGGCCAGGAGGGCCTCCAGGTTGGGGTAGTACCGGAGGCGCTTGGTCTCGGTGTCGGCGAGGAATTCCTCGATGAGCCCTTTGATGGTCAGGCTGGTGAGATTCTTGCGCCCTTCGCTGCGCTCCCGCTGACAGCCCAGCTCCTTCACTAGATCATCGGCCCAGCGCTTGGCCTCGGGCCTGGTCGGGAACGACTTGCTGGCCGGATCGAATCCTGTGACGCGGACTACGCCCAGATAGCTGGTGGTGCCGTCTTTGTTCTTGCGCTCCCAAACCCGATCGCGCTTTGATTTAGACTTCCTGGTAGCCATCGCTGCACCTCTTTTGCGGTTGGTGGTCAAACCTCGCTCGGTGTTACCGCACCGTTCGGGGCCGTTTTCGTATTAGCGCACACTCGCGCGCACCCACGAGACGTTATGCCCCGACCGAACACTTTGCAACTTGCGTTGGAACTTGGAGCGTTTTTGAGGCTATTTCAGCAACATCAGAATCCTCTTAAGTACCTGAATATATTGGTGGAAGGCGTGAGATTCGAACTCACGGAGGAATTGCTCCCTCGCCAGTTTTCAAGACTGGTGCCTTAAACCGCTCGGCCAGCCTTCCGTTTGGCGATTATAGCGCGGCGGGGCGATTCAGCTCCTGATCCGAATCTGCAGAATTGAGCCCCGCTGCGCCCTTGGGTGGCCCTTGAACATCAGTGACTTAGCCCTATATCGCCTGCAGGGTGCTAAAATGGCGTCCAGGCACAGGAGGAGATTTCGATGGCTACTTTCCCGGGTAACAATTCTGCTTTTTCCAGCGTCGGCATCGATAGCCGAGCGCAATTCATCACGCGCACCTACACCCACGTTGTCGGTGGCATTCTTGCTTTCATCCTCATCGAACTGGGATTGTTCGAGTCGGGAGCCGCGGAAACCATCGCGCGCTTCATGCTCAGTTTCAATTGGTTCCTGATCTTGGGCGCCTTCATGCTGGTCGGCTGGCTGGCGACGCGCACGGCGCAAACCAGTACGAATCTCGGCATGCAGTACTTCGCCTACGGGATGTATGTGCTGGTCGAAGCTCTGATCTTCGTGCCGCTGCTGTACATCGCCGACGCCAAGGCGCCCGGCGCGATCGACAGCGCGGCGCTGGTCACCGGCTTGGGTGCGGCGGGCCTGATGTTCGTCGCACATCGCACCCGCAAGGATTTTTCCTTCCTTCGGGGCGTTCTGATGTGGGGCTTCGTGCTCGCCATCATCGCCATGATCGGCGGCGCCGTGTTCGGCTTTCAATTGGGCACCTGGTTCTCTGTCGCGATGATAGGCTTCGCCGGCGCGGCGGTGCTCTATGACACCTCGAACATCATTCACGTGTATCCGGAAGATCGGTACGTGGCTGCAGCCATGCAGCTGTTCGCTTCTATCGCGCTGATGTTCTGGTACGTGCTGCGCCTGTTCATGGGCGGCAACCGCAACTGACGACCAGCAGGCCGGCCGTCGTGGCCGGCCTGCCTTCAATTCACGATGCCGACACCACCCATGTACGGCAGCAGTGCCTTCGGCACGGCGATGCTGCCGTCCGCCTGCTGATAGTTCTCGAGCACCGCCACCAAGGCGCGGCCCACCGCGACTCCGGAACCATTCAAGGTATGCACCAGCTCCGGCTTGCCGGTTTCGGGATTCCGCCATCGCGCCTGCATGCGGCGGGCCTGGAACGCCTCGCAATTGCTGCAAGACGAAATCTCGCGATAACGCTGTTGCGAAGGCAGCCAGACCTCCAGGTCGTAAGTCTTGGCACTGCCGAAGCCGGTGTCGCCGGCGCACAGCGCCAATATCCGGTACGGCAGTTCCAGAGCCTTGAGCACCGCTTCTGCGTGACCCGTGAGTTCCTCCAGCGCTGCGTACGACGCATCGGGCTTGACGATGTGCACCAATTCCACTTTCTCGAACTGATGTTGGCGAATCATGCCGCGCGTGTCCTTGCCCGCGGCTCCCGCCTCCGAGCGGAAGCACAAGGAGTGCGCCGCGAACTTCAGCGGCAGCTTCTCAGCGGCGACGATCTGATCGGCCACCAGATTGGTCACCGACACTTCCGCCGTAGGAATCAAATAAAACCCAGGATCGCCGCGCACGGCAAACGAATCTTGTTCGAATTTGGGCAGCTGGCCCGTACCCACCAAAGCTGCCGCGTGCACCAGGACCGGAACGTTGGCTTCCGTATAGCCATGCTGGCGGGTGTGCAGATCGAGCATGAACTGCGCCAAGGCGCGATGCAGCCTGGCCAGTGCGCCGGTCAGCACCACGAAGCGCGCGCCCGACATCCGGCCCGCAGACTCGAAGTCCATGCCCAGCGGCTCGCCCAGGGCCACATGATCCTTGGGCAGGAACTGAAACTGCCGCGGCGTGCCCCAACGGCGCACCTCGACGTTGGCATTCTCGTCGAGCCCGTCCGGCACGTCGGCGTGAAGAATATTCGGCAGCCCCAGCTGCAATGCGCCGAGCTGCGATTGAATGGCTTCGAGCTGCGCCTCGGCGGCCTGGAGCTGGGCACCCAGCGATTCGCCCGCGGCCAGCAGCGGCGCCACGTCCTGTCCCTTGGCCTTGGCGATACCGACCGCCTTCGCACCGGCATTGCGCTCCGCCCGCAGCCGGTCGGCTTCGATTTGAATGCCCTTGCGTTTTTCTTCCAATGCGCCGAAGGCGGCCACGTCGAGGATGAAACCACGCCGCGCCAGAGCGGCAGCGACGCCGGGTAAATCGCTGCGCAGCAGCTTTGGATCGAGCACCGTGAATCCCTCGAATGACGCGTTATCTTATCGGAGTCTTGACCTTGGCATCGCGCGAACGGCGCGCCGCCAAGGCTTCGCCAATCTTGATCTCCAGCCCTCGCGGCGCCGGTTCATAGTAGCGGCGATCGGTCATGGCATCGGGAAAGTATCGTTCCCCGGCGGCGTAGGCATCCGGCTCGTCGTGCGCATACCGATAGTCCTTG
Organism: uncultured Steroidobacteraceae bacterium; assembly: GCA_964657945.1. Classification (GTDB taxonomy): domain Bacteria; phylum Pseudomonadota; class Gammaproteobacteria; order Steroidobacterales; family Steroidobacteraceae; genus Bog-1198. The sequence goes on from CAZZWM010000104.1 coordinate 3,754, forward strand.
CCGTAGCCGATCTCCTTCATCAACCGGGTCGGCGCATTGCGCAGGTGCAGCGGGACCTCCAGGGATCCCAAACTCTTGGCGTCCTGCATGGCAGCATTGTAGGCGGTGTAGACGGCATTGCTCTTGGCCGCGCTGGCCATGAACACCACTGCCTGCGCGATGGCCAACTCGCCCTCCGGACTGCCCAAGCGCTCGTACACGGCGCAGGCTTCCAGCGCCATGGTCAGGGCGCGCGGATCGGCATTGCCGATGTCTTCGCTGGCCATGCGCAGCGCGCGGCGCGCCACGTACAAAGGATCGCAGCCGCCGGCCAGCATGCGGCACAGCCAGTACAGGGCCGCATCCGGATCGCTGCCTCTCACCGACTTGTGCAGAGCGGAGATCTGATCATAAAAATTCTCGCCGCCCTTGTCGAAACGCACATAGGTGCTGCCGATCACGGCGCGGGTGGTGTCGATGTCGAGGCGTCTCCCGGCGCCCTGCACCGTGGACAGATCCGCGGCGGTCTCGAGCAGATTGAGCAGGCGGCGTGCATCGCCGTCGGCCGCCGACAACAGCAGCTCGCGCGCATCCGCGTCGATGCTCAGATGCAGATCGCCCAAGCCGCGCGATGCATCACTCAGAGCGCGATCGATCAGCCGGCTCAGCTCCGCATCCTGCAGGGATTTGAGCACGTAGACGCGGGCGCGCGACAACAGGGCGTTGTTCACTTCGAAGGAGGGATTCTCCGTGGTGGCGCCGATGAAAATCAGCGTGCCGTCCTCGACGTAGGGCAGAAACGCATCCTGCTGCGATTTATTGAAGCGATGGACTTCATCGAGGAAAAGGACGGTGTCGCGGCTGCCGCGCAGCGCGCGGGCTTGTTCGACGACCGCACGAATATCCTTGATGCCGGCTTGCACTGCGGACAGCGCCACGAACTCGGCGTGCGCGCCATTGGCCACCAATCTGGCCAGTGTGGTCTTGCCGGTACCGGGAGGCCCCCACAATATCATCGAGTGCGGGTGGCCGGATTCCAGCGCCCGCCGCAAAGGCGCTCCCGTCCCCAGCAGATGCGATTGCCCGACATATTCGTCGAGAGTCTGCGGACGTAGGCGATCAGCGAGCGGCCGGTAGGTTCCGCCGCCGGTCACTTGTCGCTGCGTCCGATCACATCGACTCCCTTGGGCGGCACGAAGGTGAAAAGATCCGCAGCGAACTTGGCGTTGCGCTGCGAATGCGAGAAGGACAGCTGCGTGATCTGATTCAATTTGTCGGCCAGAAACATCGAGGTCAAATCGCCCTTGGTGAAGCCGATGCGCACCAGCTGGAAATCCGTGTCGGGGCGTTTAGGGATCAACTGGTACCACTCCATGCCGTCGCTGGGCGGCAGAGCCGTGACGTCGAATTGACTGCCCACCGATCCGCCGCCCGACAGCAGCACCGCCGGCGTGCTGGAAAGACTGGCATCCATGTCGCGCACATTCGCCTGTTGCAAATCCTTGTCGTAGAACCAGATGTGCCTGCCATCGGCGAGAATCAGCTGCTCCGAAGGCTCGACATAGTCCCAGCGGAATTTGCCGGGCTTTTGCAGATACAACCTGCCGGCGGCGCTGCGCACGATCTTGCCGTGGCCATCATCGATGGTCTGCTTGAAATCCGCGGACCAGGTGGCCAAGCCGGCCAAATATTTGTCGACATCGGCCGTGGCTGCGGCCGTGGGCGCGGGGGCGGGCGCGGCGACACTCGGGGACGGGGCGCTCTGCGCCAGGACGGCGAATGCGATGAAGGCTGCGATGCGTTTCATGTCAGTCCTGCGGAGGCGCGGCGCCGAAGATCTCGCGGTTGCCGTTCGATTGCAGCGGGCCGACCAGGCCCGCGGCTTCCATGGCTTCGACCAGTCGCGCCGCACGGTTGTAGCCAATCTTGAGGCGGCGCTGTACCCCCGAGATGGAGGCCTTGCGGGTTTCGGTGACGATGCGCACCGCCTCGTCATACAAAGGATCCGCTTCCGCATCGGCCGCTTCGCCCGCCCCGTTCTCCTCCTCATCCGATGGGAAACCCGGAATGGGGTTGCGCGGCCCCTCGAGAATTTCGTCGATGTACACCGGCGGCGACGCCGACCTCAGTCCCGCGACGACGCGATGGACCTCCTGGTCGGACACGAAGGCGCCGTGCACGCGAGTCGGAATGGAGGTACCCGGCGGCAGGTACAGCATGTCGCCGTGGCCCAGCAAGGATTCGGCGCCGCTTTGATCGAGGATGGTGCGCGAATCCACTTTCGCAGACACCTGGAAGGCGATGCGCGTGGGGATGTTGGCCTTGATCAAGCCGGTGATGACGTCCACGGACGGCCGTTGCGTCGCCAGAATCAAATGGATGCCGGCAGCGCGGGCCTTTTGCGCCAGACGTGCAATCAGCTCCTCCACCTTCTTGCCGACGATCATCATCAAATCGGCCAACTCGTCGATGATGACCACGATGAAGGGCAGGCTGGTCAGATCCTCGACATCCTCAGCGACGATGCCCGGAACGCCTTGCGCGATCTTTTGCATGCGAATCGGATCCTTGATGGGCTGGCCGCTGTCCGCCGCCTCCTTGACCTTGCGATTGAAGCCGCCGATGTTGCGCACGCCGAGCATGGACATCAGCTGATAGCGGCGCTCCATTTCCGCCACGCACCAGCGCAACGCGTTCGCCGCCTGTTTCATGTCGGTCACCACGGGCGCCAGCAGATGCGGAATGCCCTCGTACACCGACAATTCCAGCATCTTCGGATCGATCATGATCATGCGCACGTGTTCGGGCGTGGCCTTGTAGAGCAGGCTCAACACCATGGCATTGATGCCGACGGATTTGCCGGACCCGGTGGTGCCGGCGATCAGCAGGTGCGGCATGCGGGCCAGGTCCGCGACGATGGGCACCCCGCCTATATCCTTGCCGAGCGCCAAGGCCAGGGGCGAGCCGACTTCATCGTAGGGCTTGGACTTGATGATTTCGCCCAAGGTGACGATTTCGCGTTTCTCGTTGGGAATCTCCAGGCCCACCACGGATTTGCCGGGGATGATTTCCACCACCCGCACGCTGATCGCGGACAGCGCGCGCGCCAGGTCCTTCGATAGATTGCTGATCTGGCTGACCTTGACGCCGGGAGCCGGACGCAGCTCGAATCGGGTGATCACAGGGCCGGGCAGCACGGCCACCACCTCGACCTCGATCCCGAAGTCGCGCAGCTTGATTTCCACCAGGCGCGACATGGCTTCCAATGCCTCATCGGAATACGACTGTTCGCGCGGGCCCGCTTCATCCAGCAGGTTCAACGCCGGCAGCTCGCTCGACTTCGGCGCATCGAACAGCGGCACCTGCCGCTCGCGCTCCACCCGCTCGCTTTTCTGCGGCGCGGGGGCCGGCGCCTCGATGCGCGGCGGCGGCCGCGTGGCGACTTTCTTTTGCTCTTCTCGCACCACCTCTTGGCGCGCCTGCTTGCGTTCCTTGCCTGAAGCCAGTTCACGGCGTTGCTCACGCCAATTCTGCAACCACTCCAAGCCTTTCAGTACCGACGCGCCGAGCTTGTCCATGACTTGGAACCAGGACATGCCCAGGAACAACGCCACGCCCGCCAACCACAAACCCAACAGCAGCAAGGTCGCACCGAGGAAACTCAAGCCATGTGCGCTGCCCTTGCCGGCCAGTTCGCCGAGGACACCGCCGGCGCTGTTCGGCAACCCTGCGCCGCTCCAATGCAGGCTCGCCAGTCCGCAGCTGGTCACCAGGGTCAGGATGAAACCCGAGGCGCGCAGCAGGCTGTTGATGCGCGAACGCGCATCGGGCAAGGCCTGCTCTTTGTGCACCAGCCAGCCGGCGTAGGCCAGCATCACGGGAAACAGGTAGGCGGGACGTCCGAATAAGAAAAGAAAGAAACCGGCCAGCCACGCGCCCACCGGCCCGATCCAATTGCCCACCGGGCCCGGCTCGCCCGTGTCCGAGAAACCGGGGTCATGCGGGTGATACGTCAGCAGCGCCAGCAACAACAGCAAGGCCAATGCACCCAATACCCACAGCGTCCCCTCGCGCAGCGACCGCGCCACGGCGCCGGACAACTTGGGCTTGGGCTTGGACTTCTTGCCCGAAGAGCTCTCTGCTATCTCTAGAGTTTTAATGATGTTTACTTTTTAACTGATTGAATACTATGTGATAGTACTCCAGGGTAAAGCGATGCACCAAGCTCTTGGAATAACTGGGTGGTGTAGCCTTGTTTGAACTGGCTGGCGCCCGCAGATTTACTTACCATGGGCTATTCGCGACAGAGGCAAATTATACATGAGCGTTGTTAGGCACAGTCGTCTCCTGATCCTGGGGTCGGGCCCCGCCGGCTATTCCGCCGCCGTGTATGCCGCCCGAGCGAATCGCAAGCCCTTGCTGATCACCGGCTTGGAGCAAGGCGGTCAGTTGATGACCACCACCGATGTGGACAACTGGCCGGGCGATGTCGAGCATCTGCAGGGACCGGCCCTCATGGACCGGATGCGCCGCCATGCCGAGCGGTTCAACACCGACATTGTCTTCGATCACATCAACCGGGTCGAATTGCGGCATAGGCCCTTTCGCCTGTTCGGCGACAACGGCGAGTACACCTGCGACGCTTTGATCATTGCAACGGGGGCTTCCGCCAAGTATCTGGGCTTGCCCTCCGAAGAAACATTCCGCGGCAAGGGTGTATCCGCCTGCGCCACCTGCGATGGATTTTTCTATCGCGGCAAGGCGGTCGCCGTGGTCGGCGGCGGCAATACGGCGGTCGAGGAAGCGCTGTATCTGACCAACATCGCCTCGCATGTGACCTTGGTGCACCGGCGCGACAAGCTTCGATCGGAGAAGATTCTGCAGGACCGACTGTTCGCCTTGGAAAAGGCCGGCAAGGCGAGCGTGGTCTGGAACCACGCGGTCGATGAAATTCTCGGTAATGACGACGGCGTCACCGGCGTGCGCCTGAAGGCCACCGGCAGCAATGCCACGCGCGCGCTCAGCGTCGACGGCGTGTTCATCGCTGTGGGCCATCAACCGAACACGCAGCTGTTCGAGAAGCAACTCGACATGCGCGGCGGCTATATCGTGGTGAAAGGCGGCAGCGACGGCGATGCCACCGCGACCAGCATGCCGGGCGTATTCGCGGCCGGCGACGTGGCGGACCATGTCTACCGGCAGGCTGTCACCTCGGCCGGCACCGGATGCATGTCGGCCCTCGATGCCGACAAATACCTGGAACGCATCGATGCACTGGGTGCCTCGGCGCAGCCCCACGCCAAGCCCCTTGCTGCCAGTGCGTGACGCACGTCCTGTCAACAAATAAGCCTGTCATCGAATCAAACGGCCTCAAGCGGGTTTCCGCGCGATTCCTAGACAGCATCGCGGACGTCGACGCGGCCAGCTGGAACGTATTGGCGGGATCCGCGCAGCCATTCTTGCGGCACGAGTTCCTTCTGGCGCTGGAGAAATCCGGCTGCGTCACCGGCCGCACCGGCTGGGCCGCCAAGCATTTGATCATCGAGGATGACTCGGGCGCGAAGCTCGCCGCCATGCCGCTGTACGCCAAGGCGCATTCGCGCGGCGAATTCGTGTTCGATTTTTCCTGGGCCGGCGCCTATGCAGAACATGGTCTGAAGTACTACCCCAAGCTGCTCACCGCGGTGCCCTTCACACCCGTCACGGGCGCGCGCCTGCTGATTCATCCGAATGCCGACGCCGCCATGATGACCAGCGTGCTGCTGCGCGCGGCCTTCGAATACGCCAAGGAAGAACAGTTCTCCTCCTGGCACATCCTGTTCCCCAGCGAGCAGGTCGCTGCCGGCCTGGGTGCCGCGGGGCTGATCCGCCGGCGCGATTGCCAGTTTCACTGGTTCAACGCCGGCTATGAATCCTTCGAAGCCTTCCTCGCCACCTTCACCGCCGAGAAGCGCAAGAAAGCCAAGCGCGAGCGGCGCCGCGTGGCGGAGGCCGGCATCGAGTTCGACACGCGCTTGGGCGGCGAGGTGGACCATGGTCTCTGGTCCACGGTGTATCAGTTCTACGCCGACACCTTCCATCGGCACGGCCACGAACCGTATTTGACTTTGAATTTCTTCAAGCAAATCTCGGCGGCCCTGCCCAATGACATTATGCTCAAAATCGCCCGTATCGGTTCCGAACCCATCGCGGTGGCAATTTTCTTCGTCGGCGAGGACGCTTTGTTCGGCCGCTACTGGGGTGCGGGCGGCAACTATCACAGCCTGCATTTCGAGACCTGCTACTACCAGGGGATCGAGTACTGCATCGAGCACAAGCTGCAGCGCTTCGAGCCCGGCACGCAAGGCGAGCACAAAGTTCCGCGGGGTTTCGTGCCGACGCTGACCCATTCCGCGCACTACATCGCCGACCCGCGCTTCGCGGCCGCGATTCGCGACTACGCGGCGCGAGAGGGGCGCGGCATCGATCAATATGCCGCCTCGGTCAACGAGCATGTGCCCTATCACCGCAATCCCGATGAGGAGTTGCATCTCTGAGCCGGCTGGTATGGTTGGGCGAGCAAGCCGATCCGAATTGGTTTCCACCTTTGGACCAGGCCTTGCGCGAACCGCCCGGACTGCTGGCAGCGGGCGGGGACCTGAGCCCGACCCGGCTGTTGTCGGCCTACGAACGCGGTGTGTTTCCCTGGTATTCGGCGCAGCAGCCTATTCTGTGGTGGTCGCCCGACCCGCGCATGGTGTTGTTCCCCGAGGAATTCAAATGCGCGCGCAGCCTGCGGAAAACCATCCGCAACGGTAGTTTCACCACCAAACTCGACTGCGCGTTCTCCGACACCATCCGCGGTTGCGCCGCGCCGCGCCGTTCAGGTCCCGATACCTGGCTGAACGATGAGATGATCGAATCGTATGAGCAGCTGCACCGCTTGGGCTTCGGCCATTCCATCGAGACCTACCAGGACGATCGTTTGGTCGGCGGGGTCTACGGCTTGCAGCTCGGACAGGTATTTTTCGGCGAATCCATGTTCAGCCGCGAGCGTGATGCCTCCAAAGTCGCCCTCGCCCGCCTGGTGCAGGAGTGTCGCGCGCGCGACATCAAAGTCATCGACTGCCAGGTCGCCAGCAATCATTTGGAGAGCCTCGGCGCCCGCGAGGTGTCGCGGCTGCAGTTCGTCGGCCTGCTCGAGACCTACGCCAGGCGCTCCCCACTGGGCAGTTGGCGCGAAAATCCCGTGTAAATTGCTTTAAGGGGGTGCTTTATGCACAATGCGCCCGGTTTTCCCGTACTCCATAAGGACGCATGTCAAAAGAAGAAGCCATTCAATTTGAGGGCGAAGTCGTCGAGACTCTGCCCAACACGACCTTTCGCGTCAAACTCAAGACCGGCCATGTGGTTACCGCGCATATCTCCGGCAAGATGCGCAAAAACTACATCCGAATTCTGACCGGTGACCAGGTCACCGTGGAAATGACCCCTTACGACCTGACCAAGGGCCGCATCGTCTACCGCGGACGCTGAAACTCAGAGAATATCTTCGAGCCGATCGGCCGCGTCGCGGCCGAATCTACCCACGAGCTGCCGCATGAGATCGACATCGAGCGGGCGCTCGGATGCCCGGTAGGCTGCCTTCGCATCCAGCAAATCCTGCGGACCCTGGGCGAAACATTTCATCGCAATGAAATCCTCGCGCCCCACGAAACGCAGCTTGCCGTCATGAAAGGGCACTTCGATTCCTCGCGTGAACACCTTTGGGTCAAGGCCCCGCAGGCCTCCGAGCACATCGACACGATTGCCGTGCGAGTCGCTCAAGACCAGCATGGCCGGAATGGGATCATCGGGATCACCCAAGCGTAACTCGGCCTCGAAACCGGCGGCTTCGAACACACGACGCAACTGCTTCATCCGGGTCCCGGAGATGTGAATCAAGGCATCCGCGTCCGTGGATGCTCGCACCACTCCATGCACCGAGAGTGCGAAGGCTCCTATGACCAGATAGTCGATCCGCTCGCTGCGCAAAATTTCGACAACGTCCACCAAAAGGAGTGCCGATTGACCGGGACGTGAAGCTCTCATGCCCCGTTCCGACCTGCCCGGTTGAGCTCAGCAAGCAGCTGATTGTGCTCCAAAAAAGCTTCCAAACGCTGGGAGGGTGTAAGCCGTCTGTTGGCAGCTTCGAGCGAATCACGCGCTTCATCGGCCAATGGCGATGTACCGACTGCAGACGAACGCGCGCTTCGGCTCGTGAGGTGTGCGCCGGCCTCCTCGGGGACAGCGCCGGCCAGAAGCGTGAGGGAAAGACCCGCACGAACAGCAACACGAATCAGAAATTCGATCGATAGGCTATCCGTCTGGCCGTTGATGATTTTGCTCAAGGTCGGTTGAGGCAAGTTCAACCGGGTCGCGGCCTGCGTTTGGGTGACTCCAAACCGTTTCACCGCTCGGGATAGCTGCAACGCCAAATCACGGCGTAAATTGACTATTGCCGCTTCGTCGGCCGGAAGTGCTCGCCTGACCATGAACTCATTATAGCTAATTTACTATAAACCGCCAGAAAAAAAGGCCGCGGAAACTTGACGTCGCCGCGGCCTCTTGATCGCCCCGTGAGCAGTCTGTCTCTAGCCTTCGGACTTCTCGTGCGAGAGGAGGGCCGGTTCATCCGCAGACCGCGTCTCGAGCTTCAGCTTCTCGCCATCCTCGCTCAAGGTGACCTCGACATGTCCGCCGTTCACCAGCTTGCCGAACAGCAACTCCTCGGCGAGCGGCCGCTTGATGAACTCCTGGATGATGCGGGCCATCGGCCGCGCGCCCATCTTCGGATCGTAGCCACGTTTGGCAATCCAGCGGCGCGCCGGTTCGTCCACCGACAGGGACACCCGCTTCTGTTCGAGCTGCGCTTCGGCTTCGACCAGCAGCTTGTCGACCACCCGTTCGATGGTTTCCTGGGCCAGGGCGCCGAACTGAATGACGGCGTCCAGACGATTGCGGAACTCGGGCGAGAACAAGCGGCGTATGGCCTCCATGGAATCCGCAGTGCCGTCGGACTGAGTGAACCCGATGCTGGGCCGGCTCATTTCGAAAGCACCCGCGTTGGTGGTCATCACGATGATCACGTGGCGGAAGTCCGCCTTGCGGCCATTATTGTCGGTGAGCGTGCCATGGTCCATGACCTGCAGCAGCAGATTGAACACGTCGGGATGGGCTTTCTCGATTTCATCCAGCAACAGCACGCAATGCGGGTGCTTGGCGATGGCTTCGGTCAACAAGCCGCCCTGATCGAAGCCCACGTAGCCCGGGGGCGCGCCGATCAGGCGCGACACGGTGTGGCGCTCCATGTACTCCGACATGTCGAAGCGTACGAACTCCACACCCATGGCGATGGCCAGCTGACGGGTGACTTCGGTCTTGCCCACACCGGTGGGACCTGAGAACAGGAAGGAACCGACCGGCTTGCGCTGATCGCCCAACCCGGAGCGCGACATCTTGATGGACGCCGCCAGCGCTTCGATGGCCTTGTCCTGGCCGAAGATGGTCAGCTTCAGGTTGCGTTCCAGATTCTTCAGCGTATCGCGATCCGACATGGAGACATTCTTCGGCGGGATCCGCGCAATTCTCGCCACCACGTTTTCGATGTGAGTGACCGTGACCGAGGTGGAGCGCGCCTCCACCGGCTGCAGCCGCAGGTTCGCGCCGGCTTCATCGACCACGTCGATGGCCTTGTCGGGCATATGGCGGTCGTTGATGTGCCGCGCCGCCAATTCGGCCGCTGCCCGCAGTGCATCATCCTCGTACTTGATGCCGTGATGTTCTTCGTAGCGCGACTTCAGGCCGCGCAAGATATCCACGGTGTCCTGCACCGAGGGCTCGGTCACGTCGATCTTCTGAAAACGGCGCGCCAGGGCGTGATCCTTTTCGAAGATGCCGCGGTACTCGTTGTAGGTGGTGGAGCCGATGCAGCGCAGTTCGCCGTTGGCCAGCGCCGGCTTGATCAAATTGGAGGCATCCATGACGCCGCCCGACGCCGCGCCGGCGCCGATCACGGTGTGGATCTCGTCGATGAACAATATCGCGCCCGGCTGCTTCTTGACTTCCGCCAACACCGCCTTCAGGCGCTTCTCGAAATCGCCGCGATACTTGGTGCCGGCAACCAGCGAACCCATGTCGAGGGAGTAGATGGTGGCATCGAGCAGCACATCGGGGACCTGGTTCTCGACGATCATGCGAGCCAGGCCTTCGGCGATCGCGGTCTTGCCCACGCCCGCCTCGCCCACGTACAGCGGATTGTTCTTGCGGCGGCGGCACAGGATTTCGATGGTGCGCTCGACTTCGAGCCGGCGCCCGATCAGAGGATCGATCTTGCCCTTGCGCGCCTGCTCATTGAGATTGGTGGCGTATTTCTCCAGCGCGTTGCCGCCGCCATCGCCTTCGCGTTCCGCATCGGGAGAGGCCGCGTTGTCGTCACGCTCGCTGCGCTCCTCGCCGCCCGCCTTGGAGAGGCCATGGGCGATGAAATTGACCACATCGAGGCGCGACACATCCTGCATGCTGAGCAGGTAAGCCGCATGCGATTGCTTCTCGCTGAAAATCGCCACCAGCACATTGGCCACGGTGACTTCCTTCTTGCCGCTGGACTGCACGTGGAACACCGCGCGCTGCAGCACCCGCTGGAAGCCCAGCGTCGGCTGCACGTCGCGATCCTCGCCGGCCGGCAGGCGCGGGGTGGTCTGGTCGATGAATTGCTTCAGTTCGGTCTTCAGCTTCGCGGTATCTGCGCCGCAAGACTTCAAGATCTCTCTGACTTTGGGGGTATCCACGATGGCGAGCAACAGGTGCTCCACCGTCATGAATTCATGCCGCGCTTCGCGCGCGCCGGCAAACGCATCGTTCAAGCAAAATTCAAGTTCTTGACTTAGCACTGATTACGCCTCTTCTAGCGTTGCCATCAGCGGATGCTGATGTTGTCGCGCATACGC
>CAZZWM010000105.1:0-14575 GCA_964657945.1 uncultured Steroidobacteraceae bacterium
TTTCCGCGCACTACGAAGCGTCCTGGAAAGGCATCAACATCGGCACCAGCGAGATCACCCTGAAAAAACTGCCGGAGGCGGACCAGTATCTGTACACCTGGACCATCACCGCCCGTGGCATTTTTAAATTGGCTTACAGCGACGATTTGGTGCAGAAGAGCTGGCTGTCGCTTCAGAGCGGCCACGCGCAGCCGACCAGGTACCGGGGCAGCCAAGGGTCGGCGACGGTGAGCCTGGATTTTGATTGGAACGCAATGCGCGCCACCGGCGAGTCGGAAAAGAAACCGGTGGACATCGCCTTGCACGACGGCACCCAGGACGTCATGTCCATTCAAGTGGAAGTCATGGCTGACTTGAAAAAAGGCAATCTGCCCAAGACTTTTTGGATCATCGACAAGGATCAGTTGAAAGAGTTTCTCTACACGCAGGAAGGCAACGCCCGCATCCGCACCGAAATCGGTGAACTCGACACCACGGTCGTCACCAGCCGGCGCGCCGGCAACAATCGGATACTTCGCATGTGGTTCGCTCCCGCGCTGGGGTTTCTACCCGTGCAGGCGGAACGCAGCCGCGACGGCAAGGTGGAGATCGCCATGCGTATCCAGAGGGTGAACTGACCGCGACTCAAGTCTTCGGCAGGGTCACGCCTCGCTGACCCTGGTACTTCCCGCCGCGATCCTTGTAAGAGGTTTCGCAAACTTCGTCGGACTCGAAGAACAGCATTTGCGCCACGCCTTCATTGGCGTAGATTTTCGCGGGCAACGGAGTGGTGTTGGAGAATTCCAGGGTGACGTGGCCTTCCCACTCGGGTTCCAACGGCGTTACGTTGACGATGATGCCGCAATTCTTCACGAACACGCCTGCTTCCAGCGCGAAGTTGCCGGCCTCCGGGACCGTCAAGCAATAGACGTCGTGATCGCCGGGGATTTCGCGGATCGCTGCGACTTTGTGGTTGCGGTACGAGGCTTGAGGCGAAAGTGGCTGAGCATCGCCGAAGCGATGCATACCCCCGGTCAGGTACCAATGACCGTCGGCGGGCTGGTAGACCGCCTGTTTGCCGCGATGCGCATTGCGATCCAAAGGCATGAGCGAATCTTGTGGCCGCAGCGTATTGGCTTCGACCAATTGCCCATCTCTTTGCATGAATTGATGATCGGGCGTCGCGTGGATCCGCTCGCCATTATCCAATTCGACCTCGAGAAGCGAGTCGCGCCCAATGAAACGCGGCGCGTCGAGCAGGCTGACGATCAGCTGTCCATCCTTGGCAATGCTGTAGCCGCGAAATATCTCGCCGTTTTCGTACCGCCGCGCCATTTCCTCGAGCGTCGGCGCACTGCCATTGACCAGAGCGACGCGTGTATCACCGCTGAAACAGCGCGCGTAGGTGGAGTTATGAACGATCAGGCCATTCGCAAAGAAGTTGTGCAGATTTGGGACGGAGATATCGAATACTTCCTCTACCCCGGCCGGCTCTATCGAGTCGACCACATCCCACATCGTGCCATCACCGGGAACGCTGTCCCGCTCAGACAGGCGCCGAAATTCCTCGGCCCCCACCTGAATCGTGTAACGACACGCCCCCAACGCGGAGCTTTTCCTGCCAATCGAAGAAGCAATCCCGAACCGCAGCAACAGGTGATGGACATCGTCGGCGAATCGATATGAATTGCAGCTATGTTCTAAAACCACGCCATTGTCGTGAGCGTCCGGCGACGCGGCCGGTACGGGGACACTGTTTCCCGCCAAGCTGTCGAAATTATGTGTCCCAGGGTAGCCATAGCCACCCAAATCTGGACGGGGCGTATACGAAAGTCCCTCGGAACCCGTCATACCGCCCAATAAAGACTGCAGGAACAGCCGTAAAGATTCTTTTGGCGCAGTGAAAATCGATGAGGGAATCGATTCTTCGCGGGAGCCTGTTGAAATCATCGAGCCGAGCTTGGTCGCCTCCCCGTCTGAAATCGGCGTCGTGCCAAATACAGGTATCGAACGAGCTGCCGCGATCCGCTCGCCAACGCGAAGGTCGCTTAAGGCCGTCCATCCATGAAGCTTGAGGAAGGGATGATTCGCTGTGGCCCGGATCCGCAACCCGGTGCGCGTCCGAAGTTCGAACACTTCTTTCCGGCCTTGGGGCACGAATGCCGACACCTTGGCCGGCTTCAACTTCCAATTGTCCAAAGCTAGCGTCGACTTCCCGAACCGCATTTCTGTAATCGGAATATAAGCGCCGGTTTCGGCGTCCACGACCCGAGTGTCGCCGGTGACACATTTGCCTAAGCAAACGGTCAACACGCTGCGCGGAATCCGAAAATACTCGACCGTGCTCGCCAGCGCAAAGGAGTTCGGTGGAATGATGCAGACCGGACCTTTGAAATCGACGAAAGACTTCTCGTCGAATGCCTTCGGGTCGACGATGGTGGAGTTGATATTGGTGAAGATCTTGAAGTCTTCGGCGCACCGCACGTCGTAGCCATAGCTCGACGTTCCATACGAGACGATCCTGTGGCCATTCGCCACGCGCACTTGCTGCTCGGAGAACGGCTCGATCATGCCGTGCTCTTTGGACATTCTCCTGATCCAGCGGTCGCTCTTGATGCTCATTAGGTTGCTTCGACTGTTATTTTCGGGAATGCGTGACTGTAATCCTTGTTCAGCGTCGACAGCCGCGCTGCGGTGCGGCGGGCCATCTCAAAATACGCGCGGGCCCGCTCGCTGGCGGGTTCGGACACCACGGTAGGCGCGCCGCCATCGGCGTCCTCGCGAATCCGAATGTCCAGCGGCAACTCGCCCAGCAGTTTCACGCCGTACTGCCCGGCCATGCGCGCACCGCCGCCGCTGCCGAAGATATGCTCGACGTGGCCGCACTCGCTGCAGACGTGCATGCTCATGTTCTCCACCACGCCCAAGACCCGCACTTCCACCTTCTCGAACATCTTCAAGCCCTTGCGCGCGTCGAGCAAAGCGATGTCCTGCGGAGTGGTCACGATCACCGCGCCGCTGACCGGCACCCGTTGGGCCAGTGTCAACTGAATATCGCCCGTGCCGGGCGGCATGTCGACGACCAGATAATCCAGCTCGCCCCACAGCGTGTCTGCGAGCAATTGGGTCAAGGCCTGCGTCACCATCGGTCCCCGCCAGGCCATGGGCTGCTCCGGATCGATCATGAAGCCGATCGACATGACCTCGACGCCATGGGCGCGCAGCGGCGTCATGTGTTTGCCGTCGGTGCTGACGGGCTTGGAACCGCTCAATCCCATCATCAGCGGCTGGCTCGGGCCATAAATGTCCGCATCCAACAAACCCACTTTGGCGCCCTGGGCCGCCCAGGCCAGCGCCAGATTCGCTGCGGTGGTCGATTTTCCGACGCCGCCCTTTCCCGACGCCACCGCGACGACGTTCTTCACGTTGGCCAGCGGCTTCAAGGTGCGCTGCACCGCGTGTGCGGTGATTTGCGCCCGCAGAGTCAATTCAAGGCCGGCGCCGCCCAGAAGCGGGAATAAATAACTCTCCAGCGCAGTCTTGAGCACCGGCCCATAATCGGCGCAGGGAAAGCCCATAGTCAGTTCGACGCGGACCAAATCGGCGGCGGCAGCGACCGAAACGACCGCCTTGGCATCTCCTAAGGACTGTTCCAGATACGGATCGACGTAAGTACTTAATTTCTCGCGGAGTACGTCGTCCGCGGCAACAGGATGATTCATGGGGGCGACAAGTGTACCGCAGGCGGCTAAAACCGTGCGGTGTGGCATAATTCAGAAGTGAGAATCAACACCAGGGATGGCGCCTGCGCTAGGGTGAGAATGGAGTACTCCCGGGGAATGTGCAATTTAGGCACCGAATGAGCTTATTCGCGAACTACCGTGCCGACCGGCTTATTGCTGAAGTGAAATCCAGCGGCAACCCAGACAGCCCGGCGGCCCAAAAGGCACTGGAAAAGCTGGTTGCGCTGGGACCTAGCGCCATTGAGCCCATCATCGATGCGCTGACGACAGCGGAAAAACGCGAGACTCTCGCGTATGTGGAATCGCTCGCCCGTTTGGTTGACACCAAATCGCTTCCGGCTCTTCTCAAGGCCCTCGGCGAGGCCAATGGACGCGCCATGTCCGGCATCGCGTGGGCCCTGTCTTCCAGCAAGAATTACCCTCCCGGCGCCTTGCTCGACGCGCTCAGCAAGGAAGACATGCCGAAGTCGGCCATCATCGACATCATTGCCGCGCAGAAGTCGCGATTCACGGTGCGCGAACTTCTGAATGTCGCCTATAGCCAGGAGCCGCATGAGCGGACCGGGCTGTTCAAGATCATCGCGGAGATCGCCGACGAGTCTTCGGTGGACGATTTGATCGCCAGGATAGAGGGCAAGGATCCGGTGGCGCGCCTGCACATCATCAATGTGCTGGCCCGCTTCAATCAGCCCAAGGTCCAGCAGGCAATCCAGAAGCAGCTCAAGGACAGCAACAAGTTCGTCCGCTCCGCCGCCCTGTCGGCACTGGCCAAGATGGACGGCACGTTCGACATGCCGCTGTTGGTCGGCATGCTTCGCGATCCTGAAATCGAAGTGCAGAACAAGGCCGTCGACGTGGTGGTGCATGTCAACCACCCCGACACCATCAAGTGGCTGGTGGATGTACTGAAAGACGAGAATGAATACGCCCGGCGCGCCGCGGTCGAGGTGTTGAACATCGTCGGCACCTCCAAGTCGGTCAAATTCTTGTTGCAGGTCATCGCCGACAGCGACTGGTGGGTGCGCACGCGCGCGGCCGATGCGCTCGGCAAGATCGGCGGCCCAAAGGTGGTCGATGCCGTGCTGACCCTGATCAAGGATGAGAATCAGGATATCCGCCGCGCCGCCATCGAGATCCTCAATCAAACCAAAGACGAGCGCGCGGTCGCGCAGTTGATCGAAGCGACGCGCGACCCGGACTGGTGGGTGAGTGAACGCGCCGTCGATGCGCTGGCTGAAATCGGCAGCACCAAGGCGTTGCCGCGCTTCATCGAAATGCTGGGAGGCGAAACCAAATCGTTGCCCACCGTGATTCGCGCCATCGGCAAGATCGGCAATCAAAACAGCGTCGAGCAGCTGCTGCCGATGTTGTCGCGCCCCGAGAACGAAATCAAAGTCGAAACGATTGCGGCGCTCGCGAAACTGGCCGACGAGCGCCGCGCCGAGACCATCCGCACACGGCTGCAAGCGGTGACCGGCACCGCCGACGGCACCATCAGCCAGGCGTTGGCGCGCGCCCTGCAGGAAATGGACAACCGCTTCTCAACCCGGCAGATCGCCGCCAACGCGCTGGCGGAGCGGATGGCCGAGCCCGCCAAGACTCTGCTGATCGACAATGCCGAACTCTCGAAGGTGGTGCAGCAGAACGAGACCATCGCGCAGTCGGCGCGCCTCGACATTGCCACGCTGAAACCCGGCGATATCATCGAGGGCCGCTACAAATACATAGAAAAGATCGGCAAGGGCGCCTTCGGCACCGTGCTGCTGATGGAAGATACGGTGGTCGAAGAGCGGCTGATCTTGAAGTTCTTGAACCCCAACGTCTCCGCCGACGAAGAGATGATGAAGCGCTTCGTGCACGAACTGCGCTACAGCCGCAAGATCACCCACAAGAACGTCATTCGCATCTATGACTTCCTCTACATCAAGGGCAACTACGCCATCTCGATGGAATACTTCCCCTCGCATACTCTGGGGGGCGAAATCGTCAACGAAAAGCCGGTGGCATTGAAGCGTGCGGTCAAGTTCGGCATCGACATCGCGACCGGCATGGCGGTGGCGCATCAGGCCGGCATCGTGCACCGCGACTTGAAGCCCGCCAACATCCTGATCGACAACGATGGCCTGCTGAAGATCGTCGACTTCGGCGTCGCCGCCGCTCAAACCCAGGGGGACACGCAGCTGACCAAGACCGGCTACGTCATCGGCTCGCCGAAATACATGGCGCCGGAACAGATCTTGGGCAAGAAGGTCGACGAACGCGCCGACATCTACAGCCTCGGCGTGATCATGTACGAGATGTTCAGCGGCGTGCCGCCCTACTCGCGCGGCGATCACATGTCCGTCATGTACCAGCATGTCCAAGGCAAAGCGCGGCCGCCCATAGAAATCAACAAGGAGCTGCCGCCCGACCTCAATGCCATCGTCATGAAGTGCATGTCGCTGGACAAGGCCAAAAGAGCCCAAAGCATGGACGAACTGCGGCTGTCGCTCGAGAAATTCGCCTGACTCGGTTGACGGACCTCACGTTTACGGGCTAATTCGGCCCCAAATGCTCGAAAATCCAACCGCTTGCGGGTAGCCTTGGGCGTTATGGCAAGAATCGACGCGTTCCTCAAATTAGGCGTGGCCCAGGGCTGCTCGGACCTGCATCTGGCGGTCGGCGTGCCGCCCATGCTGCGCATGCACGGCGACCTCTCGCCCATCAAATTCCGCGATCTTGGCGAAGCCGAGCTGGAAGGCTACATCACCGAGGTGTTGACCCAGTCGCAGCTGAAAATCCTGCGCGAAGGCAACGACCTGGACTTCTCCTACGTTTCTGCCGAAGGCGGGCGGTTTCGCGTCAATGTGTTCCGCAAGGAAACCGGCATTGGCGCCGCTTTTCGCTCCATCCCGACCACCATGCCGAGCATCGATCAGCTGGGGCTGCCGCCCATCGTGCGCAAGCTGTGCGATTACCACCAGGGCATGATTTTGGTGACCGGTTCCACCGGAACCGGCAAGACCACCACGCTGGCGGCGATGATCGACTATCTGAACACCACCCGCGCCCTGAACATCATCAGTTTGGAAGACCCGATCGAATTCGTTCATCGCAGCAAGTCCAGCCAGGTGATTCAACGCGAGCTGGGCACGCATCTACCCTCCTTCGCAGAAGGCGTGCGGGCGGCGATGCGCGAAGACCCCGACGTGATCCTGGTGGGCGAGTTGCGCGATGCCGAGACGATTGCCATGGCCATGACCGCCGCGGAAACCGGTCACCTGGTGCTGGGTACCTTGCACACCACCAGCGCCACCAAGACCATCGACCGCATCATCGATGCGCTGCCGACCGAAGAGCGCGAACAAACCAAGACTTTCCTGGCGAACAGCCTGATCGCGGTGATCACCCAAGTGCTCCTGAAGACGCCCGACCAGCGCGCGCGCCATGCCGTGTGCGAGATCATGGTGCTCACCAAGGCCATCGGCAAACTCATCATGACCGATCAGTCGCATCAGATCCCCAGCCAGATTCAAATGGGCAAGGAATACGGCATGCAACTGCTCGATCAAGCATTGCTCACCGCCATCAATGCCAAGCAGGTCGATCCGGACCAGGCTTACAGCTACGCAAGCGACAAACGGCAGTTCCAGCGCTTCGTGACCGAAATGGCGGGCATACCGGTTCCGGAACCGGCTCCGAGCAGCTGAGCCATGCCCGCCATCGATCATTATTTGCATCAGGTGTTGCAGGCCAACGGCTCCGACCTGCACTTTCTGGCGGGTGATTTTGCGCGGGTGCGCCAGTACGGTGAGCTCAAGCCCCTGTCGGCCGAGCCGTTGGTTGCGGAAACGGTCAAGACCACCTTGTACGAAATCATGCCGAAGCTGTCGGTCGAACGCTTCGAGGCAAAGGACGGCACCGACTTCGCCTACGCCATTCCGGGCGTTGCGCGCTTTCGCGTCAACGTGATGCGCCAATTGAACGGCATGGGCGCCGTGTTCCGCGCGATTCCTTCAAAAGCGCGTACCGCGGATGAGCTGAAGTTGCCCGAGGCGGTGCGCAATCTGTGCAAGATCAACAATGGGCTGATCTTGGTGACCGGCAAGACCGGCTCGGGCAAGTCCACCACGCTGGCAGCGCTGATCGACGACATCAACACGCGCGAGAAAGGCCACATTCTCACCATCGAGGATCCCATCGAGTTCGTGCATGCCCGCAAGAACTGCCTCATCAGTCAACGCGAAATCGGCGTGCATGCCGCCTCGTTCTCCTCCGCGCTCATGTCGGCGTTGCGGGAGGATCCGGACGTGATCCTGGTCGGCGAGCTTCGCGACCTGGAAACCATGAGCATCGCGGTAACGGCCGCCGAAATGGGCATCTTGGTCATGGGCACGCTGCACACCAATGGCGCGGCAGCCACTGTCGATCGTTTGGTGAACGCCTTTCCGGCAGACAAACAGCCGCACGTGCGCACCATGCTGTCGACCAGTTTGCGCGGCGTCGTCTCGCAGCAGCTGATCCCCAAGGCCGACAAACAGGGCCGGGTTCCGGCGCTGGAGATCCTCATCAACACGCCGGCCGTCGCCAACCTGATTCGACAGGGAAAAATGGATCAGTTGGAGAATGCCATGCAGAGCGGCGCCGCCAGCGGCATGAAGCTGATGGACTCGGCCATTCAGGCATTGATGGATTCACGCCAGATCAGCGGCAAGGAAGCCTACAAGAAAGCCATCAACAAGGCGAAATTCGAGCCGTTCAAAGACGCTTCCTGACGCCGCGCCCGGCGCTTGCGCGCATGCGACGTCGCCCATGGCATAATTTGGCATGACCGAACGACGCCGAATTCTCGTCACCAGTGCTTTGCCTTACGCCAATGGGCCCTTGCATCTAGGGCACATCCTCGAATCCACCCAGACCGACATTTGGGTGCGCTTCCAAAAGCTGCGCGGCCATGAGTGTTATTACGTGTGTGCCGACGACACCCATGGCACGCCCATCATGCTCAAAGCGCAGGCCGAGGGCGTCACGCCGACCGAACTGATCGACCGTGTCCGGCTCGAGCATCAGCGCGATCTCGCCGACATGCTCATCGGCATGGACAACTTTGGATCGACACACGCGCCGGAAAACAAGGCGCTCTGCGACCAAATGTACATCAGGCAAAGGGATGCCGGTTTCATCGATCGGCGCTCGGTGCGCCAGGCCTACGATGAGTCGGCCAAGATGTTTCTGCCCGATCGCTACGTCAAGGGCACCTGTCCCATCTGCTCGACCCCCGAACAGTACGGCGACTCCTGCGAGAAGTGCGGCACCACCTACACGCCCGCCGATCTGATCAATCCCCTGTCGGTGATCAGCAATACGCCGCCGGTATGGCGCGAGTCGGAACATTACTTTTTTCGTCTGAGCGCCTTCGAAAACGAGCTCGTGACCTGGATCGGCAGCGGCACGGTGCACGAGAGCGTCGCGCGAAAACTCGATGAATGGTTCTCGCAGGGCCTTCGCGACTGGGACATCTCGCGGGACGCGCCTTATTTCGGCTTCGAAATACCCGACGCACCGGGCAAATACTTTTACGTTTGGTTCGACGCTCCGATCGGCTATCTCGCCAGCTTTACCCAGCTTTGCGCCCGCACCCAGCTTAAGTTCGACGATTTTTTCGCCGCCGGCGCCACCACCGAGCTGCATCATTTCATCGGCAAGGACATCCTTTATTTTCACACCTTGTTCTGGCCCGCGGTGCTGCAGGCTTCCGACATGCGCAAGCCCACTGCCGTGCATGCGCACGGCTTCCTGACCATCAACGCCTCGAAGATGTCCAAGACCCGCGGCACCTTCATCACCGCGCGGCGCTATCTCGAACGTTTTTCCCCCGAATACCTGCGCTACTATTTCGCCGCGAAATTGAGTTCAGGCATAGACGATCTGGACCTGAACCTCGAGGAGTTCGCCACCCGGCTGAACGCGGAGATCGTCGGCAAGCTGGTGAACATCGCCAGCCGCTGCGCCGGCTTCATCACCAAGAATGCCGACGGCAGGCTGGCGGCTTCCCTGCCGGACCCGGAATTGTTCCAAGCCTTTGCAGCGTCAGGCCGGAGCATCGCGGCGGCGTACGAGGCGCGCGACACGGCCAGTGCCGTACGCGACATCATGGCGCTGGCCGATCGCGCCAACCAATACATCGATGCGCAAAAACCCTGGCTGCTCGCCAAGGATCCCAACAACGCCAACCAGGTGCAAAGCGTCTGCACCCAGGGCTTGAATCTATTCCGCGTGCTGATGATTTATCTGGCGCCCGTGCTGCCCGAGATGGCCGCCAAAGCGCGGCGCTTTCTACAGGAAAGCGAGTGGAGCTGGCCGCATGCGGCGCAACCGCTGCTGTCGAGCAGCATCCTGGCCTACGAACCCTTGGCGCTGCGCCTCGATCCAAAAGCGGTCGCCGCGCTGGTCGAATCGGAAGACGCGCAGCCCGCAGCCGCCGTGAAGATTGCGCCTGCGGCTGCTGCCGGCGGCACCCACAACGCGTCGGACACCGCGACATTGGCGGCCGCCGCGGCCGTCGAGGGCAACTTGATCTCCATCGATGAGTTTTTGCGGGTCGATTTGCGCGTGGCCAGGATATTGAATGCCGAATTGGTCACCGGCGCGGACAAACTGCTGAAGCTGACCTTGGATGTCGGCGAGATGGGACAGCGCCAGGTGTTCGCCGGCATTCGCGCGGCGTATGAACCCGCCGCCTTGGCCGGACGGCTCATTGTCGTGGTCGCCAACCTGGAACCGCGCAAAATGCGCTTCGGCATGTCCGAGGGGATGATGCTGGCCGCGGGCCCGGGCGGCAGCGAGATATTCGCACTGTCACCAGACTCCGGCGCTGCGCCCGGCATGCGCGTCAAATGACATGAGCCAGCAGATCGCGCCCGATCTGGCGGCGCGCATCGACGCATTGCTGCCGCAAACCCAGTGCACGCGCTGCGGATATGCCGGTTGCCTGCCCTACGCACGCGCCATCGCCGCAGGCGAAGCCGCCATCAATCAATGCCCGCCGGGCGGTGCGGCAACCATCGAGTCGCTGGCGGAGCTTCTGCATCGGCCGGCGATGCCCCTGAATCCCGTGAATGGCAGCGAGGGTCCGCTGCGGGTGGCGTGGATCGACGAGTCGCGCTGCATCGGTTGCGCACGCTGCCTCGCGCCCTGCCCGGTCGATGCCATCGTCGGCGCCCCGAAATTCATGCACACCGTGATTGCCGAGCGCTGCACCGGGTGCGAGTTGTGTCTGCCGCCCTGCCCGGTCGACTGCATCGACATGAAGCCACACCCGATGCCGCAGGCAATCCAACCCGATCTCAATCGTGAACGCTACAGCGAGCACAACCAGCGGGCGCTGCAGCATGCGGCGCAGCGGCAGCGCGAACTGGACGCCAAGAAGCAGCTCGCGGCCAGGCGCGCGCCCTCATGAACCCGGCCAAACGGCGCGCCATTTTCGAGCGGCTGCGAGAGGCGAATCCGGCGCCGCGCACCGAACTCGTTTATTCCTCGCCGTTCGAGCTGTTGGTGGCCGTGATTCTGTCCGCGCAGGCCACCGACAAAGGCGTGAACAAAGCGACGGCGGGGCTGTTCCGTGAAGCCGGCACGCCTCAGGCCGTTCTTGCATTGGGGGTGAAAGGCCTGTCGACCTTCATCAAGTCCATTGGCCTCTACAACGGCAAGGCCAAGAACATCATCGCCACCTGCGCTCTGCTGCTGGAACGTCATGGCGGTCAGGTGCCCACCACGCGCGAGGAGCTGGAACAACTCCCGGGAGTCGGCCGCAAAACCGCCAATGTCATTTTGAATACGGCATTCGGCCAGTCCACCATGGCGGTGGATACGCATATTTTTCGCGTCGCCAATCGGACCGGATTGGCGACCGGGAAGACCGTGCGGGCGGTCGAGGACAAGCTGCTGAAGTTCGTGCCGCCCGAGTTTCTCAAGGATGCGCACCATTGGCTCATCCTGCATGGCCGCTATGTCTGCAAAGCGAGAATTCCGGCGTGCCCCCTCTGTATCATCGTCGACCTGTGCGAATACCGCCGTAAGACCCACGCATGACCCTGTTCCACGCCAACTCCCGCGAAACGCTGCGGCGCAGCTACGCGGAGGCTTGGGCCAAGCGCGTGTCGCGTGCGCCCCTGACGCCGCTGGAAGCACTGATTGCGGACGTCATCGAGGCTCACCCCGAATACCAGGCGCTCATCGCCGATGCCGGCAAGGCCGCAGAATTCGAGGCCGCTGCCGACAGTCCGGCGGAGAATCCCTTTTTACATATGGGACTGCACCTCGCTGTGCGCGAGCAGGTGTCCATCGATCGCCCCCCAGGAGTGCGTGAACTTCAGCGCCAGCTGCTGGCTTCGCAGACGGACCCGCACCAAGCCGAGCACGCCCTCATGGAAGCGCTCGGTGAAACTCTGTGGCAGGCGCAGCGAGCCGGTCGGGCGCCCGATGAGACGCAGTACTTGAATCTGGCCCGCGAACGTCTGGCGCGAGCCGACCGCAGCAATCGTTAAGCAAGCTTCATGCGCCCTTCATCGGCGCGCGTAAAGGCAGTCGCTACGCTGTAGCCTGACTCTTCTCCACCCCGGATGTGCGAGGATTTGCCATGCGTCTTGCATTCGCGGCCGGCACTTTATGCCTCAGCCTTGTCGGAATCGCCGGCCAACCGGAAACTCCCAAGAATCCCGCTCCGGCGCCGGTTGCCGCCTCCGGCACGGGCAATGACGATGCCGCCAAACACGCCAAGCGTACCGCCTGCCTGAAAGATGCCAAGACCAGGAAACTCATCGGCGCCAATCGCAGCGCCTTTTTGAAGGACTGCATCGCCGCGCCCTCCGCGGCCGGCACTTAGAATTTTCGAACCGGTGACGCGGTAACCGTCATTCGAACCGAGTCGGCGGCGGAGCTGCTGAATTGCAGCGTGAGACTTTGGTCTGCCGCCAGTTCGAATTCGACGATTTTGTGGGGCGCCTTGCAGTCGTGCTGACCTTGAAAGTCCTTGGCGGGCACCAGCGCGGCATTCGACACCACGTCGATCCAAAGCGGCATGTCCATCGAGATGCGATAGGAACCATTGCCGGGCAATTTCAACTTGGCAACTCCGGCGTGGTCCGAGTCGGCGTGCGATTTCCGACCCGGTTCGAGCGCGAATTTCACGCCGGCCTGCGAGGCGAGTTGAATCTGGTAAAGCTTGTCCGGGACCACGGTCGGCGCCGACTTCGCATCGGTGCCCGCGTTCAGGGGAGTCGGCGCGGTGCTGAACAGCATGCGCTCCTTCGAGACATCCCATTTGAAATCGGTGCACGCATCGTCCGCTCGAGCAAGGGGCGGCACGGCAACCAGCAAAATCACGCAAGCCATGAATGTGCGCATGGTTTATGAGCGCCTGGGTATGTACAAGTCGGTCAAAGTTCCCTCGAAGGCCTCCGCCGAGAAGGCCACCGTTTCCGACAAGGTCGGATGCGGATGAATGGTCAGAGCGACGTCGGCGGCATCCGCGCCCATCTCGATGGCCAGTCCCAGTTCCCCCATCAATTCACCCGCATTGGTGCCGACGATACCGGCGCCGATGACGCGATGCGTTTCCTTGTCGAACAAGATCTTGGTGAATCCTTCGTCGCGGTTGATCGCCAACGATCTGCCGCTGGCGGCCCAGGGAAATTTTCCGACGCCATATTCGACGCCACGCGCCTTGGCCTCGGTCTCACTGATCCCCACCCAGGCTATTTCCGGGTCGGTATATGCCACGGAGGGTATGCAACGCGCATCGAACGACGATTTTTGGCCGGCAGCGACCTCGGCAGCGACTTTGCCCTCGTGGGATGCCTTGTGCGCCAGCATCGGTACGCCGGCGATGTCGCCGACGGCAAAGATATGCGGCACATTGGTGCGCATCTGCTTATCGACGCCGATGATGCCGCGCTCGGAAACCTCGACGCCGGCAGCGCCCGCATTGATGGCATTGCCGTTCGCCGTGCGTCCCACGGCCACCAATACCCGGTCGAATAATTGAGGTTCAGTGCTCTCCGGTCCTTCGAAGCTGGCGCGCAGGCCTTCGGGCAGCACCTCGAGTCTTGCGACCTTGGTCTTCAGCAAGATGCGCTCGTAGCGTTTCTCGATGCGCTTCTGCAGCGGCCGCACCAGATCCTTGTCGGTGCCCGGCATCAAACTGTCGCTCAATTCCACCACGCTGACCTTCACGCCCAGCGCGTCGTAGACGCAGGCCATTTCCAAGCCGATGATGCCGCCACCGATGACAAGCAAGCGTTTGCAGTCGACCGGCAATTCCAACGCACCGGTCGAGTCGATGACGCGAGGGTCGTCGGGCAGGCCGGGCAATCGCGCCACTTCCGATCCCGCAGCGATGATGCACTGTTTGAATTCGATGCGGCGCGGCCCGTCGGCGGTTTTCACATCGAGCGCGTACGGCCCGGTGAACTTGGCCTCGCCGCGCACCACGTCGACCTTGCGCTGCTTGGCGAGCAAGTTCAAGCCGTTGGTCAGGCGGGTGGTGACCTTGTTCTTCCACGCGCGCAAACGGTCGCGATCGATCTGCGGCTCGCCGAAGGCGATGCCATTGGCGCTCATATCGGCCGCATCCTCGATCACCTTGGCCGCGTGCAACAGCGCCTTGGAGGGGATGCAACCCACGTTCAAGCACACGCCGCCCAACATGGCCCAGCGTTCGATCAGCGTAACTTTCAAACCCAGGTCTGCGGCGCGAAACGCGGCCGTGTAGCCGCCGACGCCTGCGCCCAGCACCACCAGATCCACAGCCCCCGGCGGCGCCCCACCCACCGTGGCGGCCGGCTTCTTCTCCGGCGCGGCCGGCTTGTCCGGAG
>CAZZWM010000106.1:0-8103 GCA_964657945.1 uncultured Steroidobacteraceae bacterium
CAGGCGTGGGGGTTCCCGGCGGCGTACCTACAGCCGGGCCGGCGCCGGGTGCTTGATCTGAAGGCGCGGGCGAGGGTGAAGCCGCCGGCTTCGCAACCGGCCTTGCCGTCGATGGGATGGTGCGCTTTGGCTTCTGCTTATCGGGAAGTACCAACGGGCCTTTTTGACCGCACGCCGCCATGGCCAACGACAAGCCAACAATTGTTAACAGGCGGCGCATCCCTTTCATGACGTTGAGTATACCCGCGCCCGTTCGGCCGTTTACCCGGAACTTCTGCGGTGGCGTTCGGGTCCATTGATCAGCGTATTTACGGAGATGTTAGATGAAGAGGATTTCATGGACGTTTGCGGCGCTTCTGGCCATCGGGGCCTGCGGTGCGTCAACGGCTGCTTTCGCCGAGGATCCCCTGGGCTTCTACGTTGGCGGCGGCGTCGGCGAATCGACCATTCGCAGCGACGATCCGGGTTACGGATTGCCCGGCTACTACGATGACCATCAAACTGCATGGCAGGGCACACTGGGATTCAGGCCGTTGAACTCTTTTGTCGGCGCAGAGGTCAGTTATATCGATTTCGGTCAGCCCGGCGGTCATCATCGTGATGATCCGAACTACTTCGGCGATGATTCTCACCCGCGGGCTCCCGTACTGTTCGGCGTGGGTTATCTGCCCATACCCGTGCCTTATCTGGATATTTTCGGCAAGGCGGGCGTGGCACGATTGAAGATGAACCTGAATCAATTCGAGTGCACCGATGAGACCAACGGTGCCTGCACCAACTTCACTGCGCTGGGTCGAAGCGACATCACCCAGACCAAGTTCGCCTACGGCGCCGGCGTGCAGTCGAAGTTTCCTTTCGGCCTGACCGTGCGGGCTGAGTACGAACGCATCACCTCACCTTTCGGCGACCCCGATGCTTTCATGGTGAGCGCCTTCTGGCGATTCTGATTTTCGGTCAGGCGTGAAAATACGAAGCGTCGCGCCCGCGACGCTTCGCCCCTATACTGCGATGCATGATTCATCCGCCGCGAATCGGATACGCCATTGCTCTCTGTGTCCTGATGTCGAGCCTGCCATCCGGCTGCGCAATGCCGCAGCGGGAGACCGGATCCTCAGGCGCGCAGTCCGGCGCAGGCGCGCAACCCGGGGCCCAATACCTGGCCACGCTGCAACTGCGCGAAAAGATCGACACCATCGTGGTGATATACGCCGAGAATCGCGCTTTCGACAATCTGTACGGCAATTTTCCCGGCGCGCGCAATTTGAGCGAGGTGCTGGGGTCCGACGGCAAACCGCTTGCCAGCTACCACCCACAGGTCGATCGTGACGGCAGCGTGCTGCCTGCGCTGCCGCCGGCGTGGGGCGGGGTGACGGCGTCGGGTTACAATCCGGTGGTCACGCAGCAGCAAAGCATGGGGCTGCCGAATGCGCCATTTTCCATCGAAGACGCCTACACGCCGCAGTCCAAGGTCACCCTGTCGACCTCCAGCGTGACACGCGATCTGTGGCATCGATTCTACGAACATCAGATGCAAATCGATGGCGGCAAGAACGATGGTTATGCGGCCTGGTCGGATGCGGGCGGCCTGGCCATGGGGCATTACGACTACAGCCAATCCGCCCTATATGCGTTGGCGCGGCAATTCGTGCTGGCCGACAACTTCTTTCAGGGTGCCTTCGGCGGATCCTTTCTCAATCACCAGTACCTGATCTGCGCGTGTGCGCCCGAGTACCCGGATGCCGATGAGTCGCCGGCCCATCCGTCGATCGCCATTCTGGAGCAGGATGCAAACGGCGCCTACTTGCCCAAGCTGAAAACGGCGCACACGCCGGCGCGTTCGGCGTTGGACGAGCCGCCGAATTTCGCGCGCAGCGGCAATATCACGCCGCGCAATTACTTCGGCGATGGCAAGTTCTACGCCGTCAACACCATGCAGCCCGCATACCAGCCCAGTGCGGCCGGCCCGGCGATCGGCGATTCGAGCCTGGCCTACGCTGATCCGATGGATCCCACCACCCTCCCGCCGCAGGCGCAGCGGACCATAGGCGATGCCTTGGATGACAAGCATGTGGAATGGAGTTGGTACTCAGGTGCGTGGAATGCCGCAGTGGCCGACGGTATGCGTCCGCCTTCGAAGTTACGCCAGGTAATCTACGCGCCACACACCGCCGGCGGCGATCCGGATTTCCAGACGCATCATCAACCGTTCAACTACTACAGCAATTTCGACCCGGCTACGCATGCGGCGTACCGCGCGGCACATCTGAAGGACTACACCGATCTGGTCGCGGACATCGAGGCGGCGAGACTGCCTGCGGTGGTGTTCTACAAACCGCAGGGAAACTTGAATCAACACGCGGGCTATGCGTCGATCGAAGCGGGAGATGTGCACATTGCCGGCTTGGTCGCCAAGCTGCGGGCCAGTCCGCAATGGAACCACATGGTGATCGTCATCACCTACGATGAGTTCGGCGGCAGCTGGGATCACGTTGCGCCTCCGGCGGGCGACAAGCTCGGCCCGGGCGCGCGGATTCCGGCCATCATCATCTCGCCATTCGCCAGACGGGGTGTGGTCGATCACACCCAGTACGACACCGCGTCCATCCTGCGTCTGATCACGCGGCGGTTCGATCTCGACACGCTGCCCGGCATCAAACAGCGCGATCAGGCATTGGCCGCGCATGGCGCGGCCCCCATGGGTGATTTGACCAAGGCGTTGGAGCTGAATCCGGCGCGTTAGGTTCGTGCCTGGCTCAGTGCTGCGGCGTGGGACGCGGTGTGAATGCCGGCGCCGGAGTGCCGGCAGCTTTGGCGCTGATCAGCGTCACATCGAATATCAGCAAGGAGCCGGCCGGAATTTTCGGCTGCGGCGACGATCCGTAAGCCAGGGCGGGCGGGATGTACAGCGTCCACTTGGCGCCCGGCTTCATCAGCACCAGAGCTTCCTGCCAGCCCTTGATCACGCCGTTGACCGGAAACGAGGTCGGTACACCGCGCGAGTAAGAGCTGTCGAATTCCGTGCCATCGAGCAGCTTGCCGCGGTAGTCCACGGTCACCTCGTCCGTCGGGTTGATGGCGGCAGCCTTCTTGTCGCCGGGCGCAATGACTTTGTACTGCAGGCCCGATGCGGTGGTGACCACATTCTTATCCTTGCCGTTGCGCTCCAGGAAACTCTTGGCCGCCGCTTCATTGCGCGACACCTGCCTGTCGTGGATCCCGCGGACGAACGCCAGCACCTGCTGCTGATCCGCAGGCGTGGTCGACTTGCCGTTCAGCGCATCCTGGACGCCGCGCGCGATGGCATCGACCGACACTTCATTGCTGATGCCGGCATTGTGCATCTGCGTGCCGAAGGTCAGTCCGAAGACATAGCCGATCTGATCCGGGGTCGGGGCAGGCGCGGGATCGGCGCCCGGCGAAGTTGCCGGCGGCCCCGTGGGGTTGGCGGGAGCTTGTGCGGCGATTAGCGGCGCGGCCGCGAACTGCGCACCGATGATCAGTGCGCTCAGCTGTAAAAATTGCAACGCGGTATTTTTCATGGCGGTGACGATACGCCTCTTGGGACGACAATTGCTATCCCCGTGGCGAAAGCCCGGCGGGCGCGTAGTCAACCGCCCAGCGCGCCACGCTTGATCACGGCGATGGTGATGCGCGAAACGCAGACCAGCTTGTCCGCCTCATTGACGATGTCGATGCCCCAGACCTGGGTGCGGCCGCCGATATGGATGGGCCGTGCGGTGCCCGTTACCACGCCGCTGCGCGCCGCGCGCACATGATTGGCGTTGATCTCCTGACCGACGCACTGATATCCCGCGGTGTCGACGCACATTGCGGCGCCCATGCTGCCCAAGGTTTCGGCCAATGCCACCGATGCGCCGCCGTGAAGTAGTCCATAGGGCTGTACCGTGCGCACATCGACGGGCATGGTGCCGCGCAAGAAATCATCGCCGAGTTCGGTAAAGTGAATCCCCAGGTGATCGATCAAAGTGCCGCCCGGAGTGTTCAAATCCTCGAGAGATCGCAGGCTGCGCCAAATGCTCATTTTTTGTCCTTGAAATCTTCGGCCACGCGCCGATAGGCTTCGCGAAACGGAATGCCTTCGGCCGACACCAGGGCATTCGCCGCGGCGGCCGCGTGAATGCTGGGATCGAGGTGGATATTCTCGGGCCGAAACTGCACGCCGTCGAGCGCGCCGGGCAATATTTCCAATGTCTGCAGCGTGGAATCGATGCCGCGAAACAACGGCGGCTTGATCAATTGCAGATCGCGGTGATAGCCGGAGGTGAGCTTCTGCGTGATGCCGAGCACCTCGGTCAGCGCGGCCTGTGCCACCGAGCTGCGTCCGCGCATCAGTTCGAACACGTCGGCATTGCGCTTCTGCGGCATGATGGAGGAGCCGGTGGTGAAGGCTTCCGGGAGGCTGACGAAGGCAAATTCCTGGGTATAGAACAGCAGCAAGTCCGCCGCCAGCCGTCCCAGATCCTGCGCCAACAGCGTGGTTTCGAACAGCAGCTGCGCCTCCGCCTTGCCGCGCGATAGCTGCACCGCGGTTACCGGTTCGTGAATGGCCGAGAACTCCAGTCGCCGGCGTGTCGACTCGCGGCTCACCTTTAGATTGGGTGTGCCGAACCCGGCCGCCGAGCCCAGCGGGTTCTTGCCGATGCGCCGCTGCGTCGCCGCCAATCCTTCGGCATCGTCGCGCAGCTCGGCTGCGAAGCCGCCGGCCCACAATGCCACGCTGCTGGGCATGGCCTGCTGCATATGGGTATAGCCGGGAAGCTCGACCGCGCCCTGGCGCGCGACCATCGCGTCCAATGCCTGCGCCACTTGCAATGCGCCGGACTGCAGTGCGGCTGCCGCGTCGCGCAGATACAGCCGCAGCGCCGCCAGCACTTGATCGTTGCGCGAGCGGCCCGCATGCAGCCGCCCGCCGGCGGCGCCGATGCGCGCAGTGAGCAGATTCTCGATCGCCGTCTGGCCGTCTTCCTGTTCGAGCGTGACGCGCCACCGGCCCGCCGCATGATCCGCGCCGATGGCCGAGAGCGCCGCGCGAATCGAGACAAGGTCGGGGGGCGACAGCAGGCCCTGTTCCCCCAACATTTCCGCATGCGCGATCGAGGCGCGAATGTCGTAGGCCACCAGCCGATCGTCGAGCGCATGGTCGTCGCCGGCCGTGTACTGGAGCACGCGGGCATCGAGCGAAGCTCCCTTGTCCCAAAGCCGCGTCATTTGTGCGGTTGCTGTTCCGCGGGACTCAACGCATTGAGGTTCGCGACCACCATGGTGCCGGTGCCTTCATTGGTGAATATTTCCGCAAGCAGACTGTCGGCAGTCTTGTAGCTGATGATGTGCACGCGGCGCACGCCGCCGCGGATGGCGGCTTCGATGGCGTCGGCCTTCGGCAGCATGCCGTCCTTCAAGCTTCCCTGTTGGTTCAAACGCTTCAGTCCGGCGATATCGGTGTAGGAGATCACGGAAGTAGGGTCGTTCACATTCTCGAGGATGCCATGCGCGCCGGTGCACAGCACCAGTTTCTCGGCCGACAATGCGCCGCCGATGGCGGCGGCGACGGTGTCGGCATTGATGTTGAGCAGCGTGCCGCTGGAGTCGGCCGAGAGCGGACTGACCACCGGCATCAAGCCATTGTCGAGCAGCTTGGTGATGACGGCGGAGTTGACCGATTCGATGTCGCCGACGAAGCCATAGTCCACGGTTTCCCCCGATCCGCCGCCCACGGATACCGGCGGCCGGCGGTGCGCGCGGATCAAGCCGGCATCCACGCCGCTGAGACCGATGGCCTCGATGTCCAGTCCGCGGCAGATGGCGAGAATGCGGGTGTTGATGGAGCCATTCAGCGCCATGGCGGTCAGGTCGATGGATTTCTGATCGGTCACGCGCCGGCCGTGCACCATCTGCGTGTCGATGCCCAGCGTCGCCTGCAGCTGATCGAGCTGCGGGCCGCCGCCGTGAACCAGCACGGTACGGATACCCACCTGGTGCAGGATGGCGACCTGCTCGATGAGGCCGCGCGTCGACGCCTCGTCGGTGAACACGGCGCCGCCCGCCTTGATGACGAACACTTTATTCTTGTACATGCGAATGTACGGCGCGGCGCTCTTCAGCGCGCGCACGGCAATCGAGGGATCGGGTCGGTTCATGATCATCGTTGGAAGACTCCGGACGTCAGGACAGAAGGCGGTGCAGAACAGCCATTTGCACCGTCATGCGGTTGAAAGCTTCGCGCTTGACGATGGCCCGGGGGCCATCGAGGACTTCATCGGCGACGGCGACGTTGCGCCTCACCGGCAGGCAGTGCATGAGCTTGGCATCCGGCGCCGCGCCGGTGAACCAGCTTTCGCGCACGCACCAGTCGGACAGATCGGCGCGCAGCTTGGCGTCCGCCTCGCCATCGCCGTAGTACGAGGTGCTGCCCCATTCCTTGGCATACAGCACGTGGGCTCCCGAGAGAGCCGCTGACCGATCGCTGGTCTCGGTGAGCGAGCCGCCGGACGCAGACGCCGCGAGCCGCGCCTTTTCCATGACGGGCGCCGGCAGTGCGTAGCCTTCGGGCCGCAGCACCACGACTTCCATGCCGCGCATGGCCGCCATGTGCACCACGGCCGATGGCACGGCCAGAGGCAGCGCCCTGGGGTGATACACCCAGCTCAACACGAATTTGGCGCGTTGCGGAATCTTCAGCTCGTCCATGGTGCGCCAATCCGCCAAAGCCTGGCAGGGATGATTCATGGCCGATTCCAGATTGATCAGCGGCTTGTCGCACAACTGGTCGATTTGGCCGAACAGCGTCTCTGCGATGTCATCCTGCAGATTCTTGCCGTCGGCGAAGGCGCGCACCCCGAGCGCGTCGCAGTAGGAGGCCAGCGCCGGTATCCCCTCGCGGATATGTTCCGCGGCCGCGCCTTTCATGATGGCATGCGGCTTGGTTTCAATCTGCCAGGTGCCCTGCCCCGGCGTGATCACGAAGGAGTTGCCGCCGAGGCGCGCCATGCCGGCTTGGAAAGAAGCCAGGGTGCGCAGCGACGGATTGAAAAACACCAATCCCAACACCTTGCCGATGAGCGCATGGTGATCCGGCTTGTCCTGCAGCGCCTGCGCCAAGGCCAGCAGATCGACGATCTGCTCGCGGCTGAAGTCGGCCAGGTCGAGAAAGCGTTTCATGCCGGAATCTGCGCCAGCGCGTCGCTCAATTGATCGACGTGTCCTTCGTTCATGATGTACGCCGGCAGCAAGCGCAGGATGTGCGGATCGCCGCTGGTGCCGGTGAGAATATTCTTGGCCAGCAATGCGCTCTGCACTTCCTTCGCGGGGCGCGAAGTCTTAAGCCCCAGCAAGAATCCCGCGCCTTGCGCGCCGGTGACCGGGCCGACCATGCAGCTGGAGCGCATGTACGTGGACACTTGGCGCACGTTGGCGAGCAGCGATTCGGATTCGATGGTGTCCACCACCGCTTCGGCGATGGCGCAGGCCATCGGGCCGCCGCCGAACGTGGTGCCCATGTCGTCGTACTTCAGTTGTGCGGCGATGCGCCGCGATAGCAGCAGCGCCGCGACGGGAAAGCCGTTGCCCAGCGCTTTGGCGCAGGTGATGACGTCGGGCGTGACGCCGTAAAAGTTGGCGGCAAACGCCGCGCCGGTACGGCCGACGCCGCATTGCACTTCATCGAAGATCAGCAAGGCGCCCACCTCGTCGCAGCGCTGGCGCAGCGCCTGCAGCATGGGCTTGCCGACGTCGTAGGCGCCGCCGACGCCCTGGATGGGTTCGACGATGACGGCCGCGGTGTTGCGATCGACGGTTTCGATCAGCGCCGCCGGGTTGTCGCGCGGCGTGAATCCCACGTCGAAGGGCGTGCGCGGAAAGCCATACCATTTCTCCAGCGCCCCCCAGGTGACGGCGCCTGCCGCTGCCGTGCGGCCATGGAAACTCTGCTCCAGGGCCACGGCTTTGCTGCGGCCGGTGAGTTTGAACGCCAGCTTCAGGGCGTTTTCGTTGGCTTCGGCGCCGCTGTTTATCCAGAACACGGTGTCGATCGAGGGCAGTCCCGCAAACCGGATCAGGCGCGCCGCGGCGCGCTCGCGCACCACC
>CAZZWM010000106.1:8113-9195 GCA_964657945.1 uncultured Steroidobacteraceae bacterium
GACGCGCCCACAAGCCGCCGAGCACCTCCCCCTCGGCGCGCTCGCGCACCACCATGGGCAGCGCATTGGTCTGGAACGACATCTGCCGCGCCTGACGCTCCAGCGCCGCCAGCCAGCGGGGATGACCGTAGCCCAAGCCGGCGACCGCATGGCCGCCGTAGAAATCCAAGATCTTGCGCCCGTCGCGCGAATGCAGCCAGACGCCGTCGCCATGCGCGATTTCGATGGGATATTGCGCAAACACCTGTGCCAGGTGGCCGGCATGTGCGGTGGCCAAATTCGTCGCTGCCATGATTACCTCAGGTCCAACCGGGAGCGGGCGCCGTGAGACCCAAGGTCTCCTCATGGCCCAATAGGCGATTCATCCATTGCACGGCGCCGCCCGCGGCGCCCTTGTTCAAGTTGTCGAGCACCGCCATCACGGCAATGGAATTGCCATTGGTCACGGCACTCAAGTGCGAGTAGTTGCTGGTGGCCACATCCTTGACCCGCGGCGCGGAGTCGCTGACGCGCACGAAGGGACAGTTCTTGTAGTAGGCGCGCAGAGCGGCCACCGCCTCGGCGCTGCTCAGGGGCTTCTTCAGGGCCGCTTGCACGGTGACGTGGATGCCGCGGGCGAAGGGCCCGCTGTGCGGCACGAAGTTGAATTCCGCCTCGACGCCGCTCGCGAGCTTTGCACACGCGGCTATTTCAGGTACGTGGCGATGGCTCAAGGCCCCGTAGCTGTACAGATCGCTGTGCCGGTGCGGATGGTGCGTGCCTTCCGTGGGCTTGCGCCCCGACCCCGTGCTGCCCGTGATGCCGGTGACGAACAGCCGCGTATCGGTCAACCCCAAGGCCAGCAGCGGCACGCTGGCCAGCAGGGTGGCCGTGGCGAAGCAGCCGGGATGCGCCACATGCGCGGTGGGTGACTTCGACAGATGTTCAGGCACCGCGCAGGTGAACTCGCCGATGCGCGCCGGCGCGCGGCCGCTCAGGAACGAGAGCACCGAGGTCCAGGTCGCGCTCCCCTGTGGCACCACGCGCTCGAACCTGGTGCCGGCGCGGGCCGCCGGGGAGGGACGCATCGCCGCGGGGAGAGC
>CAZZWM010000106.1:9205-14490 GCA_964657945.1 uncultured Steroidobacteraceae bacterium
CTTGTACACCGCTTCGTAGGCAGCCGCGGTGGCGTAGCGAAAGTCCGCTGAGATGTCCACGCAGCTGACGCGCTTGCCGGCCGCCGCCGCTGCCGTCAGCAAGCGGTCGACGATGCCGGCAGACACGCCGTGCGGTGCGGCCGAGAACAGGGCCGAGGCCGGCGCGCTGCGGATGACATTCTCGATTTCTTCGGCGGAGGAGAATTTCAGGTCCGGATAGGCGCTGCGCAGATGCGCGAAGGCATCCGCCACCGGCGCGCCGGGCTGACTGTCCGACAGCACCGCCGCCACCGTGATCTGCGGATGCCCCGCGATCAGACGCAACAATTCACCGGCAACGTAGCCGGTGCCGCCGAGCACAATGGCCGGCGTCGGGCTGCTCATTCGCCGACCACCCGTGACTCGCGCGCGTGGTGCAGACCCAGCGAGGCGATGACATGATCGCCGAGATCGGCCGGGTTGCTGATGGCGTTGAAGGCCTCGACTTTCATCTGCTCGCGAATGATTTCCACGCCGACCTGGTTGTCGGTGGCAGGACCTGTGACCACGCAGGGTTCGATGCCGAAACGCTCGCGCAGCAGCTTCACGCCGCCCCAGGCTGCGACCGGATCGTTGGCGGACAACACCACCGCGGTCAGCGCCTTTTTGATGTCGGCCTGCTTCAAGATGGATTCGACCCCGTAGGTGCCGAGCAGGCCATCGCCCAACTCGAACACAATGGCGTCGGGTTGTCCGCTCGCCATTTCGGTCAGCATGGTGCGGGTCAATGCCGGTCCGACTTTCTCGGTGGTGGTGACGATGCCGAGGTCGGTGAACAGCATGGTGCGCCGCGCGCCGGAGTCCTCGAAGGCCATGATGTCGCGGCGCAGGGAAACGCCGGTGGCCTTGAAGGCATCGACGATCAGGCCGCGATTGCGCATGCGCGCGATGATGGCCGAGGCCGCCGCCGTTTTTCCGGCTTCCATGCAGGTACCGGCCAGTGCGACCACGGGGATGCCGCGCGCATCCAGGGGCGCATCATAGTCCAACGGCTTGTAGCCCACACGCGCCGGCACGCCGATGCGCTCGCCGAGGTAGGGGAAGGTGAGCACGGAGCCGAGCACCTTGCAGTCGAAGGGCTTGCCCTTGTCCGGCGTGGCCGAATCGCAGATACCCAGCACGCCGCCGATGTTCAGCATCTGAATGACATCGCCGGGCTTCAAGGCGTCCGGGATGTGGCCGGAATAACCGAACAGGGCCTTGCGGTGACCCAGAGCGCCGACCACCACGTCGCCGCGAACCACCTTCGCCATGCGGCCGCTGGTCAGTTCCAAGGTGTTGTAGTTGGCCTTGTTGGTGAGAATCTCCACCACCAGCACCAAGCCCTCCACGCACTGAATATCCTCTGAAATTCGCAGCTCATGCTTCAGTCCGCAGGCCTGCGTGACCGAGGCGATCTTGTCGACGACTACCGTGCGCATACCAGTCATTGATGGCCCCCCGCCTTTGTTTCGCCCGCGCGCTTGTAGAACACCCCACTGAGGGCCAGCATTTTCGAATAGCCCAGCGCATCGGTCGGGGTCCATTCGCCGGCCGACTCGCCGTAGACGCCCTTCGAAGCGGCCATGAGCGAGTAGGGCGAGGTCACGCCCTCCACGAACATCGAGCCCGGGCGCAACAGTACGCTCACCTCGCCGGTGACGCGCGCCTGCGATGACAGCAGCAACGCCTCGATGTCGCGGCACACCGGATCCAAATGCTGACCTTCGTGCACCAGATCGCCGTAGGGCTGCGCCAGCGTCTCCTTGATGCGCGCCTGCTTGCCCGTGAGCACCAATTTCTCCAGCTCGCGATGCGCATTCAGCAACACCTCGGCGGCCGGCGCTTCGAAAGCCACCCGGCCCTTCGTGCCGATCACGGTGTCGCCGAGGTGAATGCCGCGGCCGATGCCAAAGGGTCCCGCAATGGATTCCAGCTTTTCGATGATGAGGACGGCCGAAAGCTTTGCGCCGTCCAAAGAGGCGGGCACGCCCTGCTCGAAGCCGATGCGATGACGTTCGGCGGCGCGCGGCTGTGAGAACGCGTCCTTCGACAGCACCCAGGCGTCCTCGGGAATGGTGCCCGACGAGGTGAGGGTTTCCTTGCCGCCGATGGTGACGCCCCATAGACCGCGATTCACCGAGTAGGCGCCGCCGAAGGGCGGGATGGGCAGCCGGTGCTCCTGCAGATACTGGAGTTGTTCCGGGCGCTTGAAGGCGCGGTCGCGCACCGGCGCGATGATTTCCAGGTCCGGTGCCAGGGTGCGCAGCGCCACTTCGAACCGCACCTGATCGTTGCCCGCGGCGGTGCAGCCGTGGGCAACCATCTTGGTATTCAGCTTGAGCGCCATCTGCGCAATGGTCTGTGCCTGCAGCACGCGCTCGGCGCCGACGCACAGCGGGTACAAGCTGCCGCGTCGCACGTTGCCCATGATGAGGAATTTCAGCACCTGCTCAAAGTAGGCTTCACGCGCGTCAATTTGATGATGCTCGATGGCTCCCAGCAACCTGGCGCGTTCCGCCAGGGACTTCGCCGCCGCGGCATCGATTCCGCCGGTGTCCACGGTGACCGTGATGACGGGTCGGCCGTAGGTGTCCTTGAGCCATGGCACGCAGAACGAGGTGTCCAGGCCGCCTGAAAAAGCCAATAGAATGGGCTCGGCGCCCTGCGCGGATGTCGATGTCATTGGATTAGCGTCCGAAGATGGCGAGCAGACGCTCGCCGAGTTTGCGTTGCGCCTCAGCGCCGGTGGTGGCAATGAAAATGGTGTCGTCGCCGGAAATGGTGCCCACCACCTCGGGCCAGCGGGCGCCGTCGATGGCCACCGCCACGCTCTGCGCCGAACCGATGGTGGTTTTGAGGATGGTGAGATTGTTGCCGGCCGTGAGTCGGGCGCTCACGAACTGCTTCAAGGCCGTGAAGTCGTTTTTTGACGCCGTCTCAGGCAATACATAGCGATCGCCCATTTTTCCGACGCCGAGCTCGCGCAAATCCCGGCTGACGCTGGATTGCGTGGCTTCATAGCCTGACTTGCGCAGCAGCGCCACCAGTTCGGTCTGACGGCCGACGGCGTGTTCGCGAATGATTTTGGCCAGCGTGGCGCGGCGCGTGGTCGCGCTTTGATATTCGGCGTGAGGCTGGGACCGGATCATGACAAAAAGGCTCTTTGCATAAAATTGCGCGCATCGTGCATAAAAATGCATGCATTGTCAATCGGCCTAGGGCGCATTTTCGGCCTCTGCTGCCGTTAGAAAGCTGCGCAGGCGCGCCAACTCCTGTTCCAGTGCGGCGCGAAACTCCCGGTCGCGAGGGGCTTTTCCGGCCGCGTAGCCGAAGCTGCAGCGCAAACGGCCGCCGACCAGCGCGGCATTCGCCCAGCCGATCACGCGGTCGCGCCACAGCAGCGGCAGGGCGTAATAGCCCAGCTTGCGCTTGGGCGCGGGCGTGTAGGCTTCGAAGCGGTAGGCCCAATTCCAGTACAGTTCGAAGCGGCGCCGATCCCAGACGATGGGGTCGAAGGGCGTCAGCAGGCGCACGCACTCATCGGGGCGCCAGCGGCGCGACTGCGGTTTCTCTTCCGCAGGCCAGTACCACTCCATCCCTTCCACCCGCGCATGCGGCAACCTCAGCTTGGCGCGATCCCAGGCGGCTTTGCGCAGGGCGCTCCACTGCGGTACCGCGCCGCGCAGGCGATGGATTAGATTTCCCAGCGTGGCGGCCGGCAACGGCGCGTACTTGCGCACGATCAAGTCGACCAGGGCGTCCATGCGAGAATCGATACCGCCGGCGTCCTCGGAGAGGCCGGGCGTTTCGGGGGCGGGCACCCGCACCGCATACAGACGAGTGCCGCCTTCGCGCCGCGCCACCCGCAGCAGCCCGCGATAGTGCATAACGTCGAGCAGTTGGGTGCTGGCATTGGAAGTGCCGCCGAACCAGTTGGTCACCCTGCCGTGCGCGAAATGCGCATCCACCTCGCGCGGATGCACGATGCGCCGTTCACGCACGAACTCGAGCACCGCCTGCGCCTGGCGGGCGCGTGCCGGTGACCACTGGGTACGGGCGACGCGGGGATGCATCAAATGGTGATGGGCGCGCGGCAGGAATCCATAATTGACGAAGAAATCCTCTTCGATCGGCAGCCGCTGGTAGCGCCGCTCCAAGTCCCCGGCGCGGTAGCCGACCACGCGGTGACGGAGTGTCAAATCCTGAGCCCGCGCCGGCGCCCGGATCGGGTCGGCCTGTACGAATCCCAGCTTGTCGATGGCCCGCCCCAATGTAGTGGGCTTGAACAGGGAGCGCGCCACGGCGTAGCGGCGCAAATGGTCGAGGCTGAGCGGCATGTTGCGATAATATTAGCGGCCCATGCTGGAAACCATCGATGTAGAGACCGGACCCAAGCCGAATGCCGCCATCATCTGGTTGCATGGTCTGGGGGCGGACGGCCATGATTTTGAGCCCGTGGTCCCGGAACTGGTCCAGCGCGCCGAGAAATCCTGGCGTTTCGTTTTCCCGCACGCGCCGGTGCGGCCCGTCACGCTCAATGGCGGTACGCGTATGCGCGCCTGGTACGACATCATGGGTCTGGACCGCAGGTCCGCCGAAGATACCGAGGGCCTCAAAGACAGCGACGCCCAGGTGCGGCAGCTGATCGAGCGCGAAAATGGCCGCGGCATTGCGACGGCGCGCATCGTGCTCGCCGGGTTCTCGCAAGGCGGCGCTGTGTCCCTGTATACCGTGCCGCGGCTGAAAGAAAAATTGGCGGGCGTCCTGGCGCTTTCCTGCTATCTGCCGGGTGAGAGCGCGTTTGCCGCCGAGCGGCAACCGGCCAACGATGCCACCCCCATTTTCATGGCGCATGGTCAGTGGGATGCCACCCTGCCCTTGAGCCTGGGTGCGACTTCGCGCGACTATTTGCGCGCCCAAGGCTACACCATCGAGTGGCATGAGTATCCGATGGCGCATGCGGTGTGCCCGGCCGAGATCATCAACATCCGCCAGTATTTGTTTCGTGTGCTTCCCTAACCTTGAAGGCGATACCTCGTGACCACAAAAAGCGTTACCGACAAGCTGGGCCAAGCTAAACAGGCCGTTCGTCTGGCAAAGGCGCAGCTCAAGAAAGCCCGAAAGCGGTACAAGGCCGCGAAGAAGGCCGAGAAACTGTCGCGCAAGGCCCGCAAGCCGGCAAAAGCGCGCAAATCCGTCAAGGCCCGCGCAACCGCGAGGCCGGCGGTCAAGGCGGCTCCCAAACGCAAGCCTAAATCCAAATC
>CAZZWM010000107.1:0-14484 GCA_964657945.1 uncultured Steroidobacteraceae bacterium
ATCGACGAACAACACGTCGCGCGGCTCGAGGTTGGTGAGCAAAGCCGCCAAATCGCCCGCGCGCTCCAGCACGGGACCGGAAGTCTGCCGCAGGTTGACCTGCATTTCATTCGCGATGATGTTGGCCAGCGTCGTCTTTCCCAGGCCCGGCGGCCCGAATATCAGAACATGATCCAAGGCCTCGCCACGCAGCCGCGCGGCTCGAATGGAAATGTCCAGCTGCGTCTTGACCGTGGGCTGCCCCACATAGTCGGCCAGCGTCTTCGGCCGCACACCGCGGTCGATGACTTCCTCGTCGCGGGCCGCCGATGCGGTGATGACTCGATCTTCCTCGATGCCCATGCTAAGCCTTCACGGCGGATTTCAGCGCCCGCCGGATGATCTCGGTGGTCGACAGGCCCGGCTCGTCCGCCGATTTGAGCAAACGCGTGATTTCCGGCGGCTTGTAACCCAAGGCGATCAGTGCGCTGAACGCCTCGCTCTGCGGCGACGTGGCGGCGGCGGGATTCAGGGCATTGGCGGCACTGCCTGCGGCCGGCATGGACAGCTTCTGCACGCTGTCGCGCATCTCGATGATGATGCGCTCGGCGGTTTTCCGCCCTATGCCGGGAATACGCGTCAGCATGGCCACATCCTCGGCCTCGATGATGCGCAAGAAGTCCTCGACGCTGGCGCCGGACAACACGCCGAGGGCTATTTTCGGCCCCACCCCGGACACCTTCAGCAAGCCGCGAAACAAACGGCGCTCGCTGTCGGAGCTGAAACCGAACAAAATGTGGGCGTCTTCGCGCACCACCAAATGCGTGAACAGCGCCACGGGTTCGCCGGCCGCCGGCAGGCTGTAGAAGGTCGACATCGGCGCCTCGAGCTCATAGCCCACGCCGTTGACGTCCACCAGCAGCATCGGCGGCTGCTTGACAGCCAGCCGTCCTTTCAGAAATCCAATCATCCGCCGCCGGCCCGCTGCAAAGAGGCGCGCACCCGGCCGCGCAGCGCATGGCATACCGCGGCGGCGAGCGCATCGGCGGCATCCGCGCCGACAGGTCGGTCGAGTTTGAGGATGCTGCGCATCATCATCTGCACCTGACTTTTCTCGGCGCTGCCGCAACCCACGACGGCTTGCTTTATCTGCCGCGTCGCATATTCATAGATGTCCGCCTTCGCCTCGGCGGTCCCGCAAATCGCGGCGCCGCGCGCCTGGCCCAATTTCAAGGCGCTGTCCGGATTGCGATTGACGAAGACTTTCTCGATCGCGATTTCATGCGGTTGGTACTGCGTGACGATGCTCTGCATGCAGCGGAAGATTTCGCACAATCGCGTCGCGAAGTCGGCCTGGCTGGTGCGGATCACGCCGCTGGCCACATAGGTCAGCCGTGAGCCCGTGGCGTCCAAGACGCCGAACCCGGTGCGCTGCGATCCAGGATCGATGCCGAGTACGCGGACGGTCGTGATCTTGAGGGTCATGCGCCTTGTATGATACCGGAATACCTATGGAAACCACCGCAATCACCCGAACGGCCAGCGATCGTCTGCTCGCCGGCTTGCACCAGCTGCGCGAACTCGACCTGACGTCCGAAGGCGATGCGGTGCGAACCGCCGCATTCAGCGTGGCCGAGATCGTGCGCACCCTGGATGCGGATGACGATGTGGTGTTGGCGGCCATGCTGCAGCCCTTGATCGACGAGGGATTCATCGCCCGGGAATGGGCCGAGAAGCGGGTCGGCGAGGAGCCCGTGCGCCTGGCGCGGGCGTTGAGCCAGCTGGGCACATTCGGGTTGCCGGCGGACTGGAGCCCGGAACGTGGACTCGAGGCGGCGCAGGCCGAGTCGTTGCGGAAAATGCTGCTGGCCGTGATCGGTGATGTGCGCCTGGTGGTGGTCAAGCTGGCGCAACAGCTGCAGAAAATGCGCTCCGCCAAGGGCCTGGGGACGGCATTGCAGCGCAAGCTCGCCACCGAGGCGCGCGAGGTCTATGCGCCGTTGGCCAATCGTCTCGGCGTCTGGCAGGTCAAGTGGGAGTTGGAGGACCTGGCATTTCGCTATCTGCAATCTCAGCAGTACCAGCAAATTGCAGCCGCACTGAAAGTGCGACGATCCGACCGCGAGCAATATATCGACCAGTTGAAAGCGGTGCTGCAAGGCGAACTGAGTGCCGCCGGCGTCGAGGCGCGCATCGACGGGCGACCGAAGCACATCTTCAGCATTTGGCGCAAGATGCAGGCCAAGCACCTGGCCTTCGAACAATTGATGGACATCCGCGCCGCGCGTGTGTTGGTCAACACCGTGGCTGAATGTTACGCGGCTCTGGGCGTGGTGCATTCGCTGTGGCAGTTCATACCGGGCGAGTTCGACGATTACATCGCGACGCCGAAGGACAATCTGTACCGCTCCATCCACACCGCCGTGATCGGACCGGGCGGCGAGCCGGTCGAGATCCAGATCCGCACCCACGAAATGCACGAGAACTCGGAACGCGGCGTCGCCGCCCACTGGCGCTACAAGGAAGGCGGACGCAGCAATCAGGCCTACGAGCGCAAGATCAACCAGCTGCGCAACCTGCTCTCGCCCGCGGAGGGCAGCGACACCCCCCATGATTTCCTGGATCGCATGCGCGTCGATCTGTTTCACGATCGCATCTACGTGGTCTCCCCGAAGGGTGAAATCGTGGATGTGCCGGTGGGCGGAACACCGCTGGATTTCGCGTATCAGGTGCACACCGATTTGGGACATCGTACCCGCGGCGCCAAGGTCAATGGCCGCATGGTGGGACTGGATCATCGACTCAAGAACAGCGACACCGTCGAGATCATCACCGCCAAGCTGCCGCAGCCCTCGCGCGACTGGCTGTCGCCGCAGTCCGGGTTCCTGGCCAGTCCGCGCAATCGCAACAAGGTGCGCGCCTGGTTTCGCAAGCAGGATGAGTCGCAGAACAAGAGCGAAGGCCGCGCGATGTTCGATCGTGAGATTCAGCGCCTGGGCGTCAACAGCCCGCCCATCCCTGACCTGCTGCACGAACTGGGGCTTGGCAGCCTCGATGCCTTGCATGAGGCGCTGGGGCTGGGTGACGTGGGAGCGGCGCAGGTGGCGGGCGCGATTCAGCGCCTGCTGCATGCCCGCGAGGCACAACCCAAGGCCAAGGCCCGGCCCAGCAGCATGCGCGAACCCGACCTGGAAGTTCAGGGCGTCGGCGAGCTGCTGTCGACCTATGCGCGCTGCTGCAAGCCGGTGCCGCCGGAGCCGATTGCGGGCTACATCACCGTGGGACGCGGCGTGAGCATCCACGCACGCTCCTGCGCCAATCTCGCCCGCTTGAGCCTGAAGTCACCGGCGCGGGTCTTGGCCGTGTCTTGGGACAAGACCGGCTCCAGAGAATTTCCGGTCGACATCGAAGTCCAGGCCTTCGACCGTCGCGGACTGGTCCGCGATGTCAGCGCGGCGCTGGCCGATGAGAAAATCTCGATTCGCGGCATG
Organism: uncultured Steroidobacteraceae bacterium; assembly: GCA_964657945.1. Taxonomy (GTDB): domain Bacteria; phylum Pseudomonadota; class Gammaproteobacteria; order Steroidobacterales; family Steroidobacteraceae; genus Bog-1198. Next base: position 3,471 of record CAZZWM010000107.1, read on the forward strand.
ACGACGGTGACCGACAAGCGCGACAACCTGGCCCGCATGCAGATCAATATCGCAATTACCGGGCTACCGCAGCTGTCTCAGCTGCTGTCGCGCATCGCCAAGGTGCCCAACGTGATCGCCGCCCGGCGCCATAAATAGCACCGCCGGCGTGCCGAGCGCCCGCTACGGCGCGGCGCTGTAGAGAATCGATACCGTACCCGACTTCAAGGTGCCGGCATTGTTGGTATAGCCGAAGGTGAAGCTCAGCGTGCTGTTGGCGGCCGCGGCAGGCGCATAGGTCAGCGACAACATGCAGCCGCTGCCGGTGCTGATGTCGGCACAGCTGAAGGTCGGCGCCGACGCACTGCTCCAATCGGGCGGCAGCATCGACAAGTCGGCCGTCAAGCCGGTCGCCGGATTGCCGTCATCGGTGACAAAGGTCACCGTGACTGCATTGCTGCTGCCGGTGACGGCCGCTACGGGCAGCGGATTCACGGTCGGCACCACGTGGTCATTGGCGGTAACGCGATACGGAATGCCCAAGGTGCCGGTCTTGGTGACGCCCGCATTGTTGACGTAGGAGAAACCCAGTGACACCGTGCCGCTGCCGACGGTGGTGGGCGCATCGGTAAGCACCAGCTGACAGCCGCTGCCGGATGCAAGCGTGACGCACGCGAACGCGGGAACGCCGCTGCTCCAACCGGAAGGCAGCGCCGTCAAATCGCTGGTGATGTGCAAGCCGGTCGCCGCCCGGCCGTCGTCGGTCGTGAAGGTAACGCTCACCTGCTGACTCGATCCCACCATCGAGTCGATCTCACCGGACGTAGAGGGAGTGGCGATGACATTGTCGTCGGTGGTGGCGGCGTACGGCAGATCGACCAAACCGACATTGGCAGCGCCGTTCTCATCGCGGTAGGCGTAACGCAGTGTGATGTTGCCGCTGGTGAGCGCCGCGGGCGCGTACTTCAGATGCAACTGGCAGCCGTTGCCGGTGCTGACGGCAGCGCAGCCGAAGCCCGCGGCACTGGTGCTGCTCCAACCCGCCGGCAAAGTGGCTAGGTCCGTCGTCAAGCCGAAGTTCGTGGCGCCCCTGCCATCCGTGGTCGTGAAGGTCACTGCCACGGCGGTGGTGCCGGTGGTCTCGATGGCATTGACCTGGCCCGATGGCGCGGCGGTGCCCACCACGGTCCCGTTCGGTACCGAGGCGTAAGGAATGCTGATCGATCCTGAGCGGCTGGCACCGCTGTTGTCGACGTAGCTGAAATCGAGGTTCAGCGCGGCATTGACGGCGGCAGCCGGCGCAAAACTCAGCGGCAATTGGCAACCGTTGCCGGCGCGCACGACGGGGCAGGTGAGGCCGGCGGCCGTGCTGCTCCATCCGGACGGCAGGCTGTGCAGATCGGTCGTGAGGACCAGCGCGGTGGCCGGGTTGCCGTCGTCGGTGGTGAAATTCACGCTGAGGGCTTGGGCACCCGCGCCCATCACGGCATCGACTTCGCCGGATTGCGAGGCGGTCGCGACCACGTTGTTCGCTGCCGTGGATGCATAGCTCAGGCTCAAGCAAGGACCGGGTGTGCGCGGCGTCTTGGAGTTGTCGACGAACACGCACTCCAAGGTCAACGTGCCGCTATCGACGGCCTTGGGCGCATAGGTCAGCGTCAGCACACAGCCACTGCCCGGCCCGACAGCGGCGCAGGTGAGACTTGCGGGGCCGCTCCATCCCGCCGGCAGCGCGCTGAGGCTGCCGTTCACGGCGAAACCGCTCATGGGCTTGCCGTCGCTGGAGGTGAATACGACGTTCACGGTCTGGCTCGCGCCAACGGCAACGGTCAGGTTGCTGCCGGCCGAGGCGGTGGAACTCAGCGTATCGTTGCTGCCCGTGACCGTATCGGTGGTGGACGAGGCTTTGGGCGGGGTCACCGGCGGGGTGGTGGTGCCGGTTGTACCGCCCGGCGCGGCAATGGTGCCGCTCTCGGTGCCCACTGAGGTCGAACCGCAACCGCTCGCCAGCGCCAACAAGCCACTGATAAAAAGCCATCGTTGAAGCTGCCGCATTTAACCCACCTCGAAGCCGATCGCGGTGAACGGCGAGCAACATAAGATGCCTGGCAGGTGGCGGGCGTTAACGGCGTCACGCAATGGCGGCGCCGCCAGATATGGTCAAATGAGATTCTTAGCGAACCGGCAAGCAGGCGCCGGAATGGTCGTTGCGCGCGCGACGAGACGCTAAGTGGCGCGCCAGTCTTCCAGGATCAGACCGCTGATTCGTTGAAATTCATCGCCATTGGAGGTCACGAGGGTCAAGCCGTGACGCAACGCCGTCCCGCCAATCATGACATCGTAGGGTCCAATGGGCGTGCCCCGCTTGGAGAGCGCAGCACGCACCGCTGCGGCCGCTTGGGCATCCTCATGCTGAAACGGCAGCTCCCGCAAATCGCTCAACAGCGCACGTATCGTGGGCTCGATTTTGCGGGCGCGGGCAGGATTCAATATCAGGCCGTACGCAACCTCCATCGCTGTGACCACGGAGATCGCGGCATCAGCCTTCGTGGTGCGCTTCAACCGTTCCATCACAGGCGCAACACCGCGAACGAAGTCACTGATTACGGTCGTGTCCAGCAAATACTTCACGCCAACGGATCTTCACTCGGGCCACGCAATCGGTTGCGATGGCTCTCAAAGGGATCGAATGTCGAATCTCCCTGCCATTCCAGCACCGCGGCAGACCATGTCTGCGAATCGGCTTCTTTGGCCACCAGATCCTCGACAGCTTCGCGAATAAGCGCATTGCGGGTCATCTTGCGGCGTTTGGCCATGCGCTTGAGTGCCTCACCGACAGCTGTGTTCAGATAGATGTTGAAGTTCATCGGCGTCCATACGACAGTGAAATATAACTGTTGATATGTTATATCCTATGAATCACGCGTGCAAGACCACCCGTTCCGCGAGAACCTCGCGCCGGCTAAGTTCAGCACCTGTTGCGGCGCTTCCTCAGCGGTTCAACCCGTCGATGGCCTTTTTGTCGACGGCCAGCGCCGCTTCATGCACCGCTTCCGCCAAGGTCGGATGCGCGTGAATCGTGCGCTGGATATCTTCGGTGCTCGCCGAGTATTCCATCGCCAGCACCGCCTCGCTGATCAACTCGCCGGCCAGGGGACCGACGATGTGCACACCGAGCACTTCATCATCGTCCTTCGCCGACACCATCTTCACCATGCCCGCGCCGGCTTCCATGGCGCGCGCGCGGCCGCTGGCGGCGAAGGGAAACAAACCGACTTTGTAGGGACGGCCCCCGGCTTTCACCTGCTCTTCCGTCTGCCCCACCCAGGCAATCTCCGGCGCGGTGTAGATCACCGAGGGAATCACTTTGTAGTTCACCTCGCCGTAATGGCCGGCGATCAAATCCGCCACCATCACGCCCTCTTCCTTGCCCTTGTGCGCCAGCATGGGTCCCCGCACCACATCGCCCACCGCCCAAACGTTCGGCACGCCGGTGCGGCAATGTTCATCCACCTGGATGAAGCCGCGCTCATCGAGTTTCACGCCGGTGCCATCGGCCAGCAGGCCGTCGGTGAAGGGGCGCCGGCCGACGGCGACCACCAGCTTGTCCACTTGCAGCGGATGATCGCCCTGTGCGTCCGAGTACAGGACGTCAACGGCATTGCCCGACACCGCCGCGCTCGACACTTTGGCGCCGAGCTTGATGTCCAAGCCCTGTTTCTTCAGGTGTCTTAGGGCTTCCTTGGCAATGGTCTGATCGGCCATGGGCAGGAATTGCTCCATGGCCTCCAGCACCACGACTTCGCTGCCGAGGCGGCGCCAAACGCTGCCCAGTTCCAGACCGATCACGCCGGCGCCGATCACGCCGAGACGTTTGGGAACGGCATCGAACTCCAAAGCATTCCAGGAATCGACGATGAACTTGCCGTCGTGCGGAACCGAGCGCAGACGGATCGGCGTGGAACCGCTGGCCAACACCACGTGCCGGGCCTCATAGGTCTTTTCACTGCCATCCGGCGCTTTCACCGCAACCTTGTTTCCCGGCAGCAGGCGCCCATGCCCCTGAATGCCCACCACGCCATTGGCCTTGAACAGGGCATTGATGCCATTGGTCATGGTTTTGACCACCGAGGCGCGGCGTTTTTGCATGGCTCCCAGGTCCAGCTTCAAATCGCCGATCTTGATGCCGTGCACGCCGAATTCATCCTTGGCGCGCTGAAACAGCTCCGAGGATTCGAGCAATGCCTTGGAGGGAATGCAGCCCGCGTTCAAGCAGGTGCCGCCGAACGCATAGGTGCCATCGGTGTTCTTCCACTCATCGACGCAGGCGACCTTCAGCTTGTTCTGACCGGCGCGAATCGCCGCCGGATAGCCGGCGGGCCCCGCGCCGATCACGATGACATCGAATGCATCGCTCATACGTGCAACACCATGCGGGCCGGATCCTCGAGACATTGTTTCACCGTCACCAGGAACTGCACCGCCTCGCGGCCGTCGATGATGCGGTGATCATAGGTCAGCGCGATATACATCATCGGGCGCACCACGATCTGCCCCTCGACCACCACCGGGCGATCCTGGATCTTGTGCATGCCGAGTATGGCGCTTTGCGGCGCGTTGACGATGGGCGTGGAGAGCAGCGAGCCGAACACACCGCCATTGGTGATGGTGAAGGTGCCGCCGGTCAGCTCTTCCAGGGTGATTGAGCCGGCGCGGGCGCGGCCGGCAAAATTGCCGATGGATTTCTCGATGTCGGCGAAACTCAAGACATCGGCATCGCGCAGCACCGGCACGATCAGGCCGCGCTCGGTCGAGACCGCGACCCCGACGTCGAAGTATTCGTGGTACACGATGTCGTTGCCGTCCACCGAGGCATTCACGGCGGGGAATTTCTTCAATGCCTCGACGCAGGCCTTGGTGAAGAAGGACATGAAGCCGAGTTTCACGCCATGCTGCTTCTCGAAGGCGTCCTTGTAGCGGGCACGCAGATCGTTGACGGCCTTCAGGTCGACTTCGTTGAAGGATGTCAGCAACGCCTGGGTCGACTGCGCCTGCACCATGCGCTCGGCGATGCGGGCTCGCAGCCGGGTCATCGGGACGCGCTGCTCGGCGCGCGCGCCGCGCGCGGAGACGGCTGCAGATGAGGGCGGCACGAACTGTTGCGGCGCTTTCGCTGCCGGAGCCGCCGCGGGAGCCGCCGCAGGCGCCGCTGCGTCTTTGCTGGATAGATAATTGACGACGTCGGTTTTCGAGACGCGGCCGTCGCGGCCCGAACCGGCGACCGCCCTGGGATCGACGCGGTTCTCTTCAGCGACGCGCTTGGCGGCGGGACTCAACTTGCCGCCGGTGTCCTTAGCTGCCTCCTTGGCCGGAACGCTTGCTCCGCTGGCGGAAGCCAGGATGGCCGGCGCGCTGGCGCCGGGCACCGCGGCGGCGCCCTCTTCGATGATGGCGAGCAGCTGGCCGCTGGTCACGGTGGTGCCGTCCGCGAGTTTGATTTCCTTGAGCACGCCGCCGCTCGGCGCGGGCACTTCCAGCACCACCTTGTCGGTTTCCAAATCGACCAGGTTTTCGTCGCGCGCGACGCTGTCGCCGGGCTTCTTGTGCCACGAGACGAGCGTAGCGTCAGCCACCGATTCAGGCAGCTGAGGAACGCGAACTTCGATTGTCATGTGGAACCTGTCCTGATTTGTGCGGCGGGCAGCCGCATCGTTTGACGTGAAGCCTCTTCCGGCGGCGAGCCTTGCAGTGCTGCCGTGACCAGATTCTTCTGTTGTTGTTCGTGCAGCGCGGAGATTCCCGTGGCCGGAGCCGCCGCGCCGGCGCGCCCGGCATAAAGCAACTCGTGCTTGGCTGACAGATGCATTTGCAGGCGGTGGCGGATTTGATACCAGCTGCCCTGGTTCTGCGGCTCTTCCTGGCACCAGATGACTTCTGTCGCGTTGCCATACTTGCGCAGGACCGCCTGATATTCCTCCGAGGGGAACGGATACAACTGCTCGATGCGCACGATGGCGACCGAGTCGACCTTGGCTTCGCGCCGCGACTTGAGCAGGTCGAAGTACACCTTGCCGCTGCACAGCACGATGCGGGTCACCGCAGACGGCTTGACCTCATCGATCTCGTCGATCACCGTTTGAAACACGCCGCTCGCCAGCTCTTCGAGACGCGACACGGCCAGGGGATGCCGCAGCAAGCTCTTGGGCGTCATGATGATCAGCGGCTTGCGCAATGGACGCACCATCTGCCGGCGCAGCATGTGAAACATCTGCGCGGGCGTCGATGGCACGCACACCTGCATGTTGTACTCGGCGCACAACTGCAGAAATCTCTCCAAGCGCGCCGAGGAATGTTCGGGGCCCTGGCCCTCGTAACCATGCGGCAGGAACAAGGTGATGCCCGACAAGCGGCCCCACTTGGCCTCGCCTGAACTGATGAACTGATCGATGATCACCTGCGCGCCGTTCGAGAAGTCGCCGAACTGGCCTTCCCAGATGGTGAGGCAGTGCGGTTCGGTGGTGGAGAATCCGTATTCGAATCCCATCACGGCTTCCTCCGACAGCACCGAATCGGTGACGGAGAAGGTCGGCTGATTGGTCGCCAGGTGCTGCAGCGGAATGTAGGGTCGGCCCGTCACCTGATCGTGCAATACGGCATGGCGATGGAAAAACGTGCCGCGTCCGGCGTCCTGCCCGGTGAGGCGGATGGGATAGCCTTCTTGGATGAGGCTGGCATACGCCAAATTCTCGGCCGCGCCCCAATCCAATGCCAGATCGCCATTCATCATTTTTTCGCGCGCCTGCATGATGGCGAGGACGCGCGGATGCAGATTCCAATCCGTGGGATAGCTGGTGATGGCCTTGCCCAAGGCGCGCAGCCGGCCCATGTCGACGGCCGTCTTCACCGGCTCGGACCAATCGGCGCCTAGATACTCACTCCAGTCCACCGTGAACTTGTTGCCGATCAAGCCGAGCGCGGCACGCGCCTGCGGCGTGCCGGCATCCAATCCGGCGCGATATTGATCCATCATGGCGGCGGCGTCCGGCGCGCTGAGCACGCCTTCGGCAACCAGTTGGTCGGCATACAGCTGGCGCACGGTGGGCTTCTTGCGGATCACCTGGTACATCAGCGGCTGCGTGGCCGCGGGCTCATCCGCCTCGTTGTGGCCGTGACGGCGGTAGCACACCAGATCGATGACCACGTCCTTGTGAAACTTCATGCGATATTCGAGCGCAAAGCGCGTGACCAAGACCACCGCCTCGGGATCGTCCGCATTCACGTGCAGGATGGGCGCCTCGATCATCTTCGCCACGTCCGAGCAATACAGCGTGGAGCGGGCATCGCGCGGGTCGCTGGTGGTGAAGCCCACCTGATTGTTGATGATCAGGTGCATGGTGCCGCCGGTATAGAAGCCGCGCGCCTGGGACAGCTGCAGCGTCTCCATGACCACACCCTGTCCCGCGAAGGCGGCATCACCGTGAATTTGCACCGGCAGCACCCGATCGCCGAGCGCATCGCCGCGCCGCTCCTGGCGCGCACGCGCCGAGCCCTCGACCACGGGATTGACCACCTCGAGGTGCGAGGGGTTGAACGCCAGAGCCACGTGCACATTGCCCGACCCGGTTTTCAAATCGGCCGAAAATCCTTTGTGATATTTCACATCACCGGAGCCGCGCAATTTGGCGAGATCGTATTGCCCTTCGAATTCGCTGAACAAATCCTTCGGCGACTTGCCGAGCAGATTGACCAACACATTCAACCGGCCGCGATGCGCCATGCCGATGATGGTTTCTTCCACGCCGGCCATGCCGCCCTGCTGCACCAATTCATCCAGCATGGGAATCAAGCTGTCGCCGCCTTCGAGCGAGAAGCGCTTCTGACCCACATACTTGGTGTGCAGATAGCGCTCCAGGCCCTCCGCCGCCGTCAGCTGCCAGAGAAGGTTTTTCTTCTCCGCGGCGCTGAAACGCAGCTGCATGCGCTGTACTTGGAAGCGGTCCTGCAGCCACAGACGCTCCTCGGTATCCGAGACGTGCGCGAACTCGGCGCCGATGGTGTCGGTGTATATGAATCTGAGGTCGGCGAGGATGTTCTTGAGCTTGGCACGCTCCGGGATGACCGGATTGCGACTGCCGGTGAAGAACTCAGTTTCGAGGTCGGCGTCGGACAGCCCGAAATACTGCAGGTCCAGCACATAGGGTTTGGCGCGTTCCTGCATGCCGAGAGGGTCGAGCTTCGCCACCAGGTGGCCACGGTTCGCGTACACCTGAATCAGCCGCGAGACGGCGCCCTGCTTGGCGCTGGCTGCTTCGCTGCTTTGGCTGCTCGCGGCGCGTAGCGCCGGAGCGGATTGCAGTCGGCTCAACAACCGCTCGCGGACGGGCCCATGTGCAGTCTCGGCGGCGCCGCCCTGCAAACCTAGGAAGTAGGCGCGCCAGACCGGATCGACCGCGCTCGGGTCCTTCAGGAACTGTTCGTAGAGGTCTTCGATGAATCCGGCATTTCCGCCGGACAGCGCCGTGGTGGCTAATTGATCGGCAAGTGATTTGCTCATGAGCCTTCGAAGCGGAAAACCTCAAATACATCAAGACGATGAGAAGAGAATAGGATCCTATGGTGCGGGCCGTAGTTTAGCTCAAGGAGGCACAATATGGAATGTGACGGCGGTCGGCAAAATTACAAGATGGGCAGCAGGGCTGAGCCTCCGAGCATCCAGATTTCGTAACAAATCAGCGTCATGTAGGTCAGCAGCACGCCATACAGCACGGATTGAACCGGAACCACGCGCATGAAGCGATAGCGGGAGAGCAACACCATGAGCACGGTCCCGACGCCGGTCATGCCCATTTTGAGTGCGGCGAACATGGCGACGCCGCGGTACAACAAGACGGCCATCACCGGGTTGATCTCCTCGGCGCCATTGACCAACAAATTGACGGTCAGGAAGGCATCGGCCGCGCACAGCAGCAGAATGCCGATGGCCACCGCCAGCAGGTGCGCCGAATACCAGTCGTGCGAATGAAAGCGCGGGTCGTCGGAGCGGCGCGCCGGCCGGCGCCTGCGCGGGTTGAAGTTTCCATACAGCAGCGACCACCACAATCGGCTGCGGCGATCGGGCCGATCGCGTCTCTCCAAGCCATGCAGGTAGCGACTGGCCCACGCTTGAGGGGCTCGGGGGCGGGTGAAGCGATTCATCGCAGTCACTATCCACACTCGCCGGTGCCCGGCACAAGTGCAATGCGTCATAATCCCCGCCGTTATGCGGGTTTATTTCAAGACGCGGTCACCAGCTTGGCCACGAAGTCGCTGACGGCCAGCGTCGCCAGGTTCTTGCGGTCGGCGAACATGGCTTTGATGGATTCGGTTTGCTTGGGCGCAAAGTGCGCCGCCACGCTGCTCTCGAACTTTTGCACGAGAACCGGCATGCCCTCGGCGCGGCGTTTGCGATGACCGATGGGAAAGTCGACTTGGATGCGCTGCGTCGCCGTGCCGTCCTTGAAATAAACCTGCACCGCGTTGCCGATATAGCGCTTGTCCGCCGAATAATATTCCTTGGTGAAGGTCGCGTTCTCCTTCACCTGCATTTTGCCGCGCAGCAGATCGACGCGGGGGTCGCTGGCGATCTGATCTTCGTAGTCGGCGGCGGTCAGCCGGCCGAACAGCAGCGGGATCGCCACCATGTATTGAATGCAATGATCGCGATCGGCCGGATTCGCCAACGGGCCGGTCTTGTCGATGATGCGCACGCCCGGCTCCTGAGTCTCGATGACGACGCGATCCACCTCGTGCAGCTTCGGCGCCACTTGCGCATGCAGAGTCATGGCCGCTTCGACGGCGGTTTGCGCGTGGAACTCGGCGGGGAATGAGATCTTGAACAGCACGTTTTCCATCACGTAGCTGCCGAAGGGCTGCGGCAAAGCCAGCGCCTTGCTCTTGAACAGCACGTCCTGAAATCCCCAGGTCTTGGCGGTGAGCGCGGAAGGGTAGCCCATCTCGCCTTTCAGGGCGAACAAGGCGTGACGCACCGCGCGGCTGGTGGCATCGCCGGCCGCCCAACTCTTGCGCGAGCCGGTATTCGGCGCGTGCCGGTAGGTTCGCAACGCGCCGCCGTCCACCCAGGCATTGGATACCGCGTTGATGATTTGCTCGCGCGAGCCGCCCAACATGGCGGTGACCACGGCGGTCGACGCCACGCGCACCAGCAGCACATGGTCGAGGCCGACGCGGTTGAAGCTGTTCTCGAGCGCCAGCACGCCCTGGATTTCATGCGCCTTGATCATGCCGGTGAGCACGTCGCGCACGACGACTTTCTTTCCTGAGCGCGACAGGTAGTCGGCCACCGCGAGAATGCCGCCCAAGTTGTCCGACGGATGGCCCCATTCGGCCGCCAGCCAGGTGTCGTTGAAATCGAGCCAGCGGATCATGCAGCCGATGTTGAAGGCTCCATTGACGGGATCGAGTTCGTACGCCGTGCCCGGCACACGCGATCCGCCGGTCAAGGTGGCACCGGGCACCACCGGCCCGAGCAGCTTGGTGCAGGCCGGATATTTCAGGGCCTGAAATCCGCAGGCCAAGGTGTCCATCAGACAGTACGCCGCGGTTTCATAGGCCAGCTCGCTGTCGATGCTGTAGCTCAGCGCGTAATCGGCGATGGCGGTGATGACTTGATCGGGGGCAGGCCTTTCGGCCGATCGAATATCTTGGGACATGTTGTCTAAGGTCGCTCTGCAAGTGGCACAAACTTCAAATTTTCGGGACCGACATAGTTGGCGCTGGGGCGGATGATCTTGCCGTCTTCGCGCTGCTCGATCACGTGCGCGGCCCAGCCCGAGGTGCGGCTGATGACGAACAGCGGTGTGAACATGGCCGTGGGCACGCCCATCAGGTGATAGGACACGGCCGAGAACCAGTCGAGGTTGGGGAACATCTTCTTGATGTCCCACATCACGGTCTCCAGGCGTTCGGCGATGTCGAACATCTTCATCGAACCGGCTTCCTTGGACAAGGTACGCGCCACTTCCTTGATCACTTTGTT
>CAZZWM010000108.1:0-14301 GCA_964657945.1 uncultured Steroidobacteraceae bacterium
GTAAGGCCGCGGACGCTCAAGCGCTCGCGCCCTCGCCCACCACCTACGGAAATTTGACCGTCGATGATGTCGCGCAGGCCGACGGCATCGACTTCAGCAAGGCGTCTGTGGCGACGCTGGCCCTCGCAAACGGCAACGTGGTCACCATCACCGGCACGGTGATCGGGGAGAAGCACTGGGTGAAGGTGAGCGCGACTCAGGACGCGGCCTTCACGGCCAAGGCGACCGGCCGTGCTTACGATATTTCGAATTTCCGCTATGACGCCATCTTCAGGCCTTTGGAGCAGTTGCTCGTGCCCAAGCCTGCACCTGAAGACAAGCATGCGAAAAGCCCGGTCGGGCCGCCGCCGCCGGGCAAGGCACCCGGCGCCAACAAGCCACGCGCGCAGTCCTCATCGGCACCGTGATCAGCGGCGTCAGCGCCGGCTTCGGCCGCCGCTTCGCGGCTGCGCTGTACGACACGCTGTTGCTGGCGGCGGTGTTGGTGATACTGACCGCTGCCTTGGTGATCGGCGTTTTGCGGGTCGAGATCACGCCGCAATCCGTCGGCGCGTGGGCTTATGTGTATCGCCTCGGGCTGCTCGCCGTCATCGCAGCCTACTATCTTCTCAATTGGACACGCAGCGGCCAGACCTTGGGCATGCGTGCCTGGCATCTGCGTGCCGTCACCGACGCCGGCAAGCCGCTGGCATTGAAGGCCGCGGCGATTCGCTTGTTTTGGGCGGCGCTTGCCTGGGCACCCGCGGGTTTGGGCGTGCTCTGGGTGGTGCTCGACCGCGATCATCTCGCGGTGCAGGACCGGCTCTCTCACACCCGCATCGTGCACTTAACGCGTGCGTGAGATGGCGATCAAGGTACCGAACGCAACGATGGCGGTCGGCGCCCAACCGACCAACGCCGGATTGAAATTGAACAGCTGACCGCCGCCTTCGATGGTGCGGTTGACCAAGAAGAAAACCACGCCCAGCAATACACCGACCACCGTGCGCGTCCCCGCGCCGGTGGTGCGCAAGGGACCGAACACAAAGGGCAGCGCCAGCAAAGTCACGACGATCACGGCGGCCAGGCGCGCGATGCGTGACCAATAGCCAATTTCATAAACCGCGGTGTCCAAACTGTTGCGCCGCAGGTGATCGATGTAGGACGCCAGCCCGCGCAGGGTCAACAATTGCGGGTCGGTGGCCGCCAACCCCAGGAACTCCGGATTGACTGCAGAACGCATGCTCGACTCCGCCACCGTGTCGCCGGTGACGCGGTTCGGCTCGAAGCGCGATGTCGCCACATTGTGCAACACCCAATGGCCGGGATCCCCCACCGAAATCCGCGCAGCGCGTTGGATGGATTTCAATTTGGTGGAACCGTCCAATTCGAACACCGACACGCCGCCGAAGGAGTGGTCGACTTCGCCGGTCTGCACCCGCAGGATCAGATTGCCGTCTTTCACCCAGGCGCTGCTCTTGCCGGCGAAGCTCACATCGGCCAGCTTGCTGGTGGTCTTTTCGCGCTTGGCGAACTGCGCCATCGGGGGCGCCGCGTACTCGCCGATCAGATACATGAAGATGGCGATGGTCAAGCCGGCCAAGCCCACCGGCCAGGCGATGCGCCACACCGATATGCCGGATGCGCGGGTGATGACCAACTCGCTGCCCGAGGCGAGATGACCCAGTCCCATCAACGCCCCGATCAACGCGCCGATGGGCAGCAGCTCGAATGCCTGCTGCGGCAGATTCATCAACGTAAATATGAATGCGTCGGCTGCGCTGTAGGCGCCGATGCCGATGTCGCCTTGCTGACTGATGAACAGGAACACCGCGCCCAGGGTCAGCAAGCCGCACATGACCATGAAGGTGTACACCAGCACGGTGCGGTACAGATAGCGATCGATGGTGTTCATGCGCCGCGCGTCTCGCGAAACAGCAGGTACATGCCCAACGCCAGCGCCGCTGCGTGCACCCACCAGACACCGACGATGGGCGGCAGGTCGCTTTTCTCCAGCCAAACCTTGGATGCGGAAAGCAAATTGGAATACACGAAGTACACCACGATGGCGAAACCGACTCGCGCATAACGTCCCTGGCGCGGGCGCAGGCGGCTCAAAGGCACGGCAAGCAGGGTGAGCACAAGCGCCATAATTGGTATGGATGCCCTGAATTGCAACTGAGCCACGTCGGCGGGTGCGCCGGACCCGATGAGGTCGCGGGTCGGCTTGGTGTCGGGATCGAGCGCGCCATGCACATCCGCGGGCGTGGAAATCGGAATGCCATGCTCGCGGAATTCGATCACCCGAAAATCTTTTTGCCCCGGCACACCCTCATAGCGGCGGCCGTTGAACAAGGTGACCAGGTGAATGCCGTCGGCACTCGCCTTGGAATAGGTCGCCGTATCGGCCAGGGCCACCTCGATGCGTCCGTCCAATTCGCGCTGCACGAACACATTGTGCAGCACGCCTTCCTGGTCGACGCGCTCGGCATAGAAAACCGCGTCGCCGCCGCTGAATTGACGGAAGCGACCGGCATCCAATTGGCCGAATTGGGCTTCTTTTATCGCGGATTGACGCAGCAACTGCACCTGGCCATCGGCACGCGGCACCTGCACGAACACCAGCCATGCAAGCCCCGCGGCGATGACGATGGCGAAGCAGAACAGGGGAGCCAACAGCTTGGATGCGCCGAAACCGCAGGCCTGCAGGGCCGTCATTTCGCTGTCGTGGTACAGACGTCCCAGCGTCAGAACCACGGCGAGCAACAAGCCCGCGGGCACGATAACGGATAAATTCATCACCGCGCCGAGCGCGATCAGTTCGAACACCACACGCCGGCCGTATTGATTGTCCGCAGCCTGGCCCAGCACGCGGGAGAGTTGGTTCGACACCAGGATCGCCACCAATACCCCGGTTACGGCCAACCAGGTCTGCACCACCTCGCGCAAGACATATCTCTGCACCGTCCATTTCATAGGCCGAGCTTAGAGCCTTCCGAATAATCTAGTAAACTAATGCTCAACCCCTTGCCCACGACATTTGGATAAAACGGAGATCAGGATATGGAATTCATCGCGATTGTTGATCCCAAAGTACGCCACCCGGCGGGCTGTGCCGTGGTCGGAATCTATGAGAATGCCGATCTCGGCATCGCGGCCCGCCAACTGGATAAGCAGCTCAATGGGTACATCGGCAAAGTGTGCGCCGATGGCGATTTCGCTGCCAAGGTTTCCGACACCTTGATGCTGCCGTTGCCGCCCGACTCGGCGGCACAGCGGGTCTTGCTCGTTGGACTGGGAGGGCGCAGCGGCTTCGGCCGCAAGCAATATAGAAAGGCGGTTCTGGCGAGCGCCCACGCATTGTCGAAAACCGGTGCGGCGGACGCGGCGATCTATCTGGCGATGGAAGCGGTGGCCGAGCTCGATCATCACTACCGCGCGCGCTTCATCGCGGAGATCTTTGCCGCACAGGCCTACAAGATTCCCGATTTGAAGACGGCGCCAAAACCCAAGGCGCGGCGCCTGGCCACCGTCAATGTGGCGGCCGCGGATGCTCGCGCCGCCAAGGCGGCCGGCGAAGGCCTGCGCATCGGCCATGGCATCGGCAGCGGCGTGGCCTTCGCCCGTGACCTTGCCAACCTGCCGCCGAATGTCTGCACGCCCACTTACCTGGGAAACCGCGCGCTGCAGTTGGCCAAGGAATTCCCCGGCATCAAAGCCAAGTCGCTGGATGAGGGCGCCATCAAGGCGCTGAAGATGGGTTGCTTTATGGCGGTCACCCAGGGCTCGGACGAACCGCCACGGCTGATCGTGTGCGAATACCGTGGCGGGAAGAAAAATGCCGCGCCCATCTGCCTGGTCGGCAAGGGCATCACCTTCGACACCGGCGGCATTTCCCTGAAGGATCCGCCCGCCATGGACGAGATGAAGTTCGACATGAGCGGCGGCGCCAGCGTGCTCGGCGCCTTGCGCGCGGCGGCGGTGATGAAGCTGCCCATCAACCTGGTGGTCATCGTGGCAGCGTGTGAAAACATGCCCAGCGGCGGCGCCATCAAGCCGTCCGACATCGTGACCAGCATGTCGGGGCAGACCGTGGAAATCCTCAACACCGATGCCGAAGGCCGCCTGGTGTTGTGCGATGCCATCACCTACAGCCGTCGCTTCAAACCGGCGGCGGTGGTCGACGTGGCCACCCTGACCGGAGCATGCATCGTCGCATTGGGCAATCATGTCAGCGGCTTGATGAGCAACAACGACGCCTTGGCGGGTGAATTGGAGGCGGCCGGCATCCGCGCCGACGATCGCGCCTGGCGCATGCCCATCGGCGAGGACTACGCCGATCAGCTGAAGAGCAACTTTGCGGATATCGCCAACATCGGCGGACGCGAAGGCGGCGCCTGCACGGCGGCGTCCTTCCTGTGGAAGTTCGCCAAGGATTTGAACTGGGCGCACCTCGACGTCGCCGGCACCGCATGGTTGAGCGGTGCGCAGAAAGGCAGCACCGGACGGCCGGTGCCGCTGCTGGTCGATTTTCTGCTCCATCGCGCCAAGGCATCATGACGGAGCGGGTCGATTTCTATGTCCTGAAATCCGCGACCGCCAAACAGCGCTTTGCATTCGCCTGCCGCCTGATCGAAAAAGCCTACCTGCTGAATCTCAAGGTGCTGGTGTTGAACGACAGCGTGGCCGACGCGCAGGCGCTGGATGAGCTATTGTGGACCTTCAACGAGCGATCCTTCGTTCCGCACCAGCTGTGCGTCGATGCGCAGCCGCCCGATGCGGCCACCCCGGTCCATCTCGCGGTGCAGACCGCGGAGGTTGCCGGAGCCGATCTGCTGCTCAACCTGGGAACCACCCTGCCGGCGGATCTGCAGCGCTTCGCGCGCATCGCAGAAGTCATCGACGCCGACGAGGAACGACGGCGCACGGGACGCGAACGGTTCAAGGCCTATCGCGATATGAAGTTGACCGTGGAAACCCACCAGGATTCGAATGGATAAGGCATTCTCGCCCGCCGAAATGGAAACGCGCATTTACGCCCAGTGGGAAGCGGCCGGTTATTTCGCGCCCAGCGGCCAGGGTCCCGCCTATTGCATCGTGATACCGCCGCCGAACGTCACCGGCACGCTGCACATGGGCCATGCCTTCCAAGACACCATCATGGATGCCCTGACCCGCGTGCATCGCATGCGCGGTTTCGACACACTGTGGCAGCCCGGTACCGACCATGCAGGCATCGCCACGCAGATGGTGGTCGAACGCCAGTTGAACGCGGCGGGCACCAGCCGGCTCGATCTGGGCCGCGAGCAGTTCGTCGAGCGCGTGTGGCAATGGAAGCGACAGTCCGGCGGCATGATCGCGCAGCAAATGCGCCGCCTCGGCGCCTCGGTGGATTGGAACCGCGACATATTCACCATGGACCCTTCGCTCAGCAGGACGGTGACCGAAGTGTTCGTGCGGCTCCACCAAGAAGGCCTGATCTACCGCGGCAAGCGCTTGGTGAACTGGGACCCGGTCCTGAAGACCGCGCTGTCCGATCTCGAGGTGGCGGCCGCCGACGAAGACGGCAGTCTGTGGCACCTGCGCTATCCCTTGAGCGATGGCAGCGGCCGCTTGGTCGTGGCCACCACGCGGCCCGAAACCATGTTCGGCGACGCCGCGGTGGCGGTGCATCCGGACGACGAGCGTTACAAGCACCTGGTGGGCCGCAAGCTGCGCCTGCCGCTGACCGATCGCGAGCTGCCCATCATCGCCGACGCCTATGTGGACCCGGCCTTCGGCAGCGGCTGCGTCAAAATCACGCCGGCGCACGATTTCAACGACTACGACGTGGGCCAGCGGCACGACCTGCCGCTGCTCAACATCATGACCTTGGATGCGAGGCTGAACGATGCCGTGCCGCCAAGTTTTCGCGGCCTCGATCGCTTCGTGGCCCGAACCCAGGTGGTCGCCGATTTGGATGCACAGGGACTCATAGAGCGCATCGAGCAACACAAGCTCTCGGTGCCGCGAGGCGATCGCAGCAATGCGGTGCTCGAGCCCTTGCTCACGGACCAGTGGTTCGTGGACATCAAGCCGCTGGCCGCGCCCGCGATACGCGCGGTCGAGGACGGCAAGATCCGCTTCGTCCCCTCCAGCTACGCCAACGTGTACTTCGAGTGGATGAACAAGATCAAGGATTGGTGCATCAGCCGGCAGCTGTGGTGGGGCCATCGCATCCCGGCCTGGTACGACGCCGACGGCAAATGGTACGTCGGCAGATCCGAGTCCGAAGTGCGCGCCGCGCACGGCATTGCCGCAACCACGCCTCTGCGGCAGGACGATGACGTGCTGGACACGTGGTTCTCGTCGGCTCTGTGGCCTTTCTCCACGCTGGGCTGGCCCGAGAGCACCCGAACCTTCAGGACCTACTACCCCACCTCGGTGCTGGTGACGGGTTTCGACATCATCTTCTTCTGGGTGGCCCGCATGATCATGATGGGCCTGAAGTTCACCGGCGAGGTGCCGTTTCGCGACGTCTACATCACCGGGCTGATCCGCGATCACGACGGCCAGAAGATGTCCAAGTCCAAGGGCAACATCATCGATCCCATGGACCTGGTGGATGGCATCTCGCTCGACGCGCTGCTGGAGAAGCGCACCAGCGGCTTGATGCAGCCGCAGATGAAGCCCGCCATCGAGAAGGCCACCCGCAAGCAATTCCCGAACGGCTTTGCCGCTTTCGGCACCGACGCCCTGCGCCTGTCGTTGGCGCGTCTCGCCACGCAGAGCCGCGACTTGAATTTCGATCTGGCGCGGGTCGAGGAGTACCGGAACTTCTGCAATAAATTGTGGAATGCCGCGCGCTTCGTGCTGATGAACGTCGAAGGCCATGATTGCACGGCGGCCGGCGCCGAATTCAGTCTCGCCGACCGCTGGATTCAGACCCGCTTCGCGGCTGCGATGGCGCGCATCGAGTCCGGATTCGACCAGCATCGCCTGGATGTGGTCGCCAACTCGCTGTACGAATTCACCTGGCATGAATACTGCGACTGGTATGTGGAACTGGCGAAGGCGGTGCTGCAGTCCGACGCCGCCGGCGATGCCGCGAAGCGCGGCGCCCGCTTCACGCTGATCGACACCCTGGAAAAACTTCTGCGCGCGCTGCATCCCCTCGCGCCTTTCATCACCGAGGAGATCTGGCAGCGCGTGAAAATCCCCGCCGGTGCCGGCGGCGATACCATCATGCGCACCCGCTACCCCCTCGCCGCGGAACTGCCCGCAGATCCCGGCGCGGAGGCTGAAATGCGCTGGGTCATGGGATTCATCCTCGGTGTCCGGCAGATCAAGGGCGAGATGGACATCCCCATGGGACGCCGACTACCGGTGCTGCTGCAGAACGCCTCCGCCGAAGATCAGCAATATCTGCGGCGCAATCTGCACTATGTGACGCGCATGGCCGGTATCGAAGCGCCCGCGCTGCTGCACAGCGGGGAAGCCGCGCCGATCGCCGCCGTGGCGCTGCTCGGCACGCTGGAGATCCTGGTGCCCATGGCCGGATTGATCGATCCGGCCGTGGAGCTGGAACGGCTGTCGAAACGCCTGCGCAAGGCGGAAACCGACCTGGCGAAGCTCGAAGCGAAGCTGCTAAACAGTCAGTTTGCAAGGAATGCGCCCCCCGACGTGGTGGCCAAGGATCGACAACGCGTTGCGGAATTGCGCACGGAAATCGGCCAATTGACGGCTCAGACTGAAAGGGTGAAGAAGCTCAAAGACCCATGAACGCCGTAAAAGCTCCCAGCCATGTGGTGCGCTCACAGATTGAGGCGATACTCGCCCAGCTTAATCGCGTCATCTTGGGAAAAGACGCGCAGATCCGTCTGTGCCTGACCTGCCTGCTGGCGCGCGGCCATTTGTTGATCGAGGACATACCGGGCGTGGGCAAGACCACCCTCGCCCATGCCCTGGCCAAGTCCCTGGGGCTTTCCTTCCAACGCGTGCAGTTCACCAGCGATCTGTTGCCCGCCGATGTGCTGGGCGTGTCGATATTCGACCGCGAAACCGGAAAATTCCGTTTCCAACGCGGGCCTATTTTTTCGCAATTGGTGCTGGCCGACGAAATCAACCGCGCCTCGCCCAAAGCGCAGAGCGCATTGCTGGAAGCCATGGAAGAACACCAGGTCACGCTCGACGGTCAGTCCATGGCCTTGCCCGAGCCGTTCTTCGTCATCGCCACGCAGAATCCGCAAGACCAGGTCGGCACCTTCCCACTGCCCGAATCGCAGCTGGACCGCTTTCTGATGCGCGTGCACCTGGGTTATCCCGCGCCGGCCGCAGAGCGCGAACTGTTGAGCGGGCTGGACCGGCGCGATCTGGTGCATACCTTGGATGCCGTCGCGAGCCCGGACAACCTGCATGAATTGCAGCAGGCTGTGCAACAGGTTCATGTCGCGCCGGCGTTGCTGGATTACGTGCAGGCGCTGGTTGCGCACACGCGCCGCGCGCCCGGCGTGAATGCCGGCTTGTCGCCGCGTGCCGCCATCGGGCTGCTGCGCGCCGCGCGCGCCTGGGCGCTGATCGCCGGCCGCCAGGCCGTCATTCCCGAACATGTACAGGCCGTATTCGCGGCCGTGGTCGAACATCGCGTGCGTCAACGCGGCCATGATGCCGCCGTCGCCAGCCGCCTGCTCGAGGCCGTCCCCGTCCCTTAAGCCCCGAGGATACGCGTGAGATCATTGCGACAGGCGGCGCGGGAGCGTATCCGAACCTGGGCGGCCCGGCATGGTCAGGACTCGTTGCCCATGACCATCAACCGGCGCCGCGTCTACATCCTGCCATCGCGCTTCGGACTGATGCTGGCGCTGGTGCTGGTCGCCATGCTGGTGGCAGGACTGAATTACAACAGCAATCTGGCGCTGGCCTTCGCTTTTCTCATGGGCAGCGTCACGCTGGTCAGCATGCATCATTGCAACCGCAATCTGCTGCGCATCAGCATCGATGCCACCCCCGAGATCGATGCCTTCGCCGGCAGCGATGCCCGCTGCGAATTCGTGTTGCGCAACGATTCGAACATCGAGCGGCGCGACGTCGAGATACGCTGCAATACGGCCAGCGCCATCTGCATCGTGCCGGCTGCGGAGAGCCGCTCCATCAGCGTCGCGGTGCCCATCCTCGAGCGCGGCATCACCCGCATCCAGCAATTCGAATTGCGCACCCGCTTCCCCTTCGGCTGGTTCTTCGCCTGGACCTATGTGCACGCGCCGCTCACCATTTACGCGGCGCCCGCGCCGGCCGGAACGCGCGTCCTGCCATCCACCGGCGGTACCGGGTCCAGCTCCCACTCCGAAGTGCGCGGCGATGAAGATTTCTCCGGGTTGCGCGCCTACGAGCCGGGCGTGCCGCTGAAACACATGGCGTGGAAGGTATTGGCGCGCGGCGGCGAAGCTGCCGTGCGCAGCTACTCCAGCCTGGCCGCGCAACCGCAATGGCTGGAATGGTCAGCCTTGGACGGACTGGAGGATGAGGCACGCCTCTCGCAGCTGTGCCAGTGGGTGCTGCAGAGCGACGCCGCCTCGCGCCCCTATGGCCTGCGTCTGCCCGATCGCGAGATCGAGCCCTCGGGCGGCGCTGCGCACCGGTTTGCCTGCCTTCGAGCGCTGGCCGCCCATGGCAGCGGAGCCGTGCAGTGAACGCCGATCGCATGCCGCTCGATCAACTGCTCGGCATCACCGCCTGTCTGACCCTCGCGCTGGCCATGCACATAACCTCGTTGCCGGCGTGGGTGCTGGGCACCATTGTGCTGTGTGGCGGCATCCGCCTGCTGCTGGGGTTCAGAAACGCCGGCCTGCCGCCGCGCTGGCTGCTGATGTCGGTGTCGGGCGTAGGCATCGCGCTGTTGTGGGCGCGGTTTCGCACCTTCACCGGCCTCACGGCGGGCACCGCGTTGCTGGCGCTGATGGCGGGTCTGAAACTGCTCGAGACCCAGGGCAAGCGCGACTTCTACATCATCACCTTGATCATTTATTTCCTGTGCCTGGCGGCGCTGCTCAACAGCGAATCGTTCTGGCTGCTGGGCTACCTCATCGCCACGGCCTTGATCACGACGGCGACCTTGCTGCGGGTCACGACGACGCGGCCCGCGCCGCCGTGGAGGGGAAGCCTGCGCTACAGCGGCAGGCTGCTGTTGCAGGCTCTGCCCTTGATGCTGGTGCTGTGGTTCCTGTTCCCGCGCTTCGCCTCACCCTTGTGGCAACTGGGCAGCGGTTCGCGCACTGCCGAATCCGGTCTGAGCGACAGCCTGAATCCGGGCGATATCTCGGAGCTGGCCATGAAGGACGATGTCGCCTTCCGCGTGCGCTTCAGCAACGCCACGCCGCCGGCCTCGGAACAATATTGGCGCGGCCCCGTGCTGCATGATTTCGACGGGCGGGTGTGGCGCCACTCGCTGGGCGTGGCGGCGCGCAAGCAGGTTCAAACCCTGCAAACCGAAGGGCCGGCATACACGTACACCATCAATCTGGAGCCTCACCAGCACACCTGGGTGTTCACGCTGGACTGGCCCACCGAATGGAATCTGCCGCGCGCGGCGCTGACCGGTGACTACACCTTGGAGGAGGCGTTTCCGGTGTCGCGACCCATCGACGTGGTGGCGACCTCCTACACCCACGTGCGCAGCCTCGAACCCTTGAGCCGCGAGGCGCGCCATCGCGACACGCAATTGCCGGCGAATCGCAATCCGCGCGCCCACGAACTCTCGGCGCAATTGCGCGCCGCGCATTCCGACGATTTGGATCTGGCGCAGGCAGTGCTGCGGATGTTCAACGAGCAGCCGTTTTACTACACGTTGACGCCGCCGCCGCTGGGCAGCGACTCCGTGGACGAATTCCTGTTCCAGACGCGGCGCGGCTTCTGCGGCCATTACGCCTCGGCATTCGCGGCGCTGATGCGCGGGGCCGGGATTCCCGCGCGCGTGGTAACCGGATACCAGGGCGGCACCTTCAATCGCTTCGCCGATTATTGGATCGTGCAGCAGAATCGCGCCCACGCCTGGGTGGAGGTGTGGATCGAAAACCAAGGCTGGGTGCGCATCGACCCCACCTCGGCCATCGACCCTTCCCGGGTGGAAGCCAGCATCAACGATGCGGTGGACGCCGATGAACCCCTGGCCGACCGCTGGCAACGGCGCAGCGGCTGGTTGCGGGATGCGTGGCTGCGCTTCGACGAGCTGCGCGATCTATGGCGCGAACAGATCATCACCTTCAACCAGGATTCGCAGGAACGCCTGCTCGGCAGATTGCACATCCCGCAACCCGACGGCGAGAAGCTGGTGCTGCTCTTGGCCGCAGCTTTCACTGCGGTGATCCTGTGGCTGACCTGGCAATTGCGCCGCGAGCTGAATCCGCGCTCGAAAGACCGCTTGGCGCGAAGCTATGCGCGGCTGTGCGCCAAGTTGGCGGCCGTGGGGCTGGCCCGCCTGCCGCACGAGGGCGCCGAGGACTATGCCGCACGCGTGGCTCGCTCGAGACCCGAACTTGGCGCGCAGGTCATCGCCCTGTGCCGGCAATACTCGCTGCTGCGCTATTCCCGCGCTTGCGCGCATCCCACGTTGTCGCAGTTTCAAGCGGCGGTGCGCGCGTTGCGCATCAGGCAGCCAGATTCTCGCGCGTCTTCAGGAAAGTGATTTCGGGCCAGCGCTCCTCGGTCAGCCCGAGATTCACCCGGGTCGGCGCCAGATACACCAGCTCGCCGGCGTGATCGACGGCCAGATTGTCGTATCCCTTGGAGCGGAATTCAGCCAGCCGCTTCTCATCCTTGAGGCTCACCCAGCGCGCCACGGCCACATTGATGGGCTCGAACACGCATTGCACGCTGTACTCATCCTGCAGCCGGAAAGCCACCACTTCGAATTGCAGCTGGCCGATGGCGCCGAGGATCAAATCGTTGTTGCGCAACGGCTTGAACAGCTGAGTGGCCCCCTCCTCGCACAATTGCGACAGTCCCTTCTGCAGGGCCTTCATACGCAGGGGATCCTTCAGCACGGCGCGCCGGAATATCTCCGGCGCGAAATTCGGCACGCCTGTGAAGGTGAGGTCTTCGCCTTCGGTGAAGGTGTCGCCGATGTTGATGGTGCCGTGATTGTGCAGGCCGATGATGTCGCCGGCGAAGGCCTCCTCCGCCGCGCTCCGGTCCGCGGCGAGAAAGGTGAGTGCATCGGCGATGCGCACGTCCTTGCGCAGGCGCGCGTGATGCAGTCGCATGCCGCGCGAGTACTTGCCCGAGCACAGCCGCATGAAGGCGATGCGGTCGCGGTGCCCCGGGTCCATATTGGCTTGAATCTTGAACACGAAGCCGGTGAGTTTGGGTTCCTCGGCCCTCACCAGACGCTGCAAGGTCGGACGCGGCATCGGGCCGGGCGCGTTCGCCACGAAGGCCGACAGCAGCTCGCGCACGCCGAAATTGTTGACCGCCGAGCCGAAGAACACCGGCGTCTGTCTGGCCGCAAGATAGGCCTGCAAGTCGAACGTCGGGCTTGCGCCCCGCACCAATTCGACCTCTTCGAGAAATCGAGCGTAGCGATCGCCCAGGAATTCGCGCGCCTCTGCGCTGGCGATTCCCTCGATGGTCTCGTGGGTGCCGACGCGGCCCTTCTCCACGGCCACGTACATGTAGATGCGGTCTTCGATCAGGTGGTAGACGCCCAGCAGGTCGCGCCCCATGCCGATGGGCCAGGTGATGGGCGAGCACTGGATTTTCAGCACGCTCTCGATCTCGTCCAACAGCTCGATCGGGCTGCGCCCATCGCGGTCCAGTTTGTTGACGAAGGTCATGATGGGCGTGTCGCGCAGGCGGGTCACGTCCATCAGCTTGATGGTGCGCTCCTCCACGCCCTTGGCGCAGTCGATGACCATCAGCGCCGAGTCCACGGCGGTCAAGGTGCGGTAGGTGTCCTCGGAGAAATCCTCGTGGCCCGGTGTGTCCAGCAGATTGACGATGCAGTTCTCGAACGGGAATTGCATCACCGAGGAGGTCACGGAAATGCCGCGTTGCTGCTCGAGCCGCATCCAATCGGAGGTGGCGTGGCGCGTGGCTTTGCGGCCCTTCACCGTGCCGGCCATTTGAATGGCGCCGCCGAACAGCAGCAGCTTCTCGGTCAGCGTGGTCTTGCCGGCGTCGGGATGCGAGATGATGGCGAAAGTGCGCCTGCGCCTGATTTCTTCCTCTAGATCCATGCCGCCGAAGGTGTTCCTTTACTTAAGATAAACGATACAATCGATTGATTATATTAACTAATCCATCGGTATAATTTTGCGAAGTACGCAGGCATCTTCGCGCCCCATGAGCGCCTGGTAATAGCCTCGCCGTATACCTACTTGCTCGAAACCCAGTGAATGATAGAGGCGCGCGGCAGCGACGTTCGATGGGCGGACTTCGAGATAGGCCTCTTGCACACCGGCAGCGCGCGCTCGATCGAGCAGGTATAACAGGGTCTTACGGGCGAAACCTCGACACCGATACTCCGTGCGGACACAGACATTGAGGATGTGCGCTTCCCCCGCGCCGACCGACATGATGCCGTAGCCACCCAGATCGCCGGCGACGTCGATCACCCGGCACACATACCCCACCCGCAGGCAATCGCGAAAGATTCCTTCGCTCCACGGGAATTGGTAAGCCGCCTTTTCCACCGCGACGACCATGGGGATGTCGAGTTCGTGCATGGGCCGAATCTCGACAGAAGGAAAGTCGGCTTCGCGCACGCTAGCCACGCGAGCACACCTCACGGGCGAATTTCAGATCCTCCCAGGCCCTGCGCTTGTCGCTGGGCGTGCGCAGCAGGTAGGCAGGATGGTAGGTCACCACCAGGGGCAACTGGGAGACTCCGAAGCGATGCACCTGCTGCCGCAAGCTGCCCAAGGTTTTGTCCGTGCGCAACAGGTTCTGCGCGGCGATGCGTCCCACCGCCAGCATGATCTTCGGCTTGAGCAGCGCGATCTGCTGTTCGAGGTAGGGCAGACACTCCGCCGCTTCGATGGGATTCGGATCACGGTTGCCCGGCGGCCGGCACTTCAGCACATTGGCGATGTACACCTGCTCGCGCGCCAACCCGATGGCACGCAGCATGGAGTTGAGCAGCTGCCCGGCGCGGCCGACGAAAGGCTCGCCCTGCCGATCCTCTTCGGCCCCCGGCGCCTCACCGACGATGAGCCAGTCCGCCGACATCGAACCCACGCCAAACACCGTCTGGGTTCGCGTGCCGCTCAAGGTACAGCGGGTGCACGCCGCCACCTTCATGCGCAATGGCTGCCAGTCCAGCCCGCTCTCGCGGCCGCCACCCTCGCGGCC
>CAZZWM010000109.1:0-13955 GCA_964657945.1 uncultured Steroidobacteraceae bacterium
GTTCCGGCGAAGCCGGCGACCGCTCAGGCGGGCGCTGCCGCCAAGACTCGGATCTCCGCCACGCCTCCGGTTGAAGCACCGCGGCCGGCGGCGCAACTGCCGCCGCACCCCGAGGCAGCGGCCTCGGCCGCGAGCAGTGCCTTCGATGTGCCGGATGCTGTGCGCTTCGAGATTTTATCGGGTATGGGATCCGCGCAGCCGCTGCACGAGCTGTCGCAATCCAGCCGCCCGCCAGGACTGAAACGTTGGATGGCTGCTGCAATCGCCTTTGCGCTGCTGCTTGCGTGTCAAATCGTGCATCACAATCGCGAGTATCTGGTTGCGCATGGTCCGTTTGCCGGTTTGTTGCGTGCGCTGTATGCGAAAGCCGGCGCTCCGGTACCCTCGTCCGCCAATCTTGCCGTGTATCAGTTGCGCCAGTGGGGCGTTTCGGGCGATCCGGCCGCCGACGGCACCCTGCGCGTGCGCGCCAGCATCTTGAATGGTGCAGCCCAGCTCGAGGCCTTTCCGCTGTTACGCGTCACGCTGGCGAATCGGTTCGGCACCAGCATCGGCACGCGCGATTTTGAGCCGAGCGAGTATCTCGGCAAGCCCACGGCACGCTACATGAACCCTGGCGAACAGGTGGATGCGACCTTGGACATACTCGATCCTGGCAAGAGCGCGGAGGGATTTGAGATCGATGTGTGCCTGCGCGGCGCAGATCGAAAAATCTCATGTGCCAACGACGCGGCAGCGGCGCAGAGTAAGCGATGAGCGTGAAAATCGGACCTTATACGTTGCCATCCAACGTGCTGCTCGCACCCATGGCGGGCGTGACCGACCGGCCCTTTCGAATTCTCTGCCGACGCTTCGGCGCCGGCCTCGCCGCGTCCGAAATGTTGAGCGCCGACGTGCGTTTGTGGGACACGCCGAAGTCGCGCCGCCGGATGGATCACGAAGGCGAGCCGAGCCCCCGCGTGGTGCAGATCGCCGGCTTCGATCCGGCCATGATGGCAGAGGCGGCACAGCGCAATGTCGATGCCGGTGCGCAGATAATCGACATCAACATGGGTTGTCCGGCCAAGAAAGTCTGCAACCGGCTTGCGGGTTCCGCCCTATTGCAAGACGAAGCCCTGGTTGCACGAATTTTGCACAGCGTCGTGGCCGCGGTGCCCGTGCCGGTGACATTGAAGACGCGGACCGGCTGGGATCCGCGCCACAGGAACGGACTCAACATTGCGAAAATCGCGCAAGATGCTGGAATA
Source organism: uncultured Steroidobacteraceae bacterium (assembly GCA_964657945.1). Classification (GTDB taxonomy): domain Bacteria; phylum Pseudomonadota; class Gammaproteobacteria; order Steroidobacterales; family Steroidobacteraceae; genus Bog-1198. Next base: position 1,248 of record CAZZWM010000109.1, read on the forward strand.
CAAGCGCTTGCGATTCACGGCCGCACGCGCACCGACATGTATCAGGGTTGTGCCGAACACGAAACAGTCGCAACGATCAAAGCGAACCTGCGAATTCCGGTTTTTGCAAACGGCGACATCGACTCTCCACAGCGCGCAAAAGAAATTCTCGCGTACACCGGCTGCGACGGAATCATGATCGGACGCGCGGCGCAAGGGCGGCCATGGATTTTTGATGAAGTCAATTTTTTCCTGTCGAGCGGAGAATTGCGCGCAGACCTAGCGCAGGAAAAAGTCCGTGATATTATGCGCGCCCACCTCGAAGACCTGTACGCGTTTTACGGCGATGCAACCGGTGTTCGAGTGGCACGTAAACACTTGAGTTGGTATTTTCGGCAGCACCCCGGACAAGAGGCTTTGCGCAATCGTCTCGTGCAAATAGAGACGCCGCTGGAGCAACTGTCGACGCTGTTGGAGCACTACGACACGGGTGTCGATCGCGCTGCTTAAGACGGGGGATGAACGGTAGGCCATGGTTGCAAAAAAGAAATCGAAATCTCGTCGTGAATTCACGCCCGCGTTCAATGGCCGCGACTTGAAGGTCAACGGCAAGGGCGTGCCGCTGCGCTCTCAGGCGGAAGAAGCTTTGGAATGCTATTTCGAGACGCTCAATGGCCACAAGCCGGCACATCTATATGATTTGGTGATGCGCGAAGTGGAAGAACCGCTGTTCAAGGTCGTGATGGGTCACGTGCAAGGAAACCAAAGCCGCGCCGCGACCATTCTCGGCATCAACCGCGGCACCCTGCGCAAGAAGCTCAAAGAGTTCGGCATCAACGAGTAATCCGTTAGTGCTCACGCCCGTACGCCGCGCGTTGCTCAGTGTCTCGGACAAAACCGGAATCGTGGAATTCGCGCGCGAACTCAAGGAACGCGGCATCGAGCTGTTGTCGACCGGCGGCACCGCCAAGCTGTTGACCAGCCACGGCATCTCCGTCAAGGAAGTCGCCGATCACACCGGATTCCCAGAAATCATGGGAGGCCGCCTGAAGACCCTGCACCCGAAGATTCACGGCGGCCTGCTGGGACGACGTGGCGTCGATGAAAATATCATGACCACCCACGAGATCGAACCCATCGATTTGCTCGCCGTGAACCTGTATCCGTTTGCGGCAACCGTCAGCCGCCCGGACTGCACCTACGAAGATGCCGTCGAGAACATCGATATCGGCGGTCCCGCCATGGTGCGTGCAGCGGCGAAGAATCACGCCTCCGTGACCGTGGTGGTCGACCCCGGCGACTACCGGGAGCTGCTGGATGAGCTGGCCGCCAATCTGGGCAGCACCAACGTGGCGATGCGCCAGAAGCTCGCTGCAAAGGCCTTCGCGCACACCGCCCAATACGATGCCATGGTCTCGGCCTATTTCACCGGCGCCATCGGCGGCGCAGTCCCCACTTTTGCGGATGATTTGAACCTGTCGTTCCGCAAGCACATGGACTTGCGCTACGGTGAAAACCCGCATCAACAAGCGGCTTTTTACACCGACTCACGCGCCATCGGCGCATCCGTGACTTCCGCACGACAAATTCAAGGACGTGAATTGTCATTCAACAACATCGCCGATGCCGATACGGCGCTGGAATGCGTGCGGCAATTCGATTCCGCAGCCTGCGTCATCGTCAAACACGCCAACCCGTGCGGCGTCGCGCGATCGCTCACCATGGCCGATGCATACGCGCGCGCCTACCGCACCGATCCGACTTCGGCCTACGGCGGCATCATTGCCTTCAATCGCGAATTGGATGCTGCCACCGCGCATGCCATCGTCGAGCAGCAGTTCGTCGAGGTGATTCTGGCGCCTTCGATCAGCGATGATGCAAAGGCAGCCTTGGCGCCCCGTGAAAATGTTCGCGTGCTCATCGTCGGCGATCTATCGCGGCCCGTGACACAACTGCTCGAATACCGCAGCGTCTCCGGCGGCCTGCTGGTTCAGACCCGCGACAGTGGCGCCATCCGGGCGCAGGAATTGCGCACGGTCACCAAGAGGCCGCCCACTCTGGCTGAACTCGACGACCTGATCTTCGCCTGGCGTGTGGCAAAATATGTCAAATCGAATGCCATTGTGGCGGTCAAAGACAAAGCCACACTCGGCATTGGCGCCGGACAGATGAGCCGCGTCATCAGCAGCAAAATAGCGGCCATGAAGGCGCAAGATGAGGGTTTGACGCTTCTCGGAGCGGCCATCGCCTCTGATGCCTTCTTTCCGTTTCGCGACGGAGTGGATGCGCTGGCCGAGTTCGGCATCACCTCCATCATTCAGCCCGGTGGCTCACGGCGCGACGCCGAGGTCATTGCGGCCGCCGATGAGCATGGCATCGCCATGGTATTCACCGGCATGCGCCATTTCCGCCACTGAGAGAGTCTGCCATGAAGGTATTGGTTGTCGGCGGCGGCGGTCGCGAGCACGCGCTGGCTTGGAAATGCGCCCGCTCTTCCCGCGTCCGGCAAGTCTTCGTCGCACCCGGCAATGCAGGCACCGCACTTGAACCCAAGCTGCAGAATATCGACATATCCGCGGATGACATTGACGGTCTGCTGCGTTTCGCCAACGCCGAAGACATTGATTTGACCATCATCGGCCCCGAAGGCCCTTTGGTTGCCGGCATCGTCGATGCGTTCAACGCAGCGAAGCGCCGCTGTTTTGGGCCGTCCCAGGCCGCGGCGCGTTTGGAGGGCTCCAAGGCTTACACCAAGGAATTCCTGAAACGCCACGGCATCCCCAGTGCCGGCTATGCCACCTTCACCGCCGCCAACTTCGATGCGGGCTATGTTCGCGGCCGGCGCCTGCCCATCGTCGTCAAGGCTGACGGACTGGCTGCCGGAAAAGGCGTGGTGATCTGCGAGACCCACGACTCAGCAGTCGAAACGGCACATCAGATGCTCAATGGACGATTTGGTGCCGCCGGCGCCACCATCGTCATCGAAGAATTCCTGACCGGCGAGGAGGCAAGCTTCATCGTCGTGGCCCACGACCAGCAGGTCATTCCACTCGCCACATCGCAGGATCATAAGCGTCGCGACGACGGCGATTTGGGACCGAACACGGGCGGCATGGGTGCATATTCGCCGGCTCCCGTGGTGACCCAGGCGCAGCACGATCGCATCATGAGCGAAGTGATTGAACCCACCTTGCGCGGCCTGCGGGCGGACGGCAATCCCTATTGCGGATTTCTGTATGCCGGGCTGATGATTGCCCCGGACGGCACACCCAATGTGATCGAATTCAATTGCCGGCTCGGCGATCCCGAAACGCAGCCGATACTGATGCGCCTGCAGAGCGATCTGGTCGATCTATGCGAGGCCGGATTGGACGGCGAGCTGATGCGGTACGATGCGCGTTGGGATTCGCGCGCCGCACTCGGTGTCGTGATGGCCGCGGGCGGCTATCCCGACACGTACCGCAAAGGCGACGCCATTTCCGGACTGCAGAAAGCGGCCGGGCTGCCGGGCAAGGTTTTCCACGCCGGTACACGGCTGGAAGACGGCAACATCGTCACCTCGGGTGGTCGGGTGCTGTGCGCGGTGGGACTCGGGGAGTCGGTGCGATCAGCGCAGGCCCAGGCTTATGAGTTGGTGCACGCCATTCATTGGAATCTGGTGCAGTACCGATTGGACATCGGATATCGGGCGATCGAGCGGGAGAAAAAATGACCATCGAACTGAAACTGCTGGGTTGGAGCGTGGTACTCGGCCTCGTCTACGTGATGCTTGCCGCAACTTTGATGACCCATCAGCGCGGAGCAAAATGGAATGCCAGCGCGCGCGACGGCGAACCGAAACCGCTGACCGGCGTTGCCGCCCGCGCAGCGCGCGCCAGCGCAAATTTTCTGGAGACCTTTCCGTTCTTTGCAGCCTTGGTGCTGGCGGTCGTGATCGCAGGCAAGAACAATCATCACTCCGAACTCGGCACGCAGCTGTATTTCTGGGGACGAGTTGTTTACCTGCCGGTCTATCTGATTGGCATACCGTACTTGCGCACCCTGGTGTGGGCAGTGTCGCTGATCGGCATGCTGCATCTGCTGCCGCCGCTTGTGAGCTGAGCAATGCCACACACCCGCCCCAGTATTGCCGACAAACGCAAGACCTTTCACCGCTTGCACGAATCCGGTTGCTTCGTCATCCCAAACCCCTGGGACGTGGGCTCGGCTCGCTACCTCCAGGGGCTGGGCTTCAAGGCGCTGGCCACCACCAGTTCAGGATTCGCCTGGTCGCATGGTCACGCCGACGGGCGCATGTCGCGCGATCGCGTGCTCGACCATCTCACTGACATGGTCGAAGCCACCGATCTGCCCATCAACGCTGACTTCGAGAATGGCTTCGGCACCGACTCAAAGATGCTCGCCGACAGCGTACGTCTCGCCGTCCAGTCGGGCGTCGCAGGGCTGTCCATCGAGGATTCAACCGGAATTGCCGCCACTCCGTTGTTCGATTTGGACACGGCGGTGGAGAGGGTGCGCACGGCCCGGCAGGCAATCGACAAAGCCGGCAGCGATACGATGCTGATCGGCCGCGCGGAATGCTTTCTGGTCGGGCAACCGGACATCGACGTGGCCATCGCGCGACTGAAGGCCTATGCGAACGCCGGCGCCGACTGCCTGTACGCTCCCGGCATCGGAACCGCTGAACAGATCAGGGCTGTGGTCGCCGCCGTTGCACCGAAGCCTGTCAATCTGCTGATTGGATTCGGCACCGAGCTTACCCTGGCGCAATATGCAGAACTCGGCGTGCGGCGCATCAGCGTCGGCGGGGCGCTCGCGCGCGCGGCCTGGGGCGGATTCATGCGTGCCGCCAGACTCATCGTCGACGAGGGACGCTTCAGCGGATTTGCGGATGCGGCGTCGGGCGGCGAGCTGAACAGGTTCTTCAACGCACACTGATCGATTTTCCATAATGCCCAGAGCGGCGATAAGCCGTCGGTGGGTCAAGATTGAGCGCACACTGCAAGCATGAAATCCGAAGACGCTCTGCTCGTGCTCGTGCTGTTCGGCATGGGCCTCACATGCATCTATCTGCTCAGCGTCTTCCTCCTGTGGAAGAGGGTCAAGGTCGCCAATCTTCGGGGTTTGATCCAGGCCAGGGAGTTGTACAAGAAACTGCACACAGCAGCCACCAAACCCATCGTCCTGGCACTGCGACGCAAGCCGCCGTCCGCTTAGCGGCGAACCATGGAATTCATCAGATGTTCCAATGCGGCGTCGACGTCGCCGCACTGGCCGGTATGCACCGGCGACATCTGCACGATGGTGCTCTTGGGCGACACCAGCCAATGAAACCGCTCGCGCGCCGATAATTTGCCGATGGGCCCCGCGCCTTCGCCGCCGGCACAAATCGCCGGGATGCTCGCCAACGCTTTGATCACCGATTCCATGTCCACATGGGCGTCGATGACCAGCAGGGCTTTCTGGTCCAGTTCGATCGCCGCGCGCAGTATTTTCTCCATGTCGCATGACAACACGATGCCGGCATTCAAGAACTCGCCGCGCTCCACGCGGGGCACCACCCGTACCACCGCGTAGTCGTAGGTTCTAAGCGCGTGCACGCAGCGCCTCGTCCAGAAAAACGCGGGAACCTGCCAGACGTTTCGCGAAAAACTCCACGTAAGCCGCACGCTGCTGCAATTTGCCAAAGGCAGCTTCCTCGACCATCCAGGAATCCGGGATCAGCGCGACGACAGCGGCAATCTTGTCCTCGGTCAGCAGCTGTCGCATGTGCGCATCCGTGTGTTCTAGTTGGCTCGCCAATCTCAACAGTACGTGATCCTTGATCCTGGCGAAAGGATTGGCGGATGGATTGTCGCCACGCGTCCACGCATGATGAAAGTACAATGCCGCGCCGTGATCGATGAGCCACAGCTTGCGATGCCACAGCAGCATATTGACGTTGCGCGCACTGCGATCGACATTGCAGATGAACGCGTCGAACCAGACGATTGCCGAGGCCAGCTGCGCATCCGGCTGGTAGACCAGCGGATCGAAGGTAATGGAACCGGGCAGGAAGTCGAGGGCTAGGTTCAACCCCGCGCTCGCGGCGATCAAACTTTGAATTTCGGCATCGGGCTCGGTACGCGCGAGGTCCGGCGGCAGATTCATGTACACGATTTCGGGAATCGGCAACCCGAGCAACCGCCCGATCTCGCCGGATAGCAGTTCCGCGATCAGCGCCTTGGGGCCCTGACCCGCGCCGCGGAATTTGAGTACATATAAACCTTCGTCATCCGCCTCCACGATGGCCGGCAGCGAGCCGCCTTCCCGCAAAGGCGTGACATAGCGGCTGGCAGTGACCGTTCGCATCAGTCCGCCGCTTGTGCATGGGTCGCCCGATGCGCGCGTTGGATCAATGCCGTCATCTGATCGAGATCGTATAAACACCCAGCACCAAGATCACGGCCGCCAGAACCGCGCCGGCCACCCCCAATTTGCGATGCAAATCAACGCGTCGCTTGCCGACCAAAGCAATCTGGGCCAGGAACAATGCCACCCAAGCGGTCATCGCCAGGCCGTGGACGTGAACCATGAATGTTATCGGCCGCGTACCGAGCCACGTTCGCAGATAGTAGTTGCGGGCAAACCCGACGACCATGATGACCGCAATCGCACTTGCGGCGACCGGCAAGAGGCTCCGAGCGGCCGCCCTATTGCCGAAAATCATTCAGTGCCCGACGCCTTCGACCTGGGCGCACCCGGGCAGCCCAGGCCCCGACGCGGTGTGACGTGCCTTGAACAGATGGCCGTGTTCAGCGAACAGCACGCAGCCCAAGCTCACCACGCCGCACACCACCGCACCCGTGGCCAGCGGCACGATGGTGCCGTCATACATACGGCCGATAAAGGCACCCAGCAAAGCGCCGCCAAAGGTGGAAATGAACCCCTGCACCGATGCGGCAATGCCGGCGACCTCGCCCATGGGCTCCATCGCCATCGCGCCGAAATTGGAGACCGACAAGCTGAAGCAGGCCATGGTGGCGGCCTGAAAGACCACGAAGGTCCACATGGTTCCAAGCCCCAGGAGGGCAATGACGGTATGCAGGCCGGTGACTGCAATAAACGCCAGCAACGCCGTGTGAGAAATGAGCCGCATGCCCAGCCGCTGCACGATGCGGGAATTGAGGAATGCCGCAACGCCCATGAAGATCGCGCACAACGCAAACATGCTGGGCATCCAGCTCGCGCGATGAAACACGTCGGCGAAAATCTGCTGCACCATGGCGACGTACGCCATCAGGCTGCCGAACATCACCGTCATGGCCAGGGTGTAGAACATCGAGGAACGGGTGCCTAGTACCAGCCTTGCGGCTGAACTGATGGATTTGAAATCCAGGGTCAGCCGATAAGCCGGATGCAAAGTCTCAGGCAGGCGCAGATACGCCCAAGTCGCGACGATTCCGGCAAAGCCTGCAAACACCACGAAGATGTAGCGCCATGGCGCCACCCACAAAATGGCCTGGCCCAGGCTCGGCGCCAGCATGGGCACCATCAGGAACACCACGAAGGTCAGCGACATGACCCGCGCCATGTCGCGGCCCGAATAAAGATCGCGGATGAAGGAGCGCGTCACCGTCACGCAGGCGGCGGCCAATCCATGCACGAAGCGCCACGCCAACAAGGTTTGAAAACTTCCCGACAGACTGCAGATCAAGGCCGCGATCACATACAGACTGAGGCCGCCGATCAGGATTCGGCGCCGGCCGAAGCGGTCCGACATCAGCCCCCAGAACAACTGCCCGCAGCCCAAGCCCGCCATATAGCTCGTCACCAGCCACTGACCGTGATTGGGGTTCTCGACGTTGAGCGCTTGCACGATCACCGGTAAGGCCGGCAGGATGGCATCGATGGCAATGGCCTGCGTCGACATCGTCGCCGCAGCCAGTACTACGAACTCGGTGAATCCAATCTTGTCGTGGGCGGCGTTTCGGGGTCGTTCTTCAGTCACCGGCATCTACTAGGCACCCCGGAGAGGCGCGGGCGGCGGCGGGGTTGCAGCACCACCCGGCTTGCGGGCGATGCTGGTCGCCATGGTGACGATGGAAGCAAGGTCGGTGAGGTTCGCCGGCACCACCAGCGTGGTTCCGGTCTGGGCGAGCTTGCCGAACTGCTTCACGTATTCTTCGCCGATGCGCAGCTGCATGGCCTCGATGCCGCCGCGATCCGACAACGCGATGCCCACCTGCCGCAGGCCCTCCGCGGTGGCGGTCGCAACCGCCAAAATGGCCTGCGCCTGTCCTTCGGCCTCGTTGATCTGCAACTGCTTGGTCGCTTCCGACTGCTTGATCACGCGTTGCTTGTCGCCCTCGGCGGCATTGATCTTCGCATCGCGCTCGCCTTCGGAGGTCAAAATGACGGCGCGCTTTTCCCGCTCGGCGCGCATCTGCTTTTCCATCGCCGACAGCACGTCGCGCGGCGGCGTGATGTTCTTGATCTCGTAGCGCAGCACCTTCACGCCCCAGGGTGCTGAAGCCTTGTCCAACTCGCTCACCACGTTGGTGTTGATCTGCCCGCGGGCCTCGAAGGTGCGGTCCAGTTCGATCTTGCCGATCTCGCTGCGCAATGTGGTTTGGGCAAGCTGCGAAATGGCGAAGCCGTAGTTGGTGATGCCATAGGACGCCAGGTGCGGGTCCATGACCTGCATGTACAACACCGCATCCACGCCCACCTGCACGTTGTCGCGGGTGATGCAGATCTGTTCGGCGATGTCGATCGCGATCTCCTTCAAGTTGTGTTTGTAGGCGATGCGTTCCATGAAAGGCGTCAGAATGTGGAAACCCGCGGACAGCGTGCGGCTGTACTTGCCCAGATGCTCGATCACATAGGCGCTCTGCTGCGGTACCACCGTCGCCGTTTTCGCGATCACGATGACGATCAGAAAGGCGATGATGACGGCGCCGAAGCCCAGCGTATTGATCACGAAACATCTCCACGAATGACGAGGGTCAAGCCGTTGACCCGATCGATGCGCGCCTTCTGACCCGCCATGATGAGAGACGCACCGCCGTTGGTCGCGTTCCAAGAGCTGCCGCCATATTCCAGGCGGCATGACTCGCCCGGTTGCAGCGATGCGGGCAGCACCAACGTGCCGCCCACGGGCGCCTGCTTCATCTCGGGGAGCTTGCGCCGCATCCGATCGTAGATACGGCGCCGAAAGATCACCACGGAAGACACCGCCAGCAGCGCGAACAAAACCCACTGCATCCAGTCGTCCGGCAGCAAGCCGAGGGAGTCCATGGCCCCTACGATGAGCGCCGAGCCGCCGACGAACACCAGGTAGAACTGGGCGTCGATGAACGCCAGCTCGGCACCCAACAGCACGGCACCGACCGCAATCCACGCCCACCACTGCATGTGAAACTCCCTAACGCTTCATCGCGTCGAAGAAATCCGCATTGGTCTTGGTATCTTTCATCTTGTCGAGCAGGAACTCGATCGCAGCCAGCTCGTCCATGGGATGCAGCAATTTGCGCAGAATCCACATCTTGGACAATTCAGAGGGCTCGGTGATGAGTTCCTCTTTTCGCGTACCCGAGCGATTGATGTTGATCGACGGGAAGGTGCGCTTCTCGGCGATGCGGCGGTCCAGGTGGATTTCCGAATTGCCGGTGCCCTTGAACTCTTCGAAAATGACGTCGTCCATCTTCGAGCCCGTATCCACCAAGGCGGTGGCCAGGATCGTCAGGCTGCCGCCCTCTTCGATGTTGCGCGCCGCGCCGAAAAATCGCTTCGGACGCTGCAAGGCGTTCGCATCCACGCCGCCGGTCAGCACCTTGCCTGAGCTCGGCACCACGGTGTTGTAGGCGCGCGCCAGACGCGTGATCGAATCGAGCAGAATGACCACATCCTTCTTGTGTTCGACCAGGCGCTTGGCCTTCTCGATCACCATTTCAGCCACTTGCACGTGGCGGCTCGCGGGTTCATCGAAGGTCGAGGACACGACCTCGCCCTTCACGGTGCGCGCCATCTCGGTGACTTCCTCGGGCCGCTCGTCGATGAGCAGCACGATGAGAATGACTTCCGGGTGGTTTGCCGTGATTGCCGTGGCGATGTTCTGCAGCAGCATGGTCTTGCCGGCCTTGGGCGGCGAGACGATGAGGCCGCGCTGGCCCTTGCCGATCGGCGCAACCAGGTCGATGGCGCGAGCGGTCAAATCCTCGGTCGAGCCGTTGCCGCGCTCGAGTTTCAGCCGTTCGGTCGGGTGCAGCGGAGTCAGATTCTCGAACAACACCTTGCCGCGCGAGCTTTCCGGCGAGTCGAAATTGATTTCGCCGACCTTCAGCAGCGCAAAGTAGCGCTCGCCGTCCTTCGGCGGACGGATCAGCCCGGAGATCGAATCGCCGGTGCGCAAATTGAAGCGCCGAATCTGGCTGGGACTGACGTAGATATCGTCGGGACCGGCCAGATAGCTCGAATCCGACGAGCGCAGGAACCCGAACCCGTCCTGGAGGATTTCCAAAACGCCGTCGCCGTAGATGTCCTCGCCCTTGCGGGCGTGCGCCTTCAAGACGCCGAAAATGATGTCCTGCTTGCGCGAGCGGCCCATGTTCTCGAGACCCATGGTCTCGGCCAGCTTCACCAGATCGCTGATCGGACGTTTTTTCAGCTCCGTCAGGTTCATGGAGCTGCGGCTGCGCGCCAGATCGGTGGGAGCGATGATCTCTAGGTCATCTCCACCCTCCGGCAGGTCGCCGTAGTCTTCCTGCGGAGGCCGTCCGCCGTTGGTGTTGCCGTTGCGATTATCGTTGCGCGGACCGCGATTCGAACGATTCGAACGTCCACCGCCACCGCCGCCGCCTTGGCCGCCGCCCTGCTGGCCGCCTTGGCCGCCCCGTGATTGATTGCCTAGGTAGCCTCTCACAGGTTGCTGTCCAGGAAGGCCGCCAGCTGGGACTTGGTGACTGCGCCCACTTTTTGGGCTTCGACCGCGCCATTCTTGAACAGGATCAAGGTGGGTATCCCGCGGATCTTGAATTTGGGGGGGGTGTTGGGGTTTTCGTCGATGTTGAGCTTGGCGATGCGGATCTTGTCTTTGTAGGTATCTGCGATCTCATCGAGGATGGGTGCGATCATCTTGCAGGGACCGCACCATTCAGCCCAGAAATCGAGTAATACGGGCTTGTCGGAGTTGAGCACGTCCTTGTCGAACGTGGCGTCACTGGTATGAACGATGCTTGGGTTACTCACTGCGGATATACCTCCTTTTGGAGATTTGTATTGGATGTAGGGCGGGTGTTTTGTGGGAGAACGGACCAGAACATTTCGCGCGAAGTGACGATGCGCGGCCGTTCGGGCACAATACAGCGGGTTTAGCGGTCTTGATTACCTTAAAAGGGTACCGATGATACGGTTGAGGGAGCGGATAGACCGGCTCCTGGTTGGCCTTATTGTTATCCGGTCCCCTCCATTTTGCAAGTTTCTGCAATCGACAAAGGAAAAATGTCAGACGCCCATCTCAGTCAGCTCAGTTTTGATTCCTTAACTCTTCCCGAATCGATCAAGCGGGGTGTCGCCGAACTGGGCTACACCCGGGCGACGCCGATTCAGGCCCAAACGCTGCCTGTGGCGCTGGCCGGGAGGGATGTCGCAGGCCAGGCGCAAACCGGTACCGGCAAAACGGCCGCATTCCTCATCGCGCTGTTCAATCGGCTGCTCACCGATCCGGGTGCCCCCAACCGCCCAGTCAACGCGCCGCGTGCCATCGTGATCGCCCCGACGCGCGAACTCGCGGTGCAAATTCATTCCGATGCCGAAGGCATCGCCAGATACACCGGCTTGAAACTCGCCATTGTGTTCGGCGGCGTCGATTACGAGAAGCAGCGCAAAGTTCTCGAGGACGGCGTCGATGTGCTGATCGGCACGCCGGGACGGATCATCGATTACTTCAAGCAGCACGTGTTCGACCTGCGCCACATCCAGGTGGCGGTCATGGATGAGGCGGATCGTATGTTCGATTTGGGCTTTATCAAGGACATCCGCTTCATTTTGAGGCGTTTGCCGCATCCCGAACTGCGCTTGACCATGATGTTCTCGGCCACCCTGTCGCACCGCGTGATGGAATTGGCGTACGAGCACATGAACAATCCGGAGCTCATCCGCATCGAGCCGGACAAGATGACGGTGGACCGTGTGAAGCAAGCGCTGTACTTCCCGTCTACGGAAGAGAAGATTCCGCTGCTGATGGGACTGCTCCGCCGCATCGGTGTGCTGCGCACCATGGTCTTCGTCAACACCAAGCGCATGGCCGAAGTGCTGGAGCGCACCCTGACGGCCAATGGTTTCGTCGCGCAAGCCCTGTCCGGCGATGTGCCGCAGACCAAGCGTTTGAAAATGATGCGCGACTTTCACAACGGTGACATCGCCGTATTGATCGCCACCGACGTGGCCTCGCGCGGTTTGCACATCCCCGATGTCAGCCATGTGTTCAACTTCGATCTGCCGAACGACGCCGAAGACTATGTGCACCGCATCGGCCGCACTGCGCGCGCCGGCGCTGAAGGCGATGCCATCAGTTTCGGCTGCGAGGAATATGCGATTTCGTTGCCGGATATCGAACAGTACATCGGCCACCAGATTCCGAGAGCAGCCATCGAAGCCGCGGATCTCGCCGAAGTCACCGCTCCTCCCCCGGCTGCTTGGCGCGAGCGCGCACCCAGACCCGGGCAGTCCCGCGGCGGGCGTCCCGGC
>CAZZWM010000110.1:0-13926 GCA_964657945.1 uncultured Steroidobacteraceae bacterium
ACCGTGAGCGCGATACCCACCATCTGCTCATTCCAGCCGGATTTCGCAAGATAGATCGCCAAGAAAGGCCCGATTCCGGTCTGTACGTCAGCCAAGAAGAAATTGAGCCAATCGAGACCTCGAAGCGTGGTCCTCGAGGGCCGCCGGTCGCCACGCACGCCGGTACCGGCGTCGGGCGCCGCGATGCCCAGCAGAGCGCTTAAGATGACCGGCCGACTGCGTAAAGATTGCATCGATGATTCCGAAAGCGAGGTGATGATGAACTGCAACGAATATACCTGGCGCTGTTCACCCGCGGTATGCCCCTTGTGCTGACGTTGGCCTCGACCACCCACCTGTCGATTTGGGCGATCTCTGCGTTGGCGGTTGCGGGCGTCATCGTCCGGCCCTGGAAATTACCTGAAGCGCTTTGGGCGGTGCTCGCTGCGCTCGCGCTGCTGATGTTCCGATTGATATCCATGCCCGATGCCGGCCACGCTGTGATGAAGGGCGCTGACGTTTACTTGTTTTTGATCGGCATGATGGTGCTAGCCGAGATGGCCCGTCACGAGGGGCTGTTTGACTGGCTCGCTGCGCTCGCCGTCAAACAGTCGCGCGGTTCGGCGCCGCGACTGTTCGTTCTGATCTACCTGGTAGGCACGGTGGTGACGGTGTTTCTCTCCAACGATGCCACCGCCGTCGTGTTGACACCTGCCGTATACGCCGCGGCAAGCCGGGCCAAAGCAAAACCCCTGCCGTATTTGTTCATCTGCGCATTCATCGCAAACGCGGCGAGCTTCGTTCTGCCGATATCGAATCCCGCCAATTTGGTGGTTTACGGCGCCCGTATTCCATCGCTCGGCGTTTGGTTGCTTCGATTCGGTGCCGCCTCGATTGCATCGATCCTCGTCACCTTTTTTGTCCTGCGGCTGACTCAGCGTGCCGATCTCGCTGAGGAGATCGCAGCCGACGCGAAACTCCCCGCCCTCTCTCGAGGCGGGCGCTTCGCAGCCGCGGGCATCGTCGTGACTGCGATGGTCTTGCTGGTCGCATCAGGTCTTGGTTGGCAATTGGGTTTGCCCACGTTTCTGGCCGGTGCCGTCACGGCGTCCGCGATCTTGGTGTTGAATCGTGTTCCTCCGTGGTCGATCGCCAAGGAGATTTCCTGGAGCGTGCTGCCATTGGTCGCCGGTCTGTTCGTACTCGTGCAGGCGGTAGAGAACACCGGTGTCCTGACGCCTCTGGTCACCTACCTCTCGTCGATATCCGCCTCTGCACCGGCAGCCACGAGCGCGGCCGCCGGATCGCTGGTCGCGATGCTGTGCAACCTCATCAATAACCTGCCGTTGGGCCTCCTTGCAGGTTTCGTATCCCAGGCAGCACAACTGGACCCGCACGTTACAGGCGCCATGTTGATCGGCGTGGATCTGGGACCCAACCTCTCCGTGACCGGCTCGCTCGCCACCCTGTTGTGGTTGGTTGCACTGCGTCGGGAGGGCCAAGCGGTCAGCGCATGGAAATTTCTGCGGGTGGGCTGCCTGGTCATGCCGCCGGCGCTGTTCGCATCGTTGGCCACATTTATCTGGTTCAGGTTCGACTGAAAGGACATCGGCAATGAATATCTCTGCGGTGTGGTTGTAATTAGATGGAGACGCTGGCTCAAAAATTGGCATCCGGCTCCGATAACGCTCCAGTCGACCGACCCAAGCAAGACCAAAAATAACAAGCTCCTCCGGGACAATTCCGCCGCATTGCAGTTTGTCCGCGCTTGTCTGACGCCCAGACGCGTTCTCCGGCCTTCATTCATTTCACGACTAATGGCGCAATATCGTAGGCCTAACCACAAATTCGATGGGTGTCTCATGCGTCCACATATTTACCTTGCCGCCATGGCTTCGCTGCTGCTCGCTGCCGGCTGCAACAATCAGAAATCTCCCGATGCGGTCGCCAAGGATGTGGCGAACGCAGAACAAAAAGCTGACAAAGAAGTGGCCAAGAGCGAGGATTCCGCAGCCAAGGATCTGGGCAGCTCCGCGCAGAAAGTCGACGACAAGCTGGTGGCCTTCAACAACGCCGCCGCCAAGGATGCGTATAATTTGGCAGTCGCGCAGGCGGATGGCAATCGCAAGGTTGCCCTTGCGAACTGCGAGTCGTTGGCCGGCGATGCGCAAAAAACCTGCAAGGATCAGGCCGAGGCCGATTACAGCGCCGCCAAGGCGAACGCCAAGGCCGCGGCCCAATCAGAGAAGCAATAAGTCTTCCATTAGTTGCATCAAGCGATAAAATCGCAGACCAGCGCCCGGCCGGGGCGCCGGTATTCGATCTATTCCGCTGAGGTCTTATGTCGCGCATGCAAGCAGTGCAGGTCGGTGAAGCCAACGGAGACTTCGAACTTGTCGAGCGCGACATTCCCAATCCGGGCAGTCGACAGGTCCGCCTCAAGGTGGAGGCTTGCGGCATCTGCCATAGCGATTCGTTCACCAAAATGGGCGCCTTCCCGGGCATGCAATTTCCGCGCGTGCCGGGCCACGAAGTCGTCGGTGTCCTGGATGCCGTCGGGGCCGATGTTCCCGAGTGGAAGGTGGGCGCGCGCGTTGGTGTGGGCTGGCACGGCGGGCACTGCGGGCACTGTCATTCCTGCCGCCGCGGCGATTTCATCACCTGCTCCACAGGACAAATACCGGGAATCTCCTACGATGGGGGCTACGCGCAGTACATGATTGCGCCGTTCGAAGCGTTGGCGGCCATCCCCGAGGAACTGTCCGCCGAACAGGCCGCACCGCTGCTTTGTGCCGGCATCACCACCTACAACGCGCTGCGCCACAGCGGGGCTCACGCAGGCGACCTGGTCGGCATATTGGGCATCGGCGGCCTGGGCCATCTGGGCGTGCAGTTCGCCGCGAAAATGGGATTTCACACCGTCGCGATTGCTCGCGGCACGGACAAGGAGTCTTTGGCCCGCAAACTGGGCGCCAAAGACTACATCGACAGCACCCAAAAAAATGTTGCGGAAGCCATGAGCAAGCTGGGCGGCGCGCGGGTGATTCTCGCCACGGTGACTGATGCCAAGTCCATGAGCGACGCGGTGGGCGCGCTCGGGGTGGACGGCAAATTGATGGTCGTCGGCGCAGCGATGCAGCCCATCGAAGTTCCGCCGCTCGCCTTGATCGGTGCTCGACGCTCGATCGCGGGCTGGCCCTCAGGCACCTCTGCGGATTCCGAAGACACCTTGCATTTCAGCCTCCTGACGGATGTACGTCCAATGATCGAGACGTTTCCGTTGGCCCGGGCCGCCGAAGCCTATGAACGCATGATGAGTGGGAAAGCGCGTTTCCGTGTGGTATTGACTATGTGATCAAATTTTGATCAATTTTATCTTTCTCGAGAGGAGGACTGAACGGAATGGCCACAGCACGCAAAAAAACCGCGAAAGCGAAACCTGCGGGGTTTGAACCGCCGCAGCAACCCGATTGGCACCGCATGATCGCGGAGGCGGCCTATTACCGCGCCCAGACTCGCGGATTCGAGGGCGACCGCCGCCTCGAAGACTGGCTGGTCGCGGAACAAGAGGTGAAGCATCAGCTATCGGCTTGAGGCGATGCCTCGAGACCGCTGATCGGTCCACTTCCACGCTCGCCGAGGCGCGATCCGGGCGACGCGCCAGTCCATGCTCGCCCCCTCGAAAATCGGCCTGTCGCTCCGGCAGGCGAGCCAACCTCGAGCGCCTCTGCCGCGGCTCAGGGAGATTTGGGATGTCCGGCCAGCACGTTCCGCAGGACATCGGGATCTACTGGCTTGGTGAGATGAAGGTCGAAGCCCGCTTTCGAGGCGCGCTGCCGATCGCTTTCCTGTCCCCATCCCGTCAAAGCGATCAGATGGATATCCGCTCCCCAGGGCTCCTCGCGCAGCGCCTTGGCAATCTCGTAGCCATTTAGATGCGGCATGCCGATATCCAGCAATACCGTGTCGGGTCGGAAGGCGTGGGCCACCGACAACGCCGCGCGACCGTCATGAGCCACGCGCACCTCATGTCCGTTCATTTCGAGCAGCATCGCGAGACTGTCCGCCGCATCTTGATTGTCATCAGCCACCAATACCCGCTGGCCGGCGGCTGGCGGCACGACCACATCCATCAGGGGTGTCGTCTCCGAGTTGGCGATGACGGGCAGTTTCACGATAAATTCACTTCCGCGCCCCAACCCCGGGCTCCTCGCCTCGACCGTGCCGCCGTGCAACTCGATCAAGCCGCTCACCAGCGCGAGGCCGATTCCCAAGCCTCCTTCAGACCGCGTCCCGGCGCTTTCGACTTGCGAGAACATGTTGAAAATGCCCTCGAGCGATTCCGCGGAAATGCCGATGCCATTGTCCTTGATCGACAGAATCAATGTGTGTTCAGCGGCCCGGGCGGACAGAGCGATTTGGCCACCTGCATCGGTGTACTTGACCGCATTCGTCAGCAGATTGCCAATGACCTGGGAGAGACGCAGCGGATCGGCATCGAGGGTTGCCGGATCGGAAGGCAGCGACACCGTGAAGTGGTGATTCTTGCGATCCATGAGCGGACGCACGGCTTCGATGGCCAAGTCGACCACGCTGTTGAGTGAGATGCGCTCTCTCTTAAGATGGAGCTTGCCCTGGGTGATGCGGGCGACATCCAGCAGGTCGTCGAGCAGCAACCCCATGCTCTTGACTTGGCGCTGAATCACACTTCGCGCCCACTGCAACTGGTCGGTCCCCAGTCTCGCGGATCCCAGCATGTGGGCGGCGTTTCTGATGGGCGCCAGCGGATTTCTCAGTTCGTGCGCCAGGGTGGCCAGGAAGACATCCTTGCGTTGGTCAGCCTCGCGGAGCGCGACCTCGGCCGCCTTGCGATCCGTGTCGTCGAAAAGCACGCCGACGCTTCGCACAGGCTTCCCGTCCTCATCGTACAAAAACCGGCCAAAGACCCGCAGCCAACGCACCGCACCGGAGTCGGCACGAATGATGCGGTACTCCTGCGAGTAAAGTGAGTGGCCGTCGCGTGCCGTGGCGTGCGCAGTCTCGACTTCGGCCAGGTCCTCGGGATGAACACGGCTTCGCCACAGTTCATCGGTCGCCATATTCGAATCATTGTCCGGCAGGCCGAGCAGCCTGAAGTGCGATCGGCTCCAACGCATCTCACCCGTCTCAAGATCGAGGTCCCAGGTCCCCATACCGGCTTCTTCGACGGCGATGCGCAATCGTTCCTCGCTTATCTTGATTCGCTCGCTCGCAGCCCGGCGCAGGCGGCTCAAACGGATGTGCGTGTCGATGCGTGTGATCAGTTCACGAGCGCTGAACGGTTTGATGAGATAGTCATCTGCGCCCACATCGAAGCCTTCGATGCGCGCCTCTTCCCCGGCGCGCGCGGACAACAATATCACCGGAGTGCTGTCGGTGATGGGCCGCGCACGTAAAGCCTTCAACAAGCCAAAGCCGTCTAGGCGCGGCATCATGACGTCCGATAGAATGAGTTCCGGACGAAGCCCACTGTCGAGCAAATCAAGCGCGCTTTGGCCATCTTCCGCACAGACCACCGAGTAGCGCGAATGCAGCAACCGGGTGACGTACTCGCGCATGTCACGGTTATCATCAACCAGCAGCACGGTCGGCCTGTCGAGCAGATCGCTGCCCGCTGAAAACTCATCGGCGCGGGCCAGCGCCAGAAAACTGCCGCTGCGGTCGGAATCCGCCAGATCCGGCAGCCAACGCTGCGCCTCTTCGACGAACGCCTGGGCGCCCCTCGAGGCCGCCTTTTCGGCGTTCTGCGGCGCCGTCCATCCGCTTTGCATGCTGGCCGAACGCAAGGGGATGCGGACCTTGAAACTGCTGCCGCAGCCGACGCTGCTGTCCACCGCGATGTCTCCTGCGTGCAGGCTGACCAGTTCGCGGACCAGCGACAGACCGATTCCGGAGCCCTCGTGCGTGCGCCCGTTTGCGCCCGGAACGCGATAAAAGCGGTTGAAGAGCTGCGGGAATGCCTCGGGCGGTATGCCCGTGCCCGTATCGGAAATCAGCAGCTCGGCAACATCATTTCGCGAACGCAGCTCGACGCGAATCTCTCCCTCGAACGTGTACTTGAAGGCATTCGATATCAGATTGAGTACGATCTTCTCCCACATCTCCGGATCGACAAGGACCGCCTCGGGAAAGGCATCACATGTGACGCCATAGCGGATACCCGCTCGTTCGATGGCGGAGCGGAAAACGCTCGCGAGATCCCGGGTCAAGGCAGGCAGGTCGGTCGGCACCTGACGTGCCTGTGCCCGACCCGCTTCAATACGCGAGAAGTCGAGCAGTGTGTTGACCAGCTTGAGCATTCGCAGCGCATTTCGGTGTGCACTGACGAGGGCATCTCCGCTCAAACCCTCTGCAGGCTCGCGCAACGCCTCTTCGATCGGACCCAAGACCAGCGTCAGCGGAGTCCGGAATTCATGCGAAACGTTGGAGAAGAACGCGGTCTTTGCGCGATCGACTTCGGCCAGCGCTTCGGCGCGTGTGCGCTCCGCATCGTAGGACTGTGCGTCGGCAATGGCGGCGGCGACCTGTCGGACCAGAAGATCGAAGAAACCGCGATAGGCATCATCGAGAGGCCGGCGTGGGGACACGCCGCCTATCAGAACCGCGAGGCTGGTGGATGAGCCCTGTTTGACGGGAAGAACGACAGCCTGCTGAACACGATCGGGCCAAACCGAGGATGCGATCGATTCGGCGCCGTTGGGTGAAAGTTCGACGATATGGGGTGAGCCGCTCTTGACCGCCTCGCAGACTTGCCATGGAACGACTTCGTCGGCCAAGTCTATTTGCGCCGGAATCAGCTGCTGCGAAAAATTGCCGAAATGATGCGCAAGCATCAATCGCTGTTGCGAGTGATCGACCAGATATAAGGAGGCAAAGGCCACATCGAGCGGATTGTCGGCGAGCACGTTGACCAGCCTCTCGCACGCTTCGCCGGTAGTCTCAGCCCTGGGCGATGACGCAAGGTCGCGCAGCACACGCAGCCGGCGCTCGCCGATCACCCGTTCCGTCACCTCTGTCACGACGCAAAGCATGCCCGCGATTCGGTTTGCATCGTCGTAGATCGGGCTATAGGAGAAGGTGTGGTAGCTCTCCTCAGGATAGCCATAGCGCTCGAGGAAAAGCGGCAGTGCTTCATCCCACGTTGCTGTGCCTTCCCTCAGCACGCGCTCGATGCGAGGACCAATATCGGGCCAGATTTCTTCCCAAACCTTGTCCGAGCGGGCACCCAAGACCCAGTCCCGCTTCATACCCACCGTAGGCAGATAGGCGTCGTTGCAGAAGAAAGTGAGATCGGGTCCCCACAACATCCACATCGCATAGCGGGAGTCGAGCATTACGCGCACGATTGTCTTGAGAGACTGGGGCCAGTTTGCGGTGGGGCCAAGCGGCGTTTTTCCCCAGTCGAGGGCACGCATACGTTCCCCCATCTCACCGCCATCGGATAAGAAATCGCGCTGGCCCGCGGCAGACTGGGCGTCGTTATCCATGACCGTTCCCAACAACCTGTGGATTTTCGAACACAGTACGATGCATCCATTCGGCCCGCAACCTCGGTTGCTGCGGCGCCGCATTAGATGACGTCACCCCCTTGGTGATGGATCCGAGCGGACGCATTACAGTTCTGACTGTCTCCTGACGTTTTCGTTTCGCTCGCGTCTCTACCCTGAGACCAGCCCAATTCTCCAGAGAGGCGATCCATGAGCGACTACAACAGCAAACCCGTCGGCGATTCGACCGAATTCACCACCACCCCGGCGAAAGTGCCTTATCCCATCGTTCTGGTGGCGATTCCCGGGGTGATGCTCGTACTCATCGCGCTTTCGATGGGCTTCTTATATGGCTTGATGGCGGCCGGCTTCGTCTACGGCGCGATGTACTTATTGATGCATTCAAAGCAGGCCACTGTGCACCGAGGGCCGGCAACCTTTCGCGTGAGTCAAGCGGGTGTCGAGAAGGCCGGCGTCGTCGTCGCCAGGGAAAACATTCATCGCGTCATCATGCGCAATCATGTTTTGGACGCAGCGGCAGGCGTGATCGTGGTGCCCAGCATGGTGAACAACACGGGTCAGAGCAACGCGGTCGCCGGCATGAATTGGGCCATCAAAGTCCTGGGACCCATCTCTTGGCGCATCGACGTCGAGGCGCGTGGCGTGCCCACCACTCTTGCCGGCGGTCTCACCGAGCCGGTTGCCTCCGCCATCCTGGCCGATGTCACCAAAACATTGAAGATTTCGTAACGAAGGAGAAATTCGCATGTATTCGACTCTGCGTAGCATCACGCTGGCATCCGCCGCAGCCATCTCGCTGATCGCCTGTACCGGTGCCGCCAAAGCCGCCGACGAGCCTTCCGAGTCGGAGATGAAAGAGGCCATGCTGAAACAGTTGAACGAACCTGTCGGCGATACCAAGAACGCGGCACCCATCACCATCAAGTACTTCAAGAAGCAAGGATGCGACGCGCCAACCCCGCGCGGTTACAACTGTTTTTTCACGATGCAAGTGGTGTCGACCAACGCGATGGCTCAGATGTTCAACAATGTTCCCAGCTCGGTGTTCCATAAAGAGGGCGGCAAGTGGGAGGCGTACCCGCCGTTCTAGGCTGCCTACGGCGTCGCCCATATCGCGTACGCCGGTTATGCGCTTGCCATCAATGTTAGGATCATCGACTTGAAATCTTCGGTGGCCTCATACCAATGCGTAAATCGACCGTCTCAGGGATCTCCCTGTTCGCAGCGCTTGTCATCACGGCGGCTTCGGGTTGCGGCAAAGCATCGAACCCTACCGCACCCGCGGCGGTGGCCGAGGCTCCGGTTGCACCAGCCGCTGCGCCAAGAGCCGATGTCGTGGCGGTCAACATCGATTCATCCGTCAATCCCGGTGAGGACTTCTTTTCCTTCGCAAACGGTACATGGTTGAAAGCACATCCAATTCCAGACTCCGAGTCATCGTGGGGCATCGGCGAGGAAGTACGCGACGAGCTGTACGAGAAGCTGCGCCGCATCAGCGAGAAAGCCGCAGCCGCGGAGGCTCCGGGCGGCAGCGATGAACAGAAGATCGGCGATTTCTGGGCCACGGCAATGGATGAGTCCAAGGCCGATCAGCTGGGAATGGCCCCAATCGAACCCGAGCTTGCCCGGATAGCAGCCGTCAGCAATTTGCGGGAGGCGATCGACGAGGCATTCGCGCTGCAGCCGCTTGGCGTCGACGTTTTGTTCGATATCGCGATCGGCCAGGACGAGAAGCAAAGCGACGTGATGGCCGTGCATCTCTTCCAGGGCGGCCTGGGCCTGCCGAATCGGGATTACTACTTCAATCCCGAGCAGGGCGTCGCCCAGGCGCGGGTTGCCTACGTTCTGCATCTGGCGCGCGTTTTTCAATTGTTGGGCTCGAATGAGAGTGATGCAAAGGCAAGCGCCGGGCAAGTCATGGCCTTCGAGACGGATCTGGCGAAGCATTCACGGGAACTCGCCGCATTGCGCGATCCGCAGCGCAATTACAACAAGATGAAATCCCTGGATCTCACTCGCAAGTACACCCCCGCAATCGATTGGAACGCGAGGTTCAAGAGTTTCAATATCGATCCGAGCTACATCATCGTCGGCCAGCCTGAATTCTTCGGCAATCTGCAGGCTCTGCTGGGGAAGGTTCCAGTGGCCGTCCTGCGCGATTACATGCGGGTCCATCTGGCCGACAGTTTTGCTCCTTTCCTCGACAAGGCCCTCGACGAGGAGCAATTCTCATTCTATGGGCAGGTGCTGACCGGACAAAAGGAACAGAAGCCGCGTTGGAAACGCACCCTGACGGCGGAAAACCGCACGCTCGGCATGATTCTCGGCCGCATTTTCGTCAAGGAATATTTCCCGGAGCGCAGCAAGCAACGCTATAACGGGATGGTCGAGTCGATGCGGACTTCCTTTGGTCAGCGTATCGACAAGCTCGACTGGATGAGCGCAACCACCAAGGCAAAGGCGCGGGAGAAGCTTGCGGGTCTGGTCAAGAAAGTTGGATACCCGGATAAATGGAAGGACTATTCCGCTTTGACGATCGCACGCAACTCCTATGCGGAGAACGTGATGAATGCCTCGCGTTGGAGATTCGCGGATGAGTTGGCAAAACTCGGCAAGCCGGTGGACCGTACCGAGTGGGATATCACGCCGCAAACCTACAATGCTTATTACAACCCGTCGAACAACGAAATCGTCCTGCCCGCCGCGCAGTTCGACATTCCGGGGTTTATCGACGCCGATGTCGACGATGCCGTGGTCTATGGCTACGCCGCAGCGTCGACCATCGGACATGAGATGACTCACGGCTTCGACGATGAGGGAAGGCAGTTCGACGCCGCCGGCAATCTCGCCGACTGGTGGACGAAAGATGATGCCAGGAAGTTCGAACAGCGGGCCAACGTCATGGTCAAGCAGTTCGACGCCTATGAGCCGGTGCCAGGTTTGCACATCAACGGCAAAGCGAGCCTGGGCGAGAACATCGCCGATTACGGCGGCCTGCTGATTGCCATCGATGCCTTCAAGAACACCGAGCAGTACAAGCAAAACCAGAAGATCGCCGGTTATACGCCAATGCAGCGCTTCTTCCTGGGCTACGCGCTGTCGTGGATTTATGAGGAACGGGAGGCACTCCTGCGCCAGGCATTGCTCAGCGACGTACACGCGCCTCCCAAGTGGCGCGTCAACGGCCCGCTCTCGAACATCCCCGAATTTTACGAGGCCTTCGGCATCAAGGAAGGGCAGACGCTCTACCGTCCCGAGGCGCAGCGGGTACGCATCTGGTAGCTGGATCGGCTAACCATTTGCCGCCGCGGCAAACAACCGCAACAGCAGTGGCCACCCATATTCGGACGCCATGTCCGCCCGGTATCCCGGCGCATCGGCGCCGTGGCGTTCAAAGTACTTGTGCGTGAGTTGGACGAGCGATTTTCCGGGAGCTGATTCGCTGAACTGCACCCCAATTTCCGTGCACTGTTCCGGATCAGGCTGAAGGACACTCTTGGGACCAATCTGCCATGTGAATGCCAGTGAGTTCGGTGGATTCCATACCAAGATTCGGCCCCAGTCGCAGCGAAATCCATGCGGACCTTGTTCGTAACACCACTCGCCCACCCCTTGCCCCATGTACATGCCGGACAGTTGGTTTTTTGAGAACGTATAGTCGCGCGGCCACCACTCCCCGAAGCGCTCCGTGAAGATGCGAAACGACTTTTCGGGCGGCAGGTTCATTATGGTCTCGCAGACAATTGGCTCAATGATTGTTCCACTCATGGCGTGCGCCTTATGTTTGCACGGATTCCTCACCGGCGTAGGGGGTGACCCTGTTGAAATGGTGGTGAAGGAGGGAATCGAACCCTCGACCCCGGCGTTATGAATGCCGTGCTCTAACCGTCTGAGCTACTTCACCACGAGGAGCCGCGGATTGTGTGGAGCTACGCATCCGCTGTCAAGCTTATCTTTGCGCTTCTTTCTGCAAAATCAACGGCTTATATCTAAAGCGACCACCCCTAAGAAGTGTGCGGCCAGTCACGGGCGAATCGGTCGCCGACGCCTACAGTCAGGCTCAACACCAGCCATGCAGTAGACTCTATGCGTCATCCAGCCCTCTGCGGTTCAATCTGTCTGACACTTCTGCTGACCGGCATACCGCAGTCGAACGCCGATGACCGCTCGGTCTATGTAGCGCCCGGACCCAGGACCATCCTTGCACCCAACATCGTCAATTCAAATCAAGCGGAGGTTTCCGGAAGCACGCGTAAGCTCGGCGATCTCATCGGTGATTCCTTGAAGATTGGAAGCACGCATGCCACCGACTTGCTGGTAACCACACGCTGTGGGCATTACCAAACGGCGATGATCACATACGCCGACGGCACTGTAAAAAGCTTGAATTTGGGCAACGCTCCTGCGACCAAGACGGATTTGGAGAAGGCCAAGGCGGCCATTCCAATTCTCCGTGTCATGGACATGGCCGACTGCAACAGTTAGGACAAACGACGCCTTACGCTAAACGTTGAACCGAAAATGCATCACATCGCCTTCCTTGACGATGTACTCCTTGCCCTCGAGCCGCAGCTTTCCCGCCTCCTTGGCGCCCGCCTCGCCCTTGAAGGCGATGTAGTCGTCATAGGCGATCACTTCGGCCCGAATGAATCCCTTCTCGAAGTCGGTGTGGATCACTCCCGCCGCCTGCGGTGCCGTCGCGCCGGCATGCACCGTCCAGGCGCGAACCTCTTTCTCGCCGGCCGTGAAATAGGTCTGTAATCCCAGCAGCGAATAGCCGCCGCGAATCACGCGATTCAATCCCGGCTCGTCCAGTTTGAGTTCAGCGAGGAACTCGGCGCGATCGGCCTCATCGAGCTGCGCAATCTCGGCTTCGATGGCGGCGCATACCGGCACCACGATCGCGCCCTCCGCGGCGGCAATCTGCCTGACGCGGTCGAGCCGCGGATTGTTCGTAAAGCCGCTCTCATCCACGTTCGCAACGTACATCACCGGCTTGTCGGTCAGCAGATGCATGTCACGCAGCAGCAAATGATCCAAGTGATCCAGCTTCAAGAGTCGAACCGGTTTGGCCTGATTCAGTTGCGCGCGCACTTTTTCGAGCAGGTCGCGCAACTTCACCGCGTCCTTGTCTCCTGTCTTCGCCGTTTTCAACGCCTTCTGATGCGCACGCTCGACGCTGTCCAAATCAGCCAGTGCCAACTCCGTGTTGATCACTTCGATATCACTGCCGGGATCGATCTTGCCGGCGACGTGGATGATGTCGTCGTTCTCGAAGCAGCGCACCACATGGGCAACGGCATCGACTTCGCGGATGTGCGCCAGGAACTTGTTGCCCAAGCCCTCGCCTTTGGAGGCGCCCGCCACCAGACCGGCGATGTCGACGAACTCCACCGTGGTTGGCAGAATTCGTTCCGAATGCACGATGGCGTCGAGCTGCTCCAAGCGCGGATCCGGAACCGGCACCACCCCCACGTTGGGATCGATGGTGCAGAACGGATAGTTCTCCGCGGCTATTTGCGCGCGCGTCAGCGCGTTGAACAGTGTCGACTTGCCGACATTGGGTAAACCGACGATTCCGCAACGAATGGGCATTAAGCTTTTCCTGCGCGGCTATGCAGACGCGTCATGGCGCGTTCGGCGCCTTGTTCGACCAGTAAAGGCATGACATCAGCCGAGGTGCCGATGGTCTCCAAGATCAAGTCCTCTTCGGTTCGTGGTGCGCGGGTCAGGACGTAATCGATGACTTCGGCTTTGTTGCCGGGGTGGCCGATGCCCAGGCGCAGGCGCCAAAAATT
Organism: uncultured Steroidobacteraceae bacterium; assembly: GCA_964657945.1. GTDB lineage: Bacteria > Pseudomonadota > Gammaproteobacteria > Steroidobacterales > Steroidobacteraceae > Bog-1198. The sequence continues at coordinate 13,325 of CAZZWM010000110.1, forward strand.
CTCGCCGATATGTGCAATCGCGTCGCGCAGTCCATTGTGGCCGCCGTGGCCGCCGCCCAGTTTCAACCGCACCGTGCCCACCGGCAGATCCAGCTCATCGTGCACGACCAGGATTTCTTCGGGCGCGATCTTGAAGAAGTCGCTGACCTGGCGGATCGAAAGGCCGCTGCGATTCATATAGGTGGTGGGCTTGAGCAGCATGATCTCGCGCCCGGCAATCGTGACGCGAGCGGTCTCGCCCGAGTACTTGCGGTAATCGCGAAACTCTCCGCCATGGCGGCGCGCGAGCAGGTCCACGAACCAGAAACCCGCGTTGTGGCGTGTCACCTGATGTTCAGGACCTGGATTGCCCAAGCCGACAATGATGCGTAACGGTAAACCAGCCATCGATACCCACCCAAACCATGAAAACACCAAGGGCCGTCCGTTGACGGCCCTTGGGTATGGAAAATGCCGGAAAGACTATTTCTTGGCGTCTTTCTTCGCAGGTTCCTTCTTGGCCTCGTCCTTCTTCGCAGGCTCGGCCTTCTTCGCATCCGCACCCGCCGCCGCCGGAGCAGCGCCTGCCGGTTTAGCGCTCGCCGATTGGAGCGGGTCGGGCA
>CAZZWM010000111.1:0-13761 GCA_964657945.1 uncultured Steroidobacteraceae bacterium
AAGCACACGTACGGCCGCAGATTGCGCGCGGCGGGCGTGTCGTTCGAGGATCGTCAGGACTTGCTCGGGCATCGCAGTGGTCGCATCACGACGCACTACTCCCAGGCAGAACTGACGAACTTGCTCGACGCTTCCGAAAAGGTTTGCGACACAGAGTCCCGCAAAACTCCCGCAAGCACCTGGCTTCGGCGGAAGATCGGGTAGCGGAAAGAAGCTAAATGATTGATACGTCGAACTTAAAATGGTGCGCCCGGAGAGATTCGAACTCCCGACACCCTGGTTCGAAGCCAGGTACTCTATCCAGCTGAGCTACGGGCGCCCGGCGCGCAGTCTACCGGGCGCGGGCCATTTCGGAAACTTAACGGCATCGTTACCTGCTTGCCATTCGCGAACTACTGCGCCTAAGTAGACTCTAATCTCGGCTTGACCCGGCCCATAGGTTGCGTAACTGCATGGTTTTTAGACGATATTTCCCGCTGTTGGCCCTCGCTTTCAGCTCTTTGTGCTACGCGGTTCCGGCCCCCTTCGATTTGGGAGGCCCGATACTCGAGGTCAAGGTCACCCGGGCCGGAGCTACGCTGCCGGCATCGCAAGTGCCCAACCTGGCTCCCGGCGACCAGATCTGGATCAAGGCGGATCTGCCCACCACTCAATCTGCACACTATTTGATGGTGGCCGCCTTCCTGCGCGGCGCAACCAATCCGCCGCCCGAAAACTGGTTCTTCCCCTGCAAACTGTGGACCGGCAAATGCGCTGCTGAAGGGTTGAATGTCACGGTGCCTCAAGGCGCGCAACAGGTGCTGTTGTTCATGGCGCCGCAAACCGGAGGCGACTTGCGCACGCTGGTGGGCGCGGTCCGCGGACGGCCTGGTGCATTCGTGCGCACCTCGCAGGACCTGAACCAGGCCGCGCTGGATCGATCGCGGCTCGAGCGGTTCCTCAGTTCCATCCGCATCTTGAACCAGGGCGATCCCGCCAAGCTGAAAGAAGCGGCTCCTTTGCTCGCTCGAAGCCTCGCGATCAAAATCGACGACAAATGCCTGGACCGAATTCCTGAATTGCAGGCGCCCTGTTTGATGCAGGGCCAGGAGTCGTTGATCCTGAACGATGGCCATAGCACCTCCATCGTCGAAGCGCTCACCTCGGGACCGGGCAGCGATCTCGCGATGGAAGCGAGTTATACACCGCAATTGAGCTACGGCTACTACAGTCCCTACATCGCCTCCGTGCTCGACGTCGCGCGAATTTTCGAATCGTTCCGCACGGCACAATATCAATACATCCCGGCTTTGGCTTCGCAGCGCGGCGACAAGCTTCAACTCATATTGAATGCAGCGCCCTCCTTCCACAGTCCGATGTCCGTGCTGGTGATCGGCCTGCCCGCCGTGGAGAGCGCACAGCTGCCGCCGCTGCACGCCGTGGACCCGAAGGAAATTTATTGCGTGCGCCGCTCAACCCTGGTGCTGCCCGTGGATGGCGCACCGTTGGCATTCTCCACCGGCTATGCGCATGACCTCACCCTCAGCGTCACCGGCCGCGACGGGAAAACCATCGATCTCGCCGCGGTCGCCGATCCGGTGCAAGGCGGTTATGTGATCGATACCGGCGCCTTGGGCAACGCTGCGCTTGGCGACAGCGTGCACGCCGCGCTCAAAGGCTTCTGGGGATTCGATCCATATGAAGGGCCCACTTTTCGCTTGATCAATGTGCACGCGAAATCATGGGAGCTGGCCGCAGGCGACGAGGCGGCACTCATCGTCGGCCGGCAGGACACGGTGCATCTGCAAGCCGACAGCGTCAGCTGCGTCGATGCCATCATGCTGAAGGATCCCGCCGGCAAAGAATTGAAGGTGGATTGGAAGACGACGCGCCCGGATGAACTCGAGGTGAAACTGCCGTTGCAGGAATCGGCTCCGGGCGCAATGACCTTGCTGGTCAAGCAATATGGTGCGGCCCAGCCTGAATCGGTGGTCATCCACACGTTCGCCGACGCGGGCCGATTCGATGGCTTCGCCATGCACTCAGGCGACATCGTCGGTACGCTCAAGGGCAGCCGCTTGGATGAGGTTGCCAGTCTGTCGCTCAAGGGCGTGCTGTTCGTGCCCGGCGAGCTGTCGACCAAGCATGGCGTCGATGAACTTCCCATGGTGGCTCAAGACCCCCAAGCGGGGGCCGCCTTGAAACCGGAGCATTTGATCGCCGCCAAAGTCACGCTGCGCGACGGTCGGAGCTTTCCGCTGACCGGCAACATCGATGCGCCGCGCCCGGCTGCCGCCATGATCGGCATGAATGTGCAGGGGTCCTCCTCCAGCAACACCAGCAACATCCAGCTCGCCGATCAGGGCGAATTGCCGCAGGACGCAGTTCTGACCTTTTCGCTGCGTTCGCAATCGCCGGTCAACTTTGGGCATGACGAGACCATCGAAGTTGCCACCTCGGACGAGGGATGGAGCAGCACTTTGAGCTTCAGCAATGGCGGCATGATGCTCGAAAATGCGCAAATCGCGGTGGCAACCTTGAATCCTGCCAAGGCTTTCGGCGGCGCGGCATTCGGCCCCCTGCAGTTTCGGGTTGTTGCCAAAGGAGTAGCCGGCGATTGGCAACCCTTGGCAAACCTGGTGCGCTTGCCCACTCTCAAGGAACTGAAGTGTCCCGCTACGCCGGAGCTCGCCTGCAAACTGTCCGGCCAGAATCTGTTCCTCATCGACTCGGTCGCGGGCGACGCGCAATTCACGCATGCGGTCAAAGTGCCTGACGGCTTCCTCGGAGCCGCGTTGCCCGTACCGCATCCGGCGGCCGGCACGCTGTTCGTCAAGTTGCGCGACAGTCCATCCGTGATCAATTCCACCACGGTCACGGCCCAGGAAATCCCGGCCGCTCCTGACGATTCCTCGCGGGCTGCCGCGCGTACTTCAGCTCTGCGCAGCGAAACTCAGACCGTTGGCGGGATTCCCGGCCCCTCACCCTGACAAACTATTTTCTTGGCACAGGCCGGAGCAGCAGCGCTTTGACTCCCCAGTTGGCCACTTTGGGATCGAATTGCCACACCTGCGCGTATTGGTAACGTCGCCCACGCGACAGCGAAACCTCGCCGATCGCGAATAGCAGGCTGTAATCGGCCGATACACCCCGGGCACTGTCCAACCACGTGCCCTTCAAGTCGTGGTGATCCAGGTAAAGGTTGGCGGGCCCCAGAGCCATCGGCTTCATGCCTTGCAGGTAGAGCCGAAAATCCCCATTGCGCGCAAAGGTACGCAAACCTCCCGACAAGCCATTGTCGCGGGCGGCGTCCTCGAACTGAGTGACGGCACGATCAAGGGCCGGCTCGTTGATCGGATGCCAATCGCACTCGAAGGCGCGGTGCCACAATTCGGCATTCTCATCGGTGGCGAAAACCTGCTGCAATTGCAGTAAGCCGCTGACCAGGCTCGATCCTGCCGCACAGCTCGTCTGCGCCGCGTGTCCGCACACCGCCAGTCCGAGCAACATCACCGGACCCACCAGGACTTTGAAATATTTGCGACTCGCCATCCAATTCCCCTCCCCGCCTAAGCTTTCCAGACCCATGACACAAAATAATGAACCGACGGGCTGAATGTAATGTCAATATAGAACGTGAAATCAATGAGTTATTGATCGCCCGATCGGCGCTGGCGGCTCTGCGCCCTTGGCCTTAAGATCACGGGTCAGGTCTTGCTCACCATAGAGATAAACAGAGGGCTCCCGATGAAGGCTTGGATACCATTCGTACTCGCTGCTGCCGGGTTGGCCGTGCATGCGCAGGCGTTGGCTGACTGCATTTACCCGAAATCGCCGGATGCACCTCCCGACGGCGCCACCGCCACCAAGCAGCAGATGATCGCGGCCTCGCAGGATTTCAAGCGCTATAACTCTGACATGAATGCCTACTTGGAATGCATCAAGCTGGAAATGGACTCCTCTGAGCCCCAGGATGCCTCCAAGCTCTCTGCTGACGAGAAAAAGAAAGCCGCCGAGCGCCATAATATGCTGGCGCAGAAGAACAACGCCGCGGTTGATGAATTACAGGCCGTGGTCGGCCGCTTCAACGAGCAGTTGAGGATTTACAAGGCAAAGAACCCGTGATCGACGGTGCGGCGGTTAACCCCGCCGCAACTTGCGAATTATGCAGGCTAGCACGCTCATTACCCCGCGCCTGGCCGAAGAGGCCATCTACTCTCGGCTGACGTGTCTGCCCATCGAATCACTGCCTCTCACGCAGTGTGTCGGCGGCACCTTGCGCGAGAATGTGTACGCCGAACGCGACCACCCGCCATTCGATCGCGTCGCCATGGACGGGATCGCAGTGGACAGCGAGGCATTACGCCGCGGCTTGAAGCGTTTCCGCGTTCAGGGGGTGCAGGCTGCCGGCGCTCCAGCGCTCAAGCTCGACACCGCCGATGATGCCATCGAAGTCATGACCGGCGCCATGCTGCCCGCGGGATGCGACAACGTCATACCGGTCGAGCAACTCGATTTGAAGGATGGCTACGCGACATTGACCACGAACGTCGTGACTACCCCCTACAACAACGTGCATCGGCGCGGCAGCGATAGCCGCCAAGGCAAATTGCTGCTCGAATCCGGCACGTTGATGCGGGCGCCTGAGATCGCAGTGGCCGCGTCGGCCGGTATGGCGCGCGTGCGCGTCAGCAGCCAGCCCGCCATCATGGTGATTTCCACCGGCGATGAACTGGTCGAGCCCGGCGAGCCGATCGCGGAATTTCAAGTCCGCCGTTCGAATGCCTATGCCGTCGCCGCAACTTTGCGCAAGCGGGGCTTCGGCCGGGTCGGGGATGATCATGTCATGGATGACGAAAAACTCCTGCGCAACCGCCTCGCGCTTCATCTGACCACTCACGAGGTCCTGGTGCTGAGCGGCGGCGTGTCGATGGGCAAGTTCGATCTGGTGCCCAAGGTGCTGATGCAATTGGGCGTGCAGGAGGTGTTTCACAACATCGCGCAGCGGCCCGGTAAACCCATGTGGTTCGGCGTGGGCCCGCACGGCCAGGCCGTGTTCGGCCTCCCCGGCAATCCCGTATCGACGCTGGTGTGCTTGATCCGCTACGTGATTCCCGCCATCGCCGAGGCCATGGGTACGAAGCGCGTCGCGCCCGAACGTCTTGCCTTGGCCGCGCCGGTCACATTCAAGCCCGCGCTGGCCTACTTCCTGCCGGTCATCATCGAGCACGACGATTGGGGCCGGCCTTGGGCGAGCCCGAAACCGACCAATGGCTCAGGGGATTTCTTGAGCCTGGCGGGTACCGACGGATTCGTCGAACTGCCGCCGGGTCCCAACACCTACCCAAAGGGCTTCGTCACCAGCGTGTATCGCTGGTAGCGCGCCTCCAATGAATTCCAACGTTCACGACATCCGCGGCGCAAGCCACCCGCTCGACAAGTTCGCGCGGCCGTTGCACGACCTGCGCATTTCGGTCATGGACCGCTGCAATTTCCGCTGCCCTTACTGCATGCCCAAGGAGCAGTTTCACGAGCATTATCAGTTTCTGAAATCCGACGAACGCCTGCGCTTCGATGAGATCGTGCGGCTGTCGAAATTGTTCGCCGGCCTGGGGGTCAAGAAAGTGCGGCTGACGGGCGGCGAGCCCTTGCTGCGCAACAACCTTCCCGACTTGATCGGCGATTTGACCGGCATACCCGGCATCGAGGATATCGCGCTCACCACCAACGGTGTTCTGCTCGAAAAGCACGCGGTCGACCTTCGCGCCAACGGATTGAAGCGCATCACCGTCAGCCTGGACACGCTCGATCGGGATATTTTCAAACGCCTCAGCGGCGGATTCGGCGCGCTCGATCAAGTCCTTGGCGGCATCGATGCCGCGCTTGCGGCGGGTCTGGCGCCCGTGAAGGTCAATGCCGTCATCGAACGCGGCGTGAACGATGCCGGCGCGCTCGATCTGATCGAGCGCTTTCGCGGCACGCCGGTCATCGTGCGTTTCATCGAATTCATGGACGTCGGCAATCGCAATCACTGGCGCCCCACCATGGTGGTGCCGTCGGGCGAGCTGCTGGCGCGGGTGAGGTCTCGCTGGCCCATACATCCCATTTCCCCCAATTACCGCGGCGAAGTGGCCGAGCGCTGGCGCTTCGAGGATGGCGCGGGCGAAATCGGCTTCATCTCTTCGGTATCGCAACCCTTTTGCGGCGCTTGCAGCCGCGCGCGGCTCTCCTCCGAAGGCCGGTTCTATACCTGCCTGTTTGCAACGCAGGGCATCGATGTGCGCGCGCCGCTTCGCGCCGGCGCGCAAGACGCAGAATTACTCAGCATCATTCGCGGCGTCTGGTCGGCCCGTGTCGATCGCTACAGCGAGCAGCGCGAGGCACTGCGTACCAGCGGCAAGGACGCGAAGAAAATCGAGATGTATTACATCGGCGGCTGACCTATGAGCTTCACACATTTGGATGCCGACCAGCACCCGACCATGGTCGACGTCAGCGGCAAGGCGGCCACCAAGCGCACCGCGACGGCGGAGGCGCGGGTGCATTTTCCAACGGAGGTGGCCGCAGCTCTGCGCGCGAGCGGTTTGCGCTCGCCGAAAGGGCCGGTGTTCGACACCGCCATCGTGGCCGGCGTATTGGGCGCCAAGCGCACACACGAACTCATACCCTTCTGCCACCCGCTCGGCATCGAGAACTGCAAGATTGCCATCGATCTGCAGGGTGATACCGCCATCATCAGCTGCGCGGTCACAGTACATCACAAGACCGGCGTTGAAATGGAGGCGCTGACCGGCGCCAGCATTGCGGCCCTGACCGTGTACGACATGTGCAAGGCCCTGTCGCACGGCATCGTCATAGGCGATATACGTCTGCTCTCGAAGGATGGCGGAAAACGCGGTTACGCGCCGAAGGATGGCGCATGAACCGGCCGTTATCTGCCGCACCGCTTTACGGACTGATTCTCGCCGGCGGTTCCAGCTCGCGTATGCAGCGCGACAAGGCGGCACTTCAGTACCAGGGGCAGAGCCAGCTCGATCGCGCCTTCGATCTGGCACGCCGGCACCTGCGGCAGGTTTACGTGTCCGTGCGGGCCTCACAGCTCGCCGAGCCCACCCGCGCCCGCAAGCCGATGATCGTCGATTGTTTTTCCGGCGAGGGCCCCATCATCGGCATACGCTCCGCAATGGCGGCGCACCCAGAGGCAGCGTGGCTGGTACTGGCCTGTGATCTGCCGTTCTTGTCGGACGCAGCTGTCGACTTCCTGCTGAGCGAACGCGACTCGTCACGGCTCGCCACCGCTTTCAAGAGCAGCTTCGACGGCCTGCCCGAGCCGCTGTGCGCCATCTGGGAGCCCTCCGCTGCGGCTGTACTGGATGATTATCAAAAGAACTTGGGGCGGTGTCCGCGGAAGTTCCTGACTCAACACGCATCCAAGCTGCTTGAACCGTTTGACGCCCATGCGCTGGATAACATCAACACGCCGGAAGAATACGCGCAAGCGACGGCGCAACTGGCCGCGGTGAACCCCATGCAATTGAAGATTCAATACTATGCGCTGATGCGCGAACAGGCGGGTCGCTCGGAGGAGACTGTTGAAACCAAGGCAGGCAATCCCGCGGATCTGTACGCCGAATTGGTGGCGCGTTACGGCTTCACCCTGACGCGCGCCCAGCTGAAGGTCGCGGTCAACAGCGAGTTCAGCGATTGGTCGCGCAAGCTCAGCGCAGGCGATGCCGTGGTCTTCATTCCCCCGGTGGCCGGCGGCTGATGCGCTTCCGATTCTCGCCATCCCGCATCGATCCGATCGCCGCCCGCGTCGAACTCGAGGATCTGGGCGCCGGCGGCTTCGTATGCTTCGAGGGCTGGGTGCGCAATCACAACGAAGGCCAGGACGTCACCCGTCTGGAGTACGAGGCCTTCCAGGAACTCGCGCTCAAAGAAGGCGATCGTATCGTTGCGGAAGCCATGCAGAAATATCCACTGAAGCAGGCGCTGTGCATCCATCGCGTCGGCTCATTGGCCCTGGGCGAAATGGCTGTGTTCGTGGCCGTGAGCGCGGTGCATCGCGGCGAAGCCTTCGACGCCTGCCGGTACATCATCGATGAGGTGAAACACCGCGTGCCGATTTGGAAGAAGGAGTATTACCGCAGCGGCGACTCGGGCTGGGTGAACTGTGAGCATTGCGCGGCGGCGCCCAAGCACGCGCACGAGGAATTGCATCACGACCACGTCACCTGATTACTCGCGCCAGACCCTGCTGAAGGAGGTTGGCGTTCAGGGCCAAGCGCTGCTGGCCGCGTCCCGGGTGTTGGTCGTGGGAGCCGGGGGGCTCGGCAGTCCGGTGATGCAATACTTGGCCGGCGCCGGCGTGGGCTGTCTTGGCATCGTCGATGGCGACGTGTTGGAGGCCAGCAATCTGCATCGGCAACCGATTTACGGCGCTTCCGATATCGGTAAGCCCAAGGTGGATCTTGCACAGGCGGCGATACGGCGCATCAATCCTGCCGCGCAGGTCGAAGGCCACACGCTCCGCTTGGATGCGTCGAATGCGCTCGGGCTGATCCGAAGCTACGACCTGGTGGTCGACTGCACCGATAATTTCCGCGCCAAGTATCTGATCAACGACGCCGCTGTCCTGGCGCAGCGGCCGGCGGTATTTGCCAGCGTCTACCAGTACGAAGGCCAGCTGCAGGTCTACAAACCCGATGCCGGCCACGCCTGCCTGCGCTGTCTGTGGCCCGATGCCATGGCAGATGGACTGGTGGGCAACTGCGCCGAAGCCGGCGTATTGGGTCCGGTGCCCGGCGCACTCGGCAGCCTGCAGGCAATCCTGACCTTGAAGCTGCTGCTCAATATGCGCGGTCAACTGGATGGCGAACTGCTGTTGCTGGATTTCACCAATTTCTCCAGTACCAGGCTCAAGGCGCCGCGCCGCGCGGAATGCGGTGCGCCGAATTGCGCGCATATTCAGGGCATCGCCTCGGATGAGCCTGGGTTGGAGGTCGAAGTCGAGTCCTTGGCCGCCGCCCATTCACGAGGCTTTGAGGTCATCGACATTCGTACCGACGAGGAAATAGCAGCGGCGCCGAGCGGGGTTACGCATATACCGATGCCGCAGCTGCTGGCCGATGCGTCGCCGCTCGATGCGGTCAAACAGCGCGGGCGTGAAATACTGCTGCTGTGTGCGTCGGGAAAGCGCAGCCTGGCGACCGCGCGGCAGCTGCGTCAACGCGGAATTTCCGCCCGCTCAGTGGCCGGTGGACTACAGAGGTTGGAGGCCCGGATTGCTGTTCAAAAGTAAGCTTCCGGACGTCGGCACGACCATTTTCACCATCATGTCGCGTCGCGCGGTGGAAGAGAATGCGCTGAACATCGGCCAGGGATTTCCGGATTACCCCATCGATCCGCGGCTGTCCGATTGCCTGGTGGACGTCATTGCAGAGGGCCACAATCAGTATGCGCCCATGGAGGGCGTAGCCGACCTGCGCGAGCAAATCTCGCACAAGCTCTTCATCTGCTATGGACAGAAATTCGATCCGCACAGCGAGATCACGGTGACTTGCGGCGGCACCGAGTCTCTTTTCGATGCCATCCAGGCGACGGTCGGTCCCGGAGATGAGGCCATCATCTTCGATCCGGCTTACGATGCCTACGAACCGGCCATCCGCGTATCCGGCGCGCGCTGTGTGCGCATCCCACTCGAGCCGCCGGCGTTCCGCTTCGACTGGGACCGTGTGCGTCGATTGCTGACGGACCGCACCCGGCTCATCGTCATCAACAGCCCGCAGAATCCCAGCTGCTCGGTGGCCACCGAGGAGGACCTGCAAGCCCTGGCCGAATGCATCCGCGACCGGCCGATCACGGTGCTGGCGGATGAGGTGTATGAACACGTGCTGTTCGATGGGAGGCGGCACGCGTCCGTTCTGGCGCATCCGGAACTGCGACAGCGCAGCTATGCAGTCTATTCCTTCGGCAAGACCCTGCACGCGACCGGCTGGCGCGTCGGCTATTGCATCGCTCCCGCCAAGATGACCCGCGAGCTTCGCAAAGTCCACCAGTTCAATACCTTCAGCATCGCCGCGCCCTTGCAGCACGCCATCGCGCGATATCTCGCGGCGCATCCCGACGCGTGGCACGGACTATCGGCCTTCTTTCAGGCCAAGCGAGACCTGCTTGCACAGCAGTTGCGAGGCTCGGGATTGGAGCCTGTCCCGGCAGCCGGCACCTATTTCCAACTGGTGGATTACTCCGCCATCAGCAGGGAAGACGACATGAGCTTCGCGGACCGGCTGATCCGCGAGGCGAAGGTGGCGATCATTCCCTTGTCGCCCTTCTATGCCGAACCGCCGAAGATGACGTTGGTGCGCCTGTGCATCGCCAAACAAGATGGCACTCTCGTGACCGCCGCGCAACGCCTGCTCGAGTTCGCCAAACTGCGGATATGATCAAACCACCGCCCGCCCCATCCCTCGATTTGTGTCTGTTCCTCGATGTCGATGGAACCCTGATCGAATTGACCGACACGCCGTCGCAAACGGTCGCAGACCCCGGCATAAAGTCGCTGCTTCGAGATCTTTGCGTCCGGTTGGACGGTGCGGTGGCGCTCGTCAGCGGCCGGCAAATCGAGACGCTGGATCGACTGTTCGATCCCTTGCGTCTGCCCTCCTCCGGCCTGCATGGCATCGAAAGACGAACCGCCGAGGGCACGCTGCAAGGCGGCACTTTCATCGATTCGAAACTCGACCACGCGCGCGCCGCGATCAAACTTTTTGTCGCTTCCCATCCCGGCGCGCTGCTGGAGGACAAGCGGCGCACGGTGGCCATCCACTTTCGCATGGCGCCGCAGGCGGCCGCTGCGGCGCGGGAACTCGCTGCCGGCATCGTGGAGAAGCTCGGCCAGCAATACCAGATACAGCCTGGCGACATGATGCTGGAAATCAAGCCGCGTGGATTTACCAAGGCGACGGCCATTCGAGCCTTCATGCAAGAACCGCCGTTCAGCGGCAGACGCCCGGTCTTCATCGGCGATGACCTGACCGATCAGGACGGCTTTCCGGCGGTGGAATCGATGGGAGGAATTTCCATCGGCGTCGGCGACCGTGTTCAAGGCCAATACCACCTCGACACGGTGAGCCAGGTGCGCGACTGGCTGAGACAGATCGCACACCTGCGCGACCCCCGCGCGGCCCGTTGACCGTGGGCCGTCTCATCCTCGTGCGCCACGGCGAAAGCCTGGGAAATCACCAGCGAATTTTTGCTCATTCTCCTCATGATTTGCCGCTGACCGAACTTGGGTACCGGCAAGCTCACGCCGCTGCGCGCCGGATCGGGGAATCGTTCCGGCCATCATTGGTGGTCACCAGTGAATTCCTGCGCGCCAGCGAAACGGCGCGAATCATTGCGCAGTTCCTGGGAGTTCCGCTGAGGGTTGAACTCAACTTGCACGAACGTGAGGTCGGTGCGCATCGCGGCCTGTCTTACGACTCCTTGGCGCAGACCTCAGACTACGATTCCGTACGCCCTTGGGCCTGGAAGCCCGAAGCCGGCGAAAGCTTGGAAGAAGTGCAGGCACGCACGGCGCCCGTCATGGACCGGCTTGCCGCCGCGCATCCGCATGAGGATATCGTCCTGGTCAGCCACGGCGGTGTCATGGTGTCGCTCTGGGCGCATGCGGCGGCCGACTGGGCCGGGGCGTACAAGCCGCCGAATTGCGGCATCGTGCTGATCGAGCATGGTCCGACGGGTTACTCTCGGCCCCAGGCTATCGACTCAGCCGTCGGCGCCGCAGATGCAGGCGGTTGACGCCGGCGCCAAACTCACCCATCTTGAGTTCCTCTCTCCAAGACCTGAGGTTAGCCGCATGAGCCTTCGTCCCGGACCGCGTCGTTCCATCGTCGCCGAGAGCATCTACGGCCTGCTCAACCCGATCCCCTACGGATGCTTCGTCGCCGCGCTGATTTTCGATGTCATTTATTTCAACAGCGCGACGATGCAGTGGGACAAAGGCGCCGCGTGGCTCATCGTCTTCGGCCTGTTGTTTGCCATTGTGCCGCGTTTGGTGAATCTGACGCAGGTCTGGATCACTTCCCGGCGCAGCGCGACGCGCGCCGATAAACTGGACTTCTGGCTCAATCTGCTTGCAATCTTCGCGGCCATCGTAAACGCCTTCGTGCACAGTCGCGACGCCTACGCCGTGGTTCCCGCGGGCCTGTGGCTCTCGGCCTGCACCGTCATTCTGCTGTCCGTCGGCCACATCGCGATTGCCGTCGAGCGTGCCGCTCCGGGTTACGCGCATGAGTGACACGATCGCACGCCGCGCATGGGCAGGGGTGGTGTTGGCCGTTGTGGGCGGCTGCAGCGGCAAGGCATCCCTCGAGCCCGCACAACAATCCGGCGACTCGCCGTCGCTGCCCTCGGCGCAAGACTTTCTGCTGCCGCCGATGCAGGTACCGCGTGGCGTGGGCTGGGCGCAGGGCCAATCCCCCCAAGTTGCGGCTGGATTGAAAATCGAGAAGATCGCCGGTGGACTGCTGCATCCGCGCATGGTCTACACCTTGCCCAATGGCGACGTGCTGGCGGTCGAATCGAACGGGCCGGGCACCGAGGCCGTGACCACACCGAAGCAGATGATTGCCAACAAGATCAAGAATCTGTCCGGCAAGGGCGCGAAAGGCGGCAACCGCATCACGCTGCTGCGCAAGAACGACACTGCCGGCGGCGAATGGGAGAAGCATGATTTCATCGAACATCTGCACTCGCCTTTCGGTGTGCAGCTGATCGGCGAGTCTCTGTATGTCGCCAACACCGACGGCATCTTGAAGTTTTCCTATCACGCCGGCGATACGCAGATCAGCACCCCGCCCATGGAATTTGCCGACCTGCCGGGCGCCGTCAACCATCATTGGACCAAGGCCCTGTTGGCCAGCCCGGACGGCAACAAACTGTACGTCGGCGTCGGCTCCAACAGCAATGTGAGTGAGAACGGCTTGGAAGTGGAATACCGTCGCGCGATGGTTCTCGAAGTCGACGTCGCCACGCGCGGCAGCCGCATTTACGCCTCCGGCATCCGCAATCCGACCGGGTTGGGATGGGAACCGCAAACCGGCAAGCTCTGGGCCATTGCCAACGAGCGCGACGAGATCGGCGCCGATCTGGTGCCGGATTACCTCACTTCCGTGCAGGACGGCGGCTTTTACGGTTGGCCATACAGTTTCTACGGCCAGATCGTGGATCGACGTGTGCAACCGCCACGCCCGGATCTCGTTGCCAAGGCAATCAAGCCTGACTACGCCATCGGCTCGCATGTGGCTCCGCTCGGTCTGTGGTTCTCCGCCAAGAATGCGCTGCCCGCGAAGTACCAAGGCGGAGCGTTCATCGGCGAGCACGGCAGCTGGGACCGCTCTCCCTTGAGCGGTTACGAAGTGGTCTTCGTCGCCTTCCAGCAAGGCAAACCGGTTGGCAAACCGCAGACCGTCGTTTCCGGCTTCTACTCGAGCGACGAGTCGAAACTGTTCGGCGCACCCGTTGGAATCACGCAGGACAAGGACGGCGCACTGCTGATTGCCGACGACGTAGGCAACTCAGTCTGGCGCGTGACCGCAGATGAGCACTGAGCCGAAGGGCGCGGTCAATCGCGGATCTGGCCGCTGCCGTGAACCAGGTACTTGTAGCTGGTGAGTTGTTCCACGCCCACCGGACCGCGGGCGTGAAACTTGTCCGTGCTGATGCCGATTTCGGCGCCCATGCCGAATTCACCGCCGTCGGCAAATTGCGTCGACGCAT
>CAZZWM010000112.1:0-13727 GCA_964657945.1 uncultured Steroidobacteraceae bacterium
CGCACATGGAGGCATACGCGCCGGAGTGGAGATACTTGTTTGGCTCCTCACCGTGAAAACACCGGGCTTGCCAGCGTATCGCTAAAGCGGCCGAGGTGGTAATCGGCATCGCCGAAGGTGATGTCGATCATGGTGAGCCGCTTGAAATAATGGCTCACCACATGTTCATCGACCACACCCATGCCGCCGTGCAACTGCACCGCCTGCTGCCCCACCAATCGCCCGGCCTGGCCGATGTAGGCCTTGGCGGCCGCTATCGAACGGGCACGCTCGGCCGCATCGGTCGAATCGGCATGCACGGCGGCGATGATGGCCATGGAGCGAGATTGTTCAGCCGCCATCAGCATGTCGGCCATGCGATGCTTCAGCGCCTGGAAGGTGCCGATGGCAACCCCGAATTGCTTGCGGGTCTTCAGATACTCCAAGGTCGCTTTGTTGAGCGCATTCATCACACCCACCGCTTCCGCGCAAAGCGCCGCGATGCCGCGATCGACCGCCCGTTGAATGGCGGGCAACGCGGCACCCGCCTTGCCGATCAAGGCGTCGGCGCCCAGCGTGACATCTGCCAACAACAGGTCGGCAGCACGCGCGCCGGTCTGAGTGGCATAGCCGGTTACCGTGAGTCCCTTGGTCTGTCTGGGAACCAGGAAAACAGACACGCCGTCGGCGTCATCCGGCTTGCCGCCGCTGCGCGCTGAGACCAGGAAATAGTCGGCCGAAGGGCCATCCAGCACCACGTTCTTACTTCCCGACAGCTGCCAGCCATCGCCCTTTTTCGTTGCCGTGCAGGTGACATGTGCCAGATCGAAGCGGCCCGAGGCCTCATAACAGGCCAGAGATGCTTTGACCCTACCCTCGGCTATCTGCGGCAGCAATTTCTGCTTCACTGCATCGGCGTCGCTGTCGCGCAGCAGCCCGGCGCTCAAGACCACCGAACTCAGGTAGGGCTCCATCAACAAGCCCTGACCGAATTGCTCCATGACCACCATGATGTCCACCGCGTTGCCGCCCAAACCGCCAAACTCCTCCGGCAGCGGCAGCGCCAGCAAACCCAGTTCGGCGTATTGCTTCCACGCATCCGCCGAAAAGCCGGCATCGGAGCGCAGCACGTCCTTGCGCTTGTCGAAGTCATAATCGCGGGAGATGAAGCGCTGCAAGGTGTCCTGCAAGGCCAGTTGTTCTTCGGTGTAGTCGAATTCCATGATGTTCTCTCTAAAGCCCCAGGATCATCTGCGAGATGATGTTTTTCTGAATTTCGGTGGAGCCGGCGTAGATGGTGGTCTTGCGATTGTTGAAATACAGGCCCGACAGCGGCGGCGCGTAAGCATTGTAATGCGAGTTCAAGGCCGCATTACCCTTCCAATCGATGTCCAATGCTTCGCGCACATACGGCAGCGCGTCGTGTCCCAGCGCGTGCATCTTCAGTTCCGCCAGGGTCTGAATGATTTCCGAACCCTTGATCTTCAGCATCGACACCTCAGGCCCCAATGCTTTTGAGTCCTTGGCGTAGCCCGACAACACGCGCAAGTTGGTGATTTCCAGCGCCATCAATTCCAATTCGACCAGCGCAATCCGGTCGCGGAAGCGCACATCCTCGATCAGCCGGCGGCCATTCGACGGCTGAACGGCGGCAATCTCCTTGAGTTGCTTGAGCGCCCGTTTGCAGGCGCCGATGCCGGCATTGCCGCTGCGCTCGTGGCTCAGCAGGAACTTGGCGTAGGTCCAACCCTTGTTCTCTTCACCGATGAGATTCGCCACCGGCACTTCGACATTGTCGAAGAATATGTCGTTGATCTCGTGCTCGCCGTCCAACATGATGATGGGACGCACGGTGATGCCCGGGGACTTCATGTCGATCAACAGGAATGAAATGCCCTGCTGCTGCCGCCCTTCGGTGCTGGTGCGCACCAGGCAGAAAATCCAATCGGCGTACTGCCCCATTGTGTTCCAGGTCTTCTGGCCGTTGACGATGTAGTGATCGCCCTGGCGCACGGCGCTGGTGCGCAAAGAAGCCAGATCCGAGCCGGATCCGGGTTCGGAGTATCCCTGACACCACCAATCCTCCGCTTTGAGAATGCGCGGCAGGAAGTACTGCTGCTGCGCCGGCGTGCCGAAAGCCTGCATCACCGGCGCCAGCATCTTCATGGAGAACGGATTCTGCGGCGGCGCATTGGCTTCCGCTCGCTCCTCTTCGAAAATATGCTGCTGCACGATGTTCCAGCCCGTGCCGCCGAATTCCACCGGCCAACCCGGTGCGCCCCACCCCTTGGCGTACATGATCTTCTGCCATTTCACCATGTCGTCTTTGGAGATGCGCCGGCCCAATTCCATCTTGGTGCGCATATCCTCGGGCAGCTCCGACTTGAAAAAAGCCCGCACCTCGCTGCGAAACTGCTCTTCTTCCGGCGTGAAATTCAGATCCATGATTGCCCCTAAATGGTAACGACGATTTTGCCGCGCGCTTGACGCGCGCCCAGACGAGCGATGGCCTCGGCACCCCGCGCGAGCGGATATCGCTCGGTGACTGCCGGTTTTATCTTTCCCGCGGTATACAACCTCATCAACTCCGCCACATTGGCGGCATGCTCCCGCGGAAACCGCGACGTCCATTCGCCCCAGAACACGCCGATGACCTGGCAGCTCTTGAGCAATGGCAGGTTGAGCGGCAGTTTCGGAATTCCGGCCGTGAAGCCCACCACCAGGTGCCGCCCGGACCACGCAATCGCGCGCAGCGCCGCCTCGCTGTAATCGCCGCCGATGCCATCGTAGATGACGTCGGCGCCGTTGGGGCCGCAGGCCGCCTTGAATTGGTCGGTCAGGATTCGCGCCGCCGATCTGTCGAGCGGACCGACCGGATACAGCACACCCTCGTCGGCGCCATGTTCCTTGGCGAGCGCGATTTTTTCCGCGCTGGAGGCGGCCGCAATGACTCGCGCGCCGGTCGCTTTGGCCAGTTCCACTGCCGCCAAACCAACCCCGCCCGCGGCGCCGAGCACCAGCACGGTTTCGCCGGCCATCAGCCGCCCCCTATCCTTCAGCGCATGTTGCGAGGTTCCGTAGGTCAGCAGCAGGGCGGCTGCCTCATCGAAGGGCATGGCGTCGGGAATCTTCCAACAGTTCTTGGCTTCGCCGATCGCCTTCTCTGCCATGGCGTTGCGCACGGGGCTTACCAGCACCCGATCGCCCACCTTCACGTTGCCGGCGCCTTCGCCCAACGACTCGACCACACCGGCCAATTCGCCGCCCGGTGAAAAAGGCCGCGGCGGCTTGAACTGATACAAGTCTTGAATGATCAACAGATCCGGAAAATTCACGCCCACGGCGCGCACCGCGATGCGCACTTGACCGGGCCCTGGCTGCGGATCGGGCAGATCTTCGAGGGTCAGGGTTTCGGGGCCGCCGGGTTGTCGGCTCAACAGCGCTTTCATGATGCAGTCACCGCCTGGGATGCGGTCTTGGCGTTTTCGCCTGCGTTTTCGCGTTCTTGCAGTTCGCGCCACATGATTTTACCGGAACCGGATTTCGGCAATGTGTCGGCAAACTCGATCAAGCGCGGCGCCTTGTAGGCCGCCATGTTCTCCCGCGCCCAATCGAGGATGGCCTGACCTTCGATCTTGCCGCGGAATTCCGGTTTCAACACGACGACGACCTTGACTGTTTCGCCCCGGTGCGCATCCTTGGCGCCGATGATGCAGGCCTCCTGAACGGCGGGGTGCTGGTACATCAACGCCTCCACCTCGGTGGGCCAAACCTTGAAACCGGATGCGTTGATCATGCGCTTCAGCCGATCCACCATGAAAAAATAGCCGTCTTCGTCCATGCGCCCCAGGTCTCCGCTGCGAAAGAAGCGCTTGCCGTCGAGTTCCAGGAAAACCTGAGCGGTGTCTTCAGGCCGTTGCCAGTAGCCCAGGAACACCTGCGGACCATGCATGACGATTTCGCCGATTTCGCCCGGCGGCAACTCCTGCAGCGTGGCCGGGTCGATGACCCGCGCATCGACCCCATAAATGGGAATTCCCAGACACTGCTTCTTGGGATGATCGCTGGGATTGATATGCGTTGCAGCCATGGTTTCGCTCAGCCCATAACCCTCGACGTAGGTGATGCCCACATCCAGGAGGCGTTGCGCCACCGCCGCCGGCATGGCGGCGCCGCCGCCGCTCAGGCGGCGTATCGAGCTCAGGTCGTATTGGTTGATTTTTGGATTCAAAAAGAAATCCTGAATCATGGTCGGAATCGCCGTCCAACTGACGATTTTGAAGCGCGCCACGCACTGCGCGGCCGCATCCCGATCCCAGCGCGGCAGCAGCACCACGGTGTTGCCGATGAACAGCGGACCGTTCATGCTGCCTTGCATGCCGGTGACATGGAACATGGGCGCAACGGCCAGCAGCGTCATCTCCGGCTGAATCGCGAACCAATTCATGCTGCCCACCGTGGTATGCATGACGGAGCGATGGGTGTGCATGCATCCTTTGGGGGTGCCGGTGGTGCCGGAAGTATAAGGCATGACCGCCAGATCGTCGGGGCCTGCCGTCAGGGGTCCCGGCTGCAGCTTGGCGGCAATCACATCCTTCCACAGCGCCACGTTGGGTTCCACGATTTCGGCCCGCGGTGCAGCGATGAAATCGGGCACGGCCAGCTGCGTCGGCGCTCTCAGATAATCGCTGTAGGCGGCGACGATTGCCTTCTCGATGTCCCCGCTCTTGATCAGCGGCTCGACGCGCGCGTACAGCTCCTGCGCCACCAGTATCTTGGTGCTGCCCGCATCCTTGGCAAACTTGAGGATCTCCTGGGTGAGATTCATCGGGTTCAAGGGCACGACGATCGCGTCGGCCCGCAGGATGCCGTAATAACCGATCATGAATTGCGGGCTGTTCTGCATCAGCAGCATCACCCGGTCGCCCTTGGCGACACCGAGCTTTTGCTGCAGATAGCCGGCAACGTGCGTCGCTTCGTCGTGAAACTCGGCGAAACTGACCGGCGTGTCGTAGAAGATCAGGAAGGGCTTGTGCGGATAGCGTCGCGCCGACACTTCTGCGTTGTAGAACAAATTGGTCGCCGGCGCGGTCAGGTGGTGCATCGCATGGGACGGCCAGAATTTGAAATGTGCGTTGGGCATGCGATTCCTCTGCCGGTTAATGCTGCGCCCTTTGCTGAGCCGACTCTTTCGGCCGATAGCGCGACAATTCCAATTTGGCGATGGCGTCGCGGTGCACCTCGTCCGGGCCATCCGCGAATCGCAGCGTCCGGGTGGCGGCCCACAATGCGGCCAGCGGGTAATCGTCGCTGACGCCGCCGCCGCCGTGCATCTGAATGGCCCAGTCGAGCACCTTGAGAGTGACGTTGGGCGCGGCCACCTTGATCATGGCGATCTCCGCCTTTGCGGCGCGATTGCCGACCGTGTCCATCATATAGGCGGCATTCAGCACCAGCCATCGCACTTGATCGATCATGATGCGCGACTCGGCGATGCGCTCCAGAGTCACGCCCTGTTCGGACAGACGCTTGCCGAATGCCACCCGCTCCTGCGAGCGCTTGCACATCAGCTCGAGCGCACGCTCGGCCACGCCAATGGTGCGCATGCAGTGATGAATGCGGCCGGGTCCGAGGCGCCCTTGGGCGATTTCAAAGCCGCGCCCCTCTCCCAACAGCAGATTCTCGACCGGCACGCGCACGTTCTCGAAATCCACCTCGGCATGTCCGTGGGGCGCGTGGTCGTAACCGAACACCGTCAAGGTGCGCAGCACCTTCACCCCCGGCGTCTTCATCGGCACCAGGATCATGGACTGCTGCTCGTGGCGGCCGGCATTCGGATTGGTCTTGCCCATGAAGATCAGGATCTCGCAGCGCGGATCGCCGGCACCGGAGGTCCACCATTTGCGGCCGTTGATCACGTAGCTGTCGCCATCGCGCACGATGGAGGCCTGAATGTTGGTCGCATCGCTCGAGGCAACCGCCGGCTCAGTCATGGCGAATGCGGACCGGATCCTGCCTTCCAACAGCGGGGTCAACCATAGTTTCTGCTGACCCGGTGTGGCATAGCGAGCCAGCACTTCCATGTTGCCGGTGTCGGGCGCGGAACAATTGAAAACCTCCGGCGCGATATGCGAGCGGCCCATGATTTCACACAGCGGCGCGTATTCGAGATTGGTGAGCCCGGCGCCGCGATCGGAATGCGGCAGGAAGAAGTTCCACAGGCCTTCCGACTTGGCGCGTTTCTTGAGATCCTCGACCACCTTGGTGATCTGCCAGGGATTGCCGCTGCGCCGATTGCGCTCCAACTCGTCGTGAAAGTCCTTTTCAGCCGGATAGATGTACTGATCCATGAACGAGTTGATCCGTTCTTGCAGTTCTCGAACCTTGTCGCTGTGGGAAAAGTCCATGGAAATCCTTTGGATTTTCAAATTCCGATTGATTCTTGCACCAGGTGCCAGGCCAGCTCCGCCAGCGGCCGGGCGCGGCTCCCAGCCTGACGCGCTGTCTGGCTTGACGCGTTGCCCTGCAGCGCTCTCGCCAGAACGCCTTGCAAAATGCCGGTGAGCCGGAACATGCAGAAGGCCAGGTAATAGGTCCAGTCCCGCGCCGGCACCTGCGGCAATCCGCGCAACCTGCAGTACTGCGCGATGCAATCGCTTTCGCTTGGGAGGCCGAGCTTCGCGGTGTCCAGCCCGCGCAGACCGCGGAATTCGGCCTCCGGCAGGCTGTAGCGCATGCAGAAGTACGCGAAGTCCACCATGGGGTGCCCCAAGGTGGACAGCTCCCAATCGAGCACCGCTTGAATACGGGGTTCATCGGAATCGAAAATGGTGTTATCGAGGCGAAAGTCGCCGTGAACGATGGAGATTTGCTCCCCCGCAGGAATGTGCTTCGGCAGCCAGTCGATCAAATGCTCCACGGCGTCGATTTTTTCGGTCTGCGCGGCGCGATACTGCTGCGTCCAGCGCGCGACCTGCCTTTCGATGTAGTTGCCGGGCTTGCCGAAGTCGCCGAGTCCCAGCGACGCGTAATCCACGGAATGCAGCGCAGCTTGGACACGCACCATTTCCTGATAGACGCTGCGGCGCGAGGCCAAGGGCACCTCGGGCAAGGTCGCATCCCAGAAAATGCGGCCGTGGATATAATCCATCACATAGAACGCGCTGCCGAGGATTGCCTCGTCTTCGCACAACGCGTACACATGCGCCACCGGCACGTCGGTGTCCTTCAAGGCTTCCAACACGCGAAACTCGCGATCCACCGCGTGGGCCGAGGGCAACAGCTTGCCTGGCGGTTTGCGCCGCAAAACGTATCTGCGGTCGGGCGTACTCAATAGGAAGGTCGGGTTGGACTGCCCGCCCGCGAACTGCTGGATCTCGATCGGCCCCGCGAAGGCGGGAATGTTTTCGTGCATCCAGGCGACCAACCTGGCCGTGTCGAAGGCCTGCTGCGGAGTGCTGTCGCGCAAACCCGACGGCGGGGTGTTGGCGCTCATATGCTCGATGCACCGCCGTCGACGGCAATGTATTGGCCGGTCACGTGACGCGATGCCTCGGAGGCCAGGTAAACCGCGGCGCCCTGCAGATCGGTGTCTCCGCCGATGCGGCCCAGCGGCGTCTGCGCGATGACTTGCGCCTCAATGCTCTCCAGTACGCCGCTCGCCATTTTTGACGGAAAGAATCCCGGGCAGATGGCATTGACCCGAATGTTGAACTGGCCCCACTCGGCCGCCAATGCGCGCGTCAAATGCAGCGCTGCTGCCTTGGACGAGTAGTAGGCGGCTGCTTTCATTTGCATGCCGGCACGCAACGCCGCGGTCGAGGCGATCACGATGATGCTGCCCGAGCGCTGCGGAATGAAGCAGCGGTTGGCCACCGCCTGGCTCAAGGCAAAAACGCTGGTGGCATTCAGCGTCATGACCTTGTTCCAAGCCTCGATCGGGTGTTGTTCGGCGGGCGCGCCCCAGCTGGCGCCGGCGTTGTTCACCAGAATGTCGATTGCACCGTAGTGACTGACCACCTCATCGACCAGCACCGAAACCTGATCCTGCTTGGACAGATCGTTCGCGACGGTGAGCGCATCGATTCCCTGCTGATCGAGCTCCGCTTTGGCCGCCTGCAATTCATGCGGCTTGCGCGCGCTGATGGCTATTTTCGCGCCCATTTCCCCCAGACCTTTCGCTATCTGCAGCCCGAGACCGCGGGAGCCGCCTGTGATGAGCGCAACCTTGCCGCCCAATTCGAATAGATCGCGCACTCCCATCAGACCACCTCGAACAGTCCGGCGGCGCCCTGGCCGCCGCCGATGCACATGGTGACGACCACCAGCTTCGCTCCACGTCGCTTGCCTTCGATCAAGGCATGGCCGGTCAGACGGGCGCCGCTGACGCCATAGGGATGGCCCACCGCGATGGCGCCGCCATTGACGTTCAACCGTTCATCGGGAATGCCGAGCTTGTCGCGGCAGTACAGCACCTGACAGGCGAATGCTTCGTTCAATTCCCACAAGTCGATGTCACCGACCTTCACGCCGGCCCGTTGCAACAGCCGAGGCACCGCATAAATCGGACCGATGCCCATTTCGTCAGGCTCGCAGCCCGCCACGGCGAAGCCGCGGAATATCCCCAATGGCTGGATGCCGCGCTTCTCGGCGAGGCTTGCATCCATCACCACGCAGGCACTGCTGCCGTCCGAGAATTGGCTGGCATTGCCGGCGGTGATCACTCCGCCCGGAATGGCGGAGCGGATTTTTCGCACGGCCTCCAAGGTGGTGTCCGGACGAATCCCCTCGTCGCTCGATATGGTGACTTCGCGCATCGATATCATGCCGGTGGCCTTGTCGGCGACTCCCATGGTGGTTGTCATGGGCACGATCTCATCGTCGAACCTACCCGCCGCCTGCGCGGCAGCGGCGCGCAATTGGCTGCGCACGCCGTACTCGTCTTGAGCGTCCTTGGAAATGTTGTAACGCTTGGCCACCGTTTCAGCCGTCTGCAGCATGTTCCAGTACAACGTCGGCTTGTGTTCATCGATCCAAGGATCGCGGAGCATGTGCGTATTGGTTTCGTTCTGCACACAGGAGATGCTTTCGAGGCCGCCGGCCACGATCACGGCCGCACCCTCGGTCATCACACGTTGCGCTGCGAGCGCTATGGACTGCAGACCCGAGCTGCAGAAACGATTGATGCTCAGACCAGCCGTGGTGACGGGCAGTCCGGCCCGCAATGCGATTGCGCGCGCGACGTTGCCGCCGGTGGTGCCTTCTCCGAAGGTGGACCCCATGATCACATCCTCGACCTCGGCAGGATCCACGCCGGCGCGTGCGACGGCGTGCTGCACCGCATGCGCGCCCAGCGTCGGACCATAGGTCATGTTGAAAGCGCCCTTCCAGCTCTTGCCGAGACCGGTGCGCGCGGTGGAAACGATGACGGCTTGTGTCACTTCTCGGCCCCCTTGTAGGCGCTGAATGTTGTGCCTTGGTCGGCGAGACGCGCCAGCAAGGGCGCCGGGGTCCAAAACTCCTCGTCCGCGCCGCTGGTGTCGGCGATGTGCCGCAGTGTGCGCGCGACTTCGCCCAGGCCCACTTGATCGGCGTAGAACATCGGACCGCCCCGCCACGGGGGGAAACCGTAGCCGTTGAGATACACGACGTCGATGTCCGAACTGCGCTGCGCCGTGCCATCCTCCACAATGCGCGCACCCTCGTTGACCAAGGCATAGATGCAACGCTCGACGATTTCCCGGGCGCTCACCTTGCGGGTCACGATGGCTTTTTCCCTGCGGTGTTTCTCGATGATGGCGGTGACCTCCGGATCCGGTATCGGGTCGCGCGAACCGGCCGCATAGCGATAAAAGCCGGCGCCGCTTTTCTGGCCGAAGCGTCCCCGCTCGCATAAATCGTCCGCCACATTGGAGAGGTCGCGATCGGGAAATTCAGCCTTGCGCCGCTTGCGTGCCGCCCAGCCTATGTCCAATCCGGCCAGATCGCTCATGCGGAAAGGTCCCATGGCCATGCCGAAGTCCTGCAGTGCTTTGTCGACCTGCTCGGGCAGCGCACCGGCCATGATCAAATCATGGGCCGCCGCGCCGTAGCACGCGATCATGCGATTGCCGATGAATCCTTCGCACACTGCCGAGATCACGGCCACCTTGCCCAATTTCTTGGCAAGCTGCATGGCGGTGGCGAGCACATCCTTGCCCGTGTTCGCGCCGCGCACGATTTCCAGCAGACGCATGACATTGGCCGGACTGAAGAAATGCAGCCCGATGACGTCTTCAGGCCGTTCGGTGAACGCTGCGATCCGATCGAGATCCAGCGCCGAAGTATTCGATGCAAGGATGGCGCCGGGTTTCGCCACCCGATCCAATTGCTCGAACACGGCCTGCTTGACGTCCATGCTCTCGAAGACCGCTTCGATCACCAGATCGACGTCTCGTAATGCCGCATAATCGAGCGTCGCGGTCACCAGCCCCAGACGTTGCTCCAGCGCCGCTTCGGTCAGCGTGCCTTTCTTCAAGGCGCCGCCGTAATTCTTGCGCATCGTCGCCAGACCTTTATCCAGCGCCTCCTGCTTCGTCTCGAGCATGACCACCGGAATTCCCGCATTGATCAAGCTCATGGAAATACCGCCGCCCATGGTGCCCGCGCCGATCACCCCAACCTTGCGAATCGCACGCGTCGGCGTGTCGCCCGGCACATCGAGAATGTGCGACGCGGCCCGTTCGGCTTGAAAAATATGACGCAGAGCCGCCGATTCGGGCGACAACATCAAGGCCGCGAACAGTTCGCGCTCGCGCGCGATGCCGGCGTCGAATGAGCGGTCATAGGCGGCGGCCACCGCCTCGACGCACGCCAGGGGCGCGGGGTATTTCCCCGCCACCGATTTCACGGTATTGCGAGCGAATTGAAAAAACGCCTCGTGGTTGGGCATCTTCAATTTGATGTCGCGGACGCGCTTGGGAGCCTGTTTCTCGCCGACCACGCGGCGCGCCAAGGTCAAGGCTGCCTCGAGCAGATCTCCATCGGTGAAGGCGTCGAACAGCGGTGTGGCGCGCAACGTCTCCGACGGCACGGTCGCGCCGGAGACGATCATGTTCAGGGCGCCATCCGCGCCCAGCAATCGCGGCAGCCGTTGTGTGCCGCCGGCACCCGGCAGCAATCCGAGTTTCACTTCCGGCAGTGCGATTTTGGCGCCGGTCATGCCCACCCGATAGTGGCAGCCCAGCGCCAGTTCCAATCCGCCTCCCATGCACACACCGCCGATCGCTGCGATCACCGGCTTGGCACTTTCCTCCACGCGGCTGATCACTGTTCCCAAGTGCGGCTGTGCCAAAGCCTTCGGCGTGCCGAATTCGCGAATGTCGGCGCCGCCGGAAAAGCCGCTTCCGGAGCCGATCAACACGACGGCACCGACCGATGCATCGGCGTTGGCCCGTTCTATGCCGGCGAGGAGGGCTTGACGCATCTCGAAGCCCAGGCTGTTCACCGGCGGATTGTCGAATTTGATCACCGCGATTGCGCCGAAAATCTCGTAGCCAGCCTTACTCATTGTCATTCAATTATTCCACTGTGCAGAACGTGGTTCCGTCTTTAGCCCGCTAATGTAGCAGTCGGCACTCCCGCACCGAAAGCGCTTTTACTTATTGGTTCACACGCGCTCAAGCACCAGCGCCGCGCCCTGGTCCACCCCCACGCACATGGCCGCCAATCCATATCGGCCGTTGCGACGCTGCAGCTTGTGTACGACTGCTCCGGCGATGCGCGCGCCGGACATTCCCAAGGGATGCCCCAGCGCAATCGCTCCGCCGTTGCTGTTGACGTGCTCGGCCCCGGGGCGCAACACCCGTTGAAGCGAAGCTGCAATCGTGGCGGGGAAAATGCGTGGTGGCTACTGCGCAAATCCGGGCAAGCGAGGCGGGGCTCATCGCTCAATGATACGCGATCAACGGGTGGCTTCGCGCGTTCGACCCATTCTGTATACTGCGCGCGCTCATGCGAGGTAAGCAATGAACACCTTGAAGGGAAAGTCCGCGATCGTCACGGGTGCAGCCAGCGGCATAGGCCGGGCCACTGCCTTGTTGTTTGCCGCCGAGGGAGCCTCGCTGCTGCTGTTGGATCGCGCGCCGGAAGTGCAACGGACGGCCGCCGACATCCGCACTACGGGTGGCCGGGCGGTGGCGATCATCAAGGATTCCTCGCTCGAGGAGAATGTCGCGGAAGCGGTGGCCCGCGCAGTGGATGAATTCGGCGGTCTCGACGTATGCCATGCCAATGCGGGAATCAGCGGCGGATTGGTGCCCTTTTTCGAGGAAACGGCCGCACGCTTCAACGAGATCCTGCAGATCAACCTGATCGGAACTTTTTTGCTGGCGCAATACGCGGCGCGGCAGATGGTCAAGCAGAAGCAGGGCTCGATAATCTGCACCGCGTCGGTCGCCGGTCTGCGTTCCGGCGCGGGCGGCGTTCCCTACAGCGCCAGCAAGGCCGGTGTCGTAAGCCTGGTTCAAACCGTTGCCTATCAGTTGACCGGCACCGGCGTGCGCATCAATGCGATTTGCCCCGGACTGATAGAGACCGGAATGACCAAGCCGATCTTCGATCGCGCACGTGAACGCGGCACGGAAGGAAAAATCGGCCAGCTCAATCCCTTGCAGCGCAATGGCGAAGCTCGGGAAATCGCGCATGCCGCGCTGTTCCTGGCATCGGATGCAGCTTCCTACGTGAACGGCCAGGCGTTGGCGGTGGACGGCGGCCTGTCCGCTTCTCACCCCACGGTCAATGTCCGCAGATAGCTAGCGCGCCGGACAGGATGCCTTCCAACGCACTTGGCCTACTCGAGGCAGACCACCAATTTCGCCGAATGCGTGCGCCAATTGATCGGTATGACGAAGGACCGCGAATGCGGCGTCGTTACTTTTTCCAGGTCGTGCGCGATGATGGTCGGCACCGAGATGACGAAATTCTTGCCGAAGTCGCGGCGCGCATTGCCGGAAATGGTGTTTGCGACCTCGCCCACCAAGTCCTTGATGTTCTCATCGCTGGTGTCGGTTTCCTGCATGCGCATCAGCAGCACCGTCAACATGCCGCGCGGCGCCGTGAAATAAACCACCCCGCGGCGCGCGCCGGTGATCGAGATGACGCCCGTATATTCATAGGCCCCTGGTTTGCCGTCCGTGACCAGGTACGGCGAGCCCACGGTCGCCGATTGCCGGGCTGAGGTCTCGAAGTACGCGGTCGTACCCTCGATGAATGTGCGGATTTCTGCTTCCTTGAACATCAAGCCTCCGCCAGCAGCTCTTCCAACGCGTCATTGAGCTGGCGATCGGTAAAGGGCTTGCATAGAAATCCATTGGCCCCCTTTTCGATGGCTTCGACGGCAGTCGCCTTGTCTGCGAGAGCCGATACGACCAAAATGAGCACATCGGGGTTCAGCGCGATGATCTCCTCGACGCATTCGATACCGTCCATCTCGGGCATGGTCAGATCCATGGTCACGACATCCGGCTGCGTACGCCGGAACATCTCCACGGCCGCGCGGCCATTGCTCGCCGCGCCGACCACTTCCAGGCGGTCAATCTGTTGCGAACGTTCGATGCGGCGCCGGATGATGTTCGAATCATCCACGATCATGAGCTTCAAAGCGTTCTTGTCGTTATTCGCACGGGACATTTAGGCGGCTTCCGTATTGCTGGTGCGCTTCGCAGGCGGCAAGCTCATGGTGAGTCGGGTGAATTTTCCAGGCATGGTGG
>CAZZWM010000113.1:0-9881 GCA_964657945.1 uncultured Steroidobacteraceae bacterium
CGGGCATGACGCTGTTGCCGGGGTTGATCGACATGCACACCCATCTGACGTCCGACCCGCGCTACAGCGGCTATCAGGGTCTGCAGTTCACCGACAATTTCTGGACCGTGGTCGGCGTGGCGAATGCACGGAAGACGCTGGAAGCCGGATTCACCACGGTCCGCAACGTGGGTTCGGACAATTTCGACGATGTCGCCATCAAACAGGCCATCGAGCAGGGCATCACGCCCGGTCCGCGCATCGTGCCCGCGACGTACGCCATCGGTGCCACCGGCGGACACTGCGATTCGGACGAACTTCGCGCCATGGTGCGCAAACTGCGCAAGTACGGCGCCGAGGTGATCAAGTTCTGCGGCACCGGCGGCGTGCTGTCGAAAACCGATACCGTGGGCGGCCAGCAGTATTCACTGGTGGAGATGAAAGCGCTGGTCGATGAGGCGCACATGCTGGGACTGCGGGTGGCCGTGCATGCGCACGGCACGTCAGGGATCAAGGATGCGATTCGGGCGGGCGTGGATACCGTTGAACATGCCAGCCTGGCCGACGAGGAAGCCTTCGCTCTGGCCAAGCAGCACGGCACCTGGTTCTCCATGGACATCTACAATGACGACTACATTCTGGCGGAGGGCGAAAAGAACGGCGTCTTCAAGGAATCCCTGGAAAAGGAGCGGGTCATCGGCCTCAAGCAACGGCAGACCTTTCAGGCGGCGGTGAAGGCCGGCGTGAAGATGGTGTTTGGAACCGACGGCGGCGTGTATCCGAATGGCTTCAACGCGCGCCAGTTCGTCACCATGGTGAAATGGGGGATGACGCCGATGCAGGCGATTCAGGCCGCGACCGTCAATGCTGCGGAAGCTCTGGGCCGCCCCGGCGATGTCGGCGCCATCGCAGTGGGCCGCTATGGAGACATGATCGCGGTTGCCGGCAACCCGCTGGATGATGTCGCCAAACTTCAGTCGGTGGCCTTCGTCATGAAAGGCGGCGACGTGGTGAAGGGACTTTAGTTGCCGCCGATCAACCCGGCGGTGACATTGATGGCGAATCCCAAAATCGCCGCGTTGAACAGAAACGAGATCAGAGTGTGGGCAATCACGGTACGGCGAATGGCCGCATTGGTGGTCGACACGTCGGAGGTCTGACAGGCCGCGGCAATGGTGAAGGAAAAATAAGCGAAATCCCAGAATACCGGCATGGACGTATCGGGAAATCTCAACGGCCGCTGCTTCTCTGCGACGCTGTAGAACAGATCGGCGTAGTGCGTGGTGAACATGAAAGGCACCAGCAGCCATGAATCGACCAGCGTCAAAGCCGCCAGCGCGAAGTGCGCCACACGCTCCGAGCCGCTGACCTGTTTGATGGTCGCCAGCGGATCGACGATGGCCACCAAGCTCAGCATTGCCGCCAACACCACGACCACCAGGATGAAGGGACCGGACTCGTCCTCTTCGATGTATTTGTCGCAGATCTGATCCGCCGACAGTCCGGTCATCCAATGAAACAGCAGGACGAGGAACAGCACCACGCCGGAATTCCAGCACACCAACACCCGGCTCAAGATCGACCACTGCTGCGGCAGGAACCAAAACAGCGCGGCGCCGAGCGCCACCGACAACCACAAACGCGGATGATTGATGAACAGGCTTTTCATGCCGTCATGAACCGGCGCAATGCCGCCAAGCTGTCGCGTTGCGCAGCTCTCGAAACGGCGCACCCGGACAGCATGTCGAAGCCATGGAAGGCGCCTGGATAGACGTGCAATTCGACCGGCACGCCCGCGCGCATCAGACGCCGCGCGTACTCCAAGTCCTCTTCGGTGAACAGATCGAGGGCGCCGGTGGAAATGAATGCCGGCGGCAAGCCGGACAAATCTTCGGCCCGCGCGGCGGCCGCATAGGGCGACACGTTATCGGATCCTGGGGTGCAGCCGAGCAGTGAGGACCAGCCAAAATGATTGCTCGTCGGCGTCCAGATGAATTCGCCTGCATACGGGTGCGGCAGCGGTGAAACGCAGGTCCTGTCATCGAGCATGGGATAGATCAGATGCTGGAATGCCAGCGGAAATTCGCCGCGGTCGCGGGCCAGCAGAGCAAGTCCCGCTGCAAGACCGCCGCCGGCGCTCTCGCCCATCACACCGATTCGACCCGCGTCGATGCGCAAGTCGCCGGCGGAGGCATGCAGCCAAGACAGTGCGGCATAGCAATCTTCCAAGGCGCCCGGGAACGGCGTCTCCGGCGCAAGGCGGTATTCGACCGTGACAATGCAACATTCGGCGGCCGCAGCGAGGGCCCGGTGAATGGGCTCCATGCTCGCCGTTGTACCGATGACGTAACCCCCTCCATGTATGTGCAAGATGCAAGGCAGCACGGCGGACTTCACTTCAGGTCTATACAGCGCGATCTCGACGTCAGGCGCACCTGCCGGCCCCGGCACGAGGCGCTTCAACAATTGCACTCGTTCCAGGCCGGAGCCCTGCGCTTGAATCGGCAGGCTGGCCGCGCGAATGGCCGGCAGCAGTTCCTCGGAGAATTCCAACGGAGGTACGGCGTCGAGGATCGGCAACAAGTCCTGATCGACCAGGTGACGGCTATTCATGGGTTACTTGGCGGCCGATTCTTTAGCCACCAGGTAATTCACCAGTTCGATCAACTGATCGACTCCGCCGGCCGACTGCACGTGCAGCGAGTATTTGCCATTGACCACGATGGTCGGCGTGCGATCGATCTTGTAGATCCTGAGCAATTCCTGATCCCTGCGGATGCACATGTCCACGGTCATCGACCTGGAGGTGGCCAGAAATTTGTCCGCCGGGACGCCGGTCTTCTGGTTGTAGAACTTGGCCGCGTCCTCGATGGTCGGCATGTGGGTCTTGAGGTTGTTTCCGTCCATCACACTGAGATCGCCGCCTTTCCAGACTGCGTCGTACATCGCATCGTGGACCTTTTCTTCCACGCCCAAAACCTGCGCAGTGCAGTAGGCCATTTGAAACATGGGCCAGTCTTCGGCCGTATTGAAGGCCGCCGGCAGATAATCCACCACGACATTTGCGGGCAGGCTCTGTTTCAGTCTGTGCATGGTGGGAACGAACACATTGCACGCCGGACAGGCGTACGAGAAAACCTCGGTGACTTCGACCTTGCCGGGTGGAATCGCGGGCTTCTGCGCGGACTGGATGACGAAATAATTGACCCCTTCGGTCCACGGCGTGGCGGCATGCACCGCAATGGATGCGCCGACGTTTAGCGCGGCGACAGCCAGCGCGGAACAAAACACCTTCATCGAGCCTCCTCGGACTTTACGGATGCGGGATTCTAACCCAGTCGGCGCACAGCGGCTGCGCGTGCGATACTGCGCAGCCCCGAACATCGGGTATTGCCGAGATTTTCCATGCTTTTCGACCCATTCCAGGCGCATTCGTTGCGATTGAACAACCGTACCGTCATGTCCCCCATGACGCGCAATCGCGCGCTCGGCAACGTGCCGAATGCCGCGCGCGCGGTCGCAACGGAAATCGGACCGGAGCGCGTCGGCATGCGGCTGTCGCCTTGCGGAGTCTTCAACGGCACCGGCACCTATCCGGACGTGCGCTCACAATACTTTGCACTTGCCGATGAACTTTCAAACATCGGTCTGCTCTACATGCATGTGCTCGATCATGCCGCCATGGGCGCGCCCCCGGTGCCCGAAGTCAACAGGGAAAGCGCTGAAAAAGCGCTGCAGGGCAAGCACGCGGATCTGATTGCCTTCGGCAGGCCGTTTCTGGCAAATCCGGATCTGGTCGACCGCATGCGCAGCGACGCGCCGCTGAATGCCCCCGACGCCGCGACCTTTTACGTCCCCGGACCCAAGGGTTATACCGACTACCCCACCCTGACCTAGATGAGGTGGTGCCGGTCGGAATTGTTTATAGTTCGACGTTCGCCCCCACGCCCGTATCGGCGGTGCATTGCTGCAGGGGCTCGCGTACTTGGTGATCATTGACAAACGAACAAGAAGCTCTGCAACAGCCCGCCGCGCCCCGCGGTCCCCGGTCCTTCATCGCCAGGCACTGGATTGCGCTGCTTTGCATCGTCGTGTTCATCGTGCTGATGGTGGTTTTCATCCGCTACATCCACGACAAGCAGCCGGTCGCGCAGCAGCCCGGGCGCGGCGGACGCGCGGGACAAAACGGTCCCGTTGCCATTGCGGCGGCGACGGCGGTGAAGGGCAGCATCGATGTGAAGATTCCCGCGCTCGGCACGGTCACGCCGTTGGCCACCGTCACCGTGCGCACCCAGATCACCGGCGTGATGCAGAAGGTGTTTTTCACCGAAGGCCAGATGGTTCACGCGGGCGATTCTCTGGCACAGATCGATCCGCGTCCTTATGAGGCCGCCTTACAGCAGGCGCAGGGAAATCTGAAACGCGATCAGGCCATGCTGGCCGATGCCAGGTTGGATTTGAAGCGCTATGAAGGGTTGGTGAAGGAAGATTCCATCGCCCAGCAGCAATTGGACACCCAGCGCGCGCTGGTGGACCAGGACATCGGAACGGTCGAAGCGGACGTGGGCCAGGTGAATACCGCCAAGGTCAATCTGGTCTACACCCACATCACCGCGCCGGTGACGGGCAGAGTCGGATTGCGGCAGGTCGATCCGGGGAACTATGTGACCCCGGGCGATACCAACGGCATCGTGCTCATCAATCAGCTGCAGCCCATCACCATCATCTTCCCCGTGCCCGAAGACAACGTCTCGGCTCTGATGAAGCGCATTCATGACGGCGCCACGCTCACGGTCGAAGCCTTCGATCGCACCAATACCACCAAGATCGCCGACGGCAAGGTGCTCACGGTGGACAATTCGATCGACGTCACCACGGGCACCGTGAAGCTGCGCGCGCAATTCGAAAACGCCGACGGCGCGCTGTTCCCGAATCAATTCGTGAATATCGCGCTGCTGCAGGACGTGCTGAAGGACCAGGTCATCATGCCGAGTTCCGCGGTGCGCAGGGGCGCGCCGAATGGCGTCGCCACCACCTTCGTCTACGTCGTCGACACCGACAAGCAGACGGTCGCGGTGCGTCCGGTGACATTGGGCGTCGTCGATGGCGAACGCGTCGCGGTCACGGCCGGACTGGCTGCCGGCGAGATCGTGGTGACCGAAGGCGGCGATCGCCTGCGCGACGGCGCCGCCATCCAGCTGCCGAAGACACAGGCGGAGGGTGCCACCGCCAATCCGGGGAAGCCCGCCACACCCCCGACCCCGGGCCAACACCGTCGCCCACACGGCAAACAGCCGCAATGACGTGAACCCGTCACGCATTTTCATTCTGCGCCCGGTTGCCACCACCTTGCTGATGGTGGCGATCCTGATCGTGGGCGTCATGGCCTACGTGCAACTGCCTCTGTCGGCTTTGCCGGAAGTTGCGTATCCGACCATTCAGGTGCAGACGTTTTATCCCGGCGCCAGTCCCGAGGTGATCACCTCGGCAATCACCGCGCCGTTGGAAAAACAATTTGGGCAGATGCCGGGCTTGAATCAAATGTCCTCGACCAGCTCGGCCGGCGCATCGGTCATCACGCTGACATTCAATCTGGCCCTGGCCATCGATGTGGCCGAACAGGAAGTACAGGCCGCGATCAGCGCGGGGCAGAATCTGTTGCCTCAGGATCTGCCGGCCCCGCCGATCTACGCCAAGGTCAATCCGGCCGACGCCCCCGTGCTCATACTGGGCGTCACCTCAAAGACCATGGCGCTGACCGAGGTCGAGGATTTGGTGGACACCCGCATAGCGCAGAAGATCTCGCAGATCAAAGGCGTCGGGGTGGTCAGCATCAGCGGCGGTCAACGTCCGGCCGTACGGGTCATCGCCAACCCGCGCGCATTGGCCGCCTACGGACTGAATCTCGATGATTTGCGCACCACGATCAGCAACGCCAATCAGAACGGACCGAAGGGATCGCTGGATGGTCCCGCCAGCGCGTACACGGTAAACACCAATGATCAGATAAGAAATGCCGACGATTACGGCATGGTCATCATCGCCTACAAGAACGGCGCGCCGGTGCGGCTGAAGGATGTCGCGACGCTGGTGTCGGGTGCGGAGAATTCCAAGCTCGGCGGCTGGATGAATTCGACGCCGGCGCTCATCGTCAACGTGCAGCGCCAGCCCGGCGCCAATGTGGTCGATGTGGTGAATCGAATCCAGGCTCTGCTGCCGCAATTGCAGGAGGACCTGCCTTCGGGCGTGGACGTCGCCTTGCTCACCGACCGCACCACCACCATCCGCGCCTCGGTCGACGACGTCGAGTTCGAACTGGGCCTGTCGGTGGCGCTGGTGGTGCTGGTGATCTGGCTGTTCCTGCGCAACATCCCGGCAACCATCATTCCCAGCTTGTCGGTGCCGCTGTCCTTGATCGGCACCTTTGCCGTCATGTACCTGGCGAACTTCAGCCTGAACAATCTTTCGCTGATGGCGCTCACCATTGCAACCGGCTTCGTGGTCGACGATGCCATCGTCATGATCGAAAACATCTCGCGGTACATCGAACAAGGCGAACCTCCCCTGGAAGCCGCATTGAAGGGCGCGGGTCAGATCGGCTTCACCATCATTTCATTGACGGTATCGTTGATCGCGGTGCTCATACCGCTGCTTTTCATGCAGGATGTGGTGGGACGCTTGTTCCGCGAATTCGCCGTCACCCTGGCGGTCACCATCCTGATCTCGGCGGTGGTGTCCCTGACGCTGGTGCCGATGATGTGCGCCAAGCTGCTCAAGCACCGGCCCGAAGGCGGTCATTCCGAAACCGAGTCCGGCAAGTGGTTCACGGCCGTGGTGGATTGGTATGGTCGGCGCCTTGCATGGGTGCTCGGCCGCCAGACCCTGACATTGTGGGTGGCGCTGGGAACGCTGGTACTGACCGCGCTCCTATACATACTCATCCCCAAGGGATTCTTCCCGGACCAGGATACCGGCCTGATTCAAGGCGTCTCGGAAGCCACCGAATCGGTTTCCTACGCGGCCATGGCCGATCGGCAACAGGCGCTGGCGGTCGCCATACTCACCGACCCCGACGTCCTCAGCCTGTCCTCGTTCATCGGCGTGGACGGCAACAACGTCACGCTGAACAGCGGGCGCTTTCTGATCAACTTGAAGCCGCGAGGTTCGCGCTCCGGCAGCGTCGAGGACAGCATCCGCCGGCTCAAGAAGGAGACTGCCGACGTCGCGGGCATCACCCTTTACATGCAGCCGGTGCAGGATCTGACGCTGGACAACACCATCAGCCGCACCCAATACCAGTTCACGCTGGAAAGCGCGGACGCCGTGGCACTGTCCACCTACACGCCAAAACTGGTGGCGGCGCTCGCCCAGCAACCCGATCTCGCCGATGTGGTCAGCAATCAGGAAGACAACGGCCTCGCGGTTTTCATCAACATCGACCGCGACAGTGCCGCGCGTCTCGGCATCAGCGTCGGCACGGTGGACAACGCGCTGTACGATGCCTTCGGTCAGCGCATCGTCTCCACCATCTTCACGCAATCGAATCAGTATCGGGTGATCATGGAAGCGGATCCGAAAACCTACACCTCGGTCGATTCGCTGGCATCCATCTACGTACCCTCGGCCAGCGGCGGCCAGGTGCCGCTGTCGGCGATCGCCAAGGTCGATGTTGAGACGCGTCCGATTCTCATCAATCATCTGGCTCAGT
Organism: uncultured Steroidobacteraceae bacterium; assembly: GCA_964657945.1. Lineage (GTDB taxonomy): Bacteria > Pseudomonadota > Gammaproteobacteria > Steroidobacterales > Steroidobacteraceae > Bog-1198. The sequence continues at coordinate 7,688 of CAZZWM010000113.1, forward strand.
TCCCTGCCACGACGGTGTCCTTCAATCTCGCGCCCGGCGCCTCGCTCGGCAGCGCGGTCGATGCCATCGAGAAGGTGGAACGCGACATCCAGCTGCCCGCCAGCATACACACCACGTTTCAGGGCGCGGCGCTGGCATTTCGCAGCAACCTTTCCAACGAGCTGTTGCTGCTGGTTGCCGCCGTGTTGGTGATGTACATCGTGCTCGGCGTGCTGTACGAAAGCTTCATCCACCCCATCACCATTCTCTCGACGCTGCCCTCGGCGGGCATCGGCGCACTGCTGGCGCTGATGTTGTTCGGCGACGATCTGACCATCATCGCGCTCATCGGCATCATTCTGTTGATCGGCATAGTCAAGAAGAACGCCATCCTGATGATCGATTTCGCCATCGTGGCCCAGCGTGACGAAGGACTGTCGCCGCGCGATGCAATCTACAAGGCCTGCTTGCTGCGCTTCCGCCCGATCTTGATGACCACGGTGGCGGCCATTTTCGGCGCCCTGCCGCTGATGTTCGGCACGGGCACCGGCTCCGAGCTGCGCCATCCGCTCGGAGTCAGCATCGTCGGCGGATTGCTGGTAAGCCAGGTGTTGACCCTGTTCACCACCCCCGTGATCTATCTGGCCTTCGACCGCGTCGCTGCGCGCCTGCGCGGCCGCGCGCCTGCGCCGGACAGGCCGCTGGCGGAAGGGCCGGCGTGAGCATCTCAAGTCCCTTCATCAAGCGCCCGGTCGCCACCACGCTGCTGACGATCGGCGTGGCGCTGTGCGGAGCGGTTTCTTTCGGCCTGCTGCCGGTGGCGCCCTTGCCGCGCATCGACGTTCCGGCAATTTTCGTGTCTGCGCGATTGCCCGGCGCCAGTCCCGAAGTCATGGCTGCCACCGTGGCCACTCCCCTGGAACGCCATTTGGGCGCCATTTCCGACGTCGATGACATGACCTCGAACAGCGGCGTCGGCACCTCGAACATTCAATTGACCTTCGGACTGGACCGCGACATCGACGGCGCGGCGCGCGACGTCCAGGCTGCGATCGCCGCTGCGCATGCCGATCTGCCCACCTCGCTGACCAGCAACCCAACTTACCGCAAGATCAACACCGCGTCGTTCCCGGTGTTATCGATTGCCATGACGTCCGACGTGCTGACTCAGGGACAGATCTACGACGCGGCCGACGCGGTCATTTCCCAGCGCCTCTCGCAGCTTCCCGGCGTGGGCGGTGTCAGCGTCAACGGCAGCGCACTGCCCGCGGTCCGCATCGAGATCAATCCCCTGTCGTTGTCGAAGTACGGCATCGGACTGCAGGACGTGCGGGCCGCCATTTCCAATGCCAACGCCAACGCGCCCAAGGGCGCGATCGAATCGGACGCACTGCACTATCAGATCTACACCAACGACAATGCACGCGATGCACCGCCGTATCGCAGCCTGGTCATCGCCAATCGCAACGGCGCAACCGTGCGTTTGGGCGACGTTGCCGAAGTGTTGGACATGCAGGACGGCGCAACCGAGAACATCCGCACCTATGGCCTGTACAACGGCCGGCCCGCGGTATTCGTCACCGTCTCGCAGCAACCCGGCGCAAACATCATCGAGACCATCGATGCGGTGAAGGCAGAGCTGCCCCTGCTCAAGGATTCCATCGATCCCAAGATCGATCTGGTGGTCAATTTCGACCGCTCCATCACCATTCGCGCTTCGCTGCGGCAGGTGGAGCAGACCCTGCTGTTGGCGATAGCTTTCGTCATTTTGGTGGTCTACATTTTTCTCAACAGCTATCGCGCGGCTCTCATTCCTGCGCTGGTCGTGCCGGTGTCGCTGATCGGCACCTTCGGCGCCATGTACCTGCTCGGCTACACGCTGGATAATTTCTCGCTGATGGCATTGACCGTGGCAACCGGTTTCGTGGTCGACGATGCCATCGTGGTGATGGAGAACACCACGCGGCATATCGAGGATGGCATGAGCCGCATGCAGGCGGCGTTCCTCGGCGCCGAGGAAGTGGGTTTCACCGTGCTGTCCATGAGCCTGTCGCTGGTGGCGGTGTTCATACCGTTCATGCTGGTCGGCGGCATCGTCGGGCGCATCTTCCGCGAATTCACCATGACCCTGTCGGTGTCGATCATGATTTCCCTGGTCATATCGCTCACCACCACGCCGATGATGTGCTCGCTGCTGTTGAAATCGGAACGCGGC
>CAZZWM010000113.1:9891-13725 GCA_964657945.1 uncultured Steroidobacteraceae bacterium
GATCTCTCGCTGTTGCTGCAAAACGAGCGCAACCGCAAGCCATCGCGATTCGGCGCAATGTTCGAGCGCGCCTTCGAGCGCACCCGCCACAACTACGAGACGACGCTCGACTGGGCGTTGAATCACCGCCGCATCATGGTGGCTCTGCTGCTGGGCACGATCGCCCTGAACTTCTACCTGTATTACGTCATCCCCAAGGGTTTCTTTCCGCAACAGGACACAGGCCAGCTGCAAGGCGGCATCCGCGGCGACGCGTCGGCCTCGTTTCAGCTGATGAAGGGCAAGCTGCAACAGGTCGCGGCCATCATCCAGGCCGATCCGGCGGTGGCGACCGTCACCGGATCCTATGGATCCAGCGGCTTCGGACCCCCCGGCGGAGGCGGCGCCAGCGCCAACGTCACCATCGCGCTGAAGCCGTTGAAAGAGCGCAACATCAGCGCCGATCAGGTGATCGCCCGGCTGCGCCCGCAACTCAATCGTGTGAAGGGTGCTTCGACGTTCCTGCAGGCCGTGCAGGACATCGGCGGCGGCGGCGGCAGATCGGCCAATTCCCAATATCAGTACACGCTGCTCGGCGATGATTTGAACGAATTGCGCAACTGGTCGGTGAAACTGCGCGGCGCTTTGCAGGACATGCCGCAGATCACCGACGTGGACACGGACTTGCAGCCGGGCGGCCTGGAAACCGATGTCATCGTCGACCGCGACAGCGCCTCCCGTCTCGGCTTGTCGGAAATCCAAATCGACAATGCCCTGGGCGATGCATTCGCGCAGGCGCAGGTGTCCACCATCTACAACCCGTTCAGCCCGCAGCAGTATCACGTGGTCATGGAAGTGGCGCCGCCATTCTGGCAGAACCCTGAAATTCTCAATGATCTCTATGTGAGCACTTCGGGAAACGCCGCCTCCGGCACGCAGCTGACCCAGGCAGTGGCGGGCACGACGATACTGCAACCGTCCACCGCGGCATCCAGCACCGCCGTGGCGTCGGACGTGGCGCGCAATCTGGCATTGAACTCGCTGGCCAATGCGGGCCGCGGCAACACCTCCACCGGATCGGCGGTGAGCGTCGCCCAGGAAACCGTGGTGCCGTTCTCGGCGTTCAGCCATTTCACCATCGGCACGACCCCGGTGTCCGTGAACCACACCGGCACGTCGGTCTCCACCTCGATCTCCTACAATCTGCCCGCGGGCGTGTCCATCGGCACGGCACAAGATGCAATCAAGAAGAAAATGGAAGAGATTCACATGCCGGTCAGCATCCGCGGCGGCAATTACGGCACCGCGCGCCTGTTCCAGCAGAGCAATGACAACATTCCATTGATGCTGGCGGCGGCGGTGGCCGCCATTTACGTGGTGCTGGGCATGCTGTACGAAAGTTACAGCCAGCCGCTGACCATCCTCTCCACCCTGCCGTCGGCCGGCGTGGGCGCGCTGCTGGCGCTGCTGGCCACCGGCACCGAGTTCAGCCTGATTGCATTCTTGGGCATTTTACTGCTCATCGGCATCGTCAAGAAGAATGCCATCATGATGGTGGACTTCGCGCTCGAGGCCGAACGCAAACTCGGCATGGATCCGCGCCAGGCGATCGCGCACGCCTGTTCGCTGCGTTTCCGTCCCATCATGATGACAACCTGCGCCGCCATCGCGGGGGCCCTGCCCTTGGCCATCGCCAGCGGCGACGGCACGGAAATGCGCCGGCCATTGGGCATCGCCATCGTCGGCGGGCTGGTGGCGAGTCAGTTGCTCACGGTTTACACCACGCCGGTCATTTATCTGTACGTGCATCGATACTGGAAACATCTGAAGGACGGCAAATACTCGCCACCGGGCAAACTGCCTCCCACCGGCAGCGCGGCGGCTCCCGGCTACGGCGCCCTGGAGCCAGGCACATGATGAAGCTGAACTATCATGCGCTCACCGCCGCCTTCGCGGGCGCTGCCCTGTGCTCCTGCGCAGTGGGGCCCGACTATCACCGTCCCGCCTTCGAGACCACGCCGAGTTACAAGGAGTCGGCCGATTGGAAACCCACCGAACCGAACGACATCTTGTCGCGCGGTCCCTGGTGGAAAATCTACAACGACGACGCACTGAACTCGCTGGAAGATCAGGTCAACATCTCCAATGAGACCATCAAGGCCGCGGCCGCCGCCTTCGAACAATCGCGCGCACTGGTGGCGCAGGCGCGGGCCGGCTTGTGGCCCACCATCTCAGCATTTTTCCAGGCGACCCGCGGGGCGCAGCTGGGGCTGCCCGCGACCCGCAACAACTATAGTGCGGGCGTGTCCGGCAGCTGGGACCTCGATATCTGGGGCGCGATACGCCGCACGGTCGAAAGCGATCGCGCCTCGGCTCAGGCGAGTTCCGCCGCTTTGGCGGCGGCGCGGCTTTCGGCCCAGGCCGAGGTAGCGCTGGATTACTTCGAACTCAGAGCGGCGGATCAGAATCAAACGCTGCTCGATAACACCGTCGAGGTCGAGACCCAGTCGCTGAAGATCACCGAGAGCCGCTACAAATTCGGCGTCGCCGCGCGTGCCGATGTGGTCAGTGCCGAGGCGCAGCTGCTGTCGAGCCAGGCGCAGCAGGTGAATGCAAAAATTCAACGCGCCGTGCTCGAACACGCCATTGCGGTATTGATCGGTCGGCAGCCCGCGACTTTCTCTCTGCCCGTTGAGCCGATCCGCAGCGATGTGCCCACGGTGCCGGCGGGAGTGCCCTCCACGCTGTTGGAGCGCCGGCCCGACGTGGCGCAAGCGGAGCGCAAGATGGCGGCTGCCAATGCCCAGATCGGCGTGGCCAAGGCGGCTTACTTTCCCAGCCTGACGCTGGCCGCGCAGGATGAGTACGCAGGCAGCAGCATCGGCCATTTGATTCAAGCCTCGAATCGCATTTGGTCCTTCGGGCCCGAGCTGGCGGAAACCTTGTTCGATGCCGGATTGCGGCGCGCGCAGGTGGCGCAAGCGCGGGCAGCCTATGACGCCAGCGTGGATGATTATCGGCAGACTGTGTTGTCGGCTTTCGAGCAGGTGGAAGACGACGTCGTGACGCTTCGGGTCCTCGAGCAGCAGTCGGGTATCGAGGATGCCGCGGTCAAAGCGGCCCGCGAAGCGGAGGCGCTCACCTTGAACCAGTACAAGGCCGGTACCGTTCCTTACAGCAGCGTGATCACCGCGCAGACCACGCGGTTTGCCGCGGAAGAAACGGCTTTGGCGGTGTTATCCAGCCGCCTGCAAGGCAGCGTCAACCTGATCGAGGCACTGGGCGGCGGTTGGGATCAGTCGATGGCGACGGACAAGTAGCCGATCCGGGCGAGCTACACCGCAGGCGCCGGTGCGTCGGGCGCTTGCAATTCCTCCAGCGCCACCGGTGCGTAACGCCGCAGCAGCGCCGTTTTGACGTCCCATTGTTCCTTGGGCGTCATCTCTTCGAGGTACTGCACCTCGTGCGCAGCCAGCGTCGCCACGGGCACGCCATCGCGGTACAGCAAGCGGTTTCCGGCCACGGATGCCAGGCGCGCTCCCGGCGTCAGGATGCCGACCAAATTCAGGGGATCTGCGCCGGACAGCGACACGAACTCATGCGACAGGGGTCTGCGGCGCACTTCGCGCAGCAGCGCAACCGCGTCGGGCGTCGCAAACTGCTCCCCGGAGAATCCGCTGACGAAGCGGCCGCCGCGAATCTCGCCGCGCGCCTCGAGCCGACGGCAGCAACTCGATATGTCGCGCCACGGCGGCAGCCAATCCGCTTCGCGTGCCAACAGCTTCCAGAAAATGACGCCCCAGCGGCGCAACAAGGTACGCACGATCAACTCGACCGCCTCGTCCCGGCGCTGCG
>CAZZWM010000114.1:0-13722 GCA_964657945.1 uncultured Steroidobacteraceae bacterium
GGCGCCATCAACATCGTGTTTGCGGTTCGTGATAGCGGCATTGGAATTCCGGCGGACCGGATGGCTACGCTTTTCGCCCCGTTCATCCAGGCGGACAGCTCCACCACCCGCAGATTCGGAGGCACTGGATTGGGCCTGTCGATTTCCAAACGCCTCGCCGAGGCGATGGGCGGCAGCATCGCCGTCGCCAGCGCCGTCGGAGAAGGATCGACGTTCACCTTCAGCGTCAGCCTGCCCAAAGCCGACGGCATGGCCTCGAACCCTTCCAGGCTGTTGCTCGCCGGCACGCGCATTTTGGTGGTCGTCGGCCATCCCAGCAGCCGCCGCACTCTGGAACGGCAGCTTGCGCAGAACCTTTGTGAACTGACTTTTGCCGCCTCTGCCGAGGAAGGGCTGGTGCGCTACCGGAAGATGTTGGCGGCCGAGGGTGCGCCCCGGGTCGTTCTCATCGACCACGAGCTGGCGGATCATGGCGGCCCCTGGCTGGCAGACGCCATCCGCGCATGTCCCGCGCCGCCGCCTTCCCTGGTGCTGTTGACCTCGTTGTCTACCTCGCTGGCCGATGCCGAAACGCGTTGCATCGATCGCGTCATCACCAAACCCGCGAAAACCGGCGTGTTGATCCGTGCCTTGTCCGACTTGACCCAGGCCGCCGCAAAGATCGTCGACGTCGAGACGGTGTCGGAATTTCTGCCGTTCTCGGGCCGCCGGATACTTTTGGCCGAGGACAATCCAGTCAACCAAAAGCTCGCGACACGCCTGGTGCAACGCTTGGGTGCGCACGTGGAGGTCGCGCCCAACGGGTTGATGGCGCTGCAAGCATTGCGTGACTCGCACTTCGATGCGGTATTGATGGATTGCCAGATGCCGCTGCTCGATGGCTATGAGGCCACCCGGCAATTGCGCGCCCTCGACAGCGGCGTGAAAAATCCTAAGATCCCCGTCATTGCCTTGACCGCCCATGCACTGGCCACCGATCGAGCCAAGTGTTTGGAGGCCGGAATGGACGACCACCTCACCAAGCCCATCAATCCCGCGCATCTGCACAGGGCCTTGGCCAGAGTGCTGCCGGCGTTGGAAGCGGCTCCTGCCAAAGCGGCGACGCCGTAAATCTAGGCACAGTCGACCTGCCCTACTGCCCCGATCACACAGATCGTGAATCCTAGTTCACCGGTCGTCGAGCCGGGCGGTAATTGCCGCGAGTTCCTCCAAGGTGTGCTCGAGCAGATCCCCGGTGGCTCCCCGGGGACCGATATTGCCTGTCTTGATCGCCGTGAATGACTGACGGGCAATTGCGATGAGCCGGCGGTGGTCGGCAGCATAATCCGCAAGATTTCGTTGCGAGGTTTGCGTTTTGCGGTCGAGCGACACCTGGCGGGCCTCTCCGTAGGAGGCAACCGCGTCCGCGATCGCGTTGTCGAGACAGCGGTTCAAGGTGCGGAATTCATCGACCGAGATGGGGGATCCCTGTTCGATTGCCAACGCCGTGACGGTTTGGCATACGTCGCCGTAATCGTGCACCACTTGATCGGCGGTGAAACCGCGCCGCAATAATTCAGCGCCATGGAGCGCGGCGGCGCGCCCGATGGCCGTCGGTGCCGGTGCAGGCTCCGGTTCGACGCTGCCCCGAGCGCTCGTGGTGAATTCGGCTTGCAGGGTTTCGGCCAGCTGTTCGAGGAAGAGCGGCACGCCGTGCTCGATCATGGAGGCGGCCTCGGTGGGCTCAAAGCGTTTGGCCACCTTTTGGCGGCAGCGCTCGATCAAGATGTCACGATTTTGGGTCAAGAACTGGTGCAGCATTCTGAGAAAATAACTGAGAGCAACTCGGCGATCAGTGCGTCACCGTACACATGAGCGGCAAAATGTTATCGTGCAAAAGCGAAACCGGATTTGTTCTCCTTGGCGACGTACATGGCCGCATCCGCGTGTCGGATCAATTCGGCTGCACTCGCACCGTCCTTTGGAAACATCGCGATTCCTATGCTGCACCCCACACGAAGATTGACGAGTCCATCCCGCCCGCCTACCTCGCAAGGCATTTGAACCGCTGACAGGATCTTCGCCGCGATCATCCCGGTGTGTTTTTGTTCATGCAGAGGTGTCAGCAAACAGATGAATTCATCGCCGCCATAGCGGCTAACCGTATCATCGTGGCGCGTGGTGCTCGTGAGCCGCTGGGCGATCGACTTCAATACGGCGTCGCCCGCCTGATGCCCGTGAGTATCGTTGATGCTCTTGAACTCATTCAGGTCCACGAACAGCACGGCAAGCATCCACCCGTGCCTCGCGGCCTGAGCGAGGCCATGTTCCAGCCGGTCGTTCAACAGCATGCGGTTCGAGAGCCCCGTCAAAGGATCCCGAAGGGAAGCCTTGCGCGAGCCCTCTTCCTGTTCGATGGCTGCAGCCAGTTGACGACCGATCAAGGTGCGCTCGCGGATTTCGCGTTTCAGCGCCTCGGCAATGGCCGCGTTTTCAGCAGCCGTTTTTTTTAACTCCTCATTGGTTTGGCCGAGCAGTGCTTGATCGTTCCTCAAGTCCGTCTCCACGCGCTTCAACTCATCCACATCGGTATTCGTGCCCGCCCATTGCACGACATCGCCGGAAGCGTTTCTGATAGGCACTGCGCGTGTGAGAAACTGCCGGAAACGGCCGTCGGCAGCACGCAAAGGGAACTCCATTTCGAACGGTTGACCGGCAGCGATGGCTGCTTTCCATTTCACCATGACCCGCGGCAAGGCCTCGGGGTCGTGTACGGACTGCCAGTTCCAACCCTCGGTCTGCTCGAGCGTGGTACCGGTAAAATCATACCAGCGTTGGTTGTACCAAAAGATGAACCCGTCCGCCCTTGCCGTCCACGCCATTTGGGGGATGGAGTTGGCCATGGCACGAAAGCTTTCCTCGCCAGCCTTCATGGCGGCGTCCGCATTGATTCTTTCGGTAATATCCCTTTGCAAGGAGTGGGACCGCGAAATGTCGGCGGCGATTGTCTGCAGAAGCTGCTTCGCATGGTCTCGAAAAGTGTTTTGGTTGAAGCCAGCCGCGGGAGCAAGAGAGCGAGCGTGTTCCTCCCAGTCTTGCAGGATGGCCTCCAGATTACTGACGATGAAAAATCCGAGAGAGCGTCCAGCCGCTCCGAGTGAGGTCGCCGATCCATCCGCAGGAATGCCCATATCGATCGCCTCAAAACAACCGATCCTGGGCCCATTCATCGGGTGTCTCTGTACGGCACCCAACAGAGGGTTCTTCAAAGCCGACTGTCGAGGGCATCCCGGTTTTACAGTCATGGCATTGAAGGAAGCGGACTGTCGCCTCCATGACGCATGCCGAGTACCAACCCGGCTCCTTGCACTGCCCTGGCCTAAGGTTTGGCGCCGCTAGAATCCGAATTGAAGGTCTTCAGCGCATCGGTGCCATGGCAACCGACGCTCTCGCCGCAGACTTGATTCACGGGGCAAACGACCGGCGCGCCCTTGACGCAGCCGCGCACGTCGGCACCCGCGGCATGCGGCGCGCAGCGTTCCCGGCCGTTGCAGGCCCGTCGATCGTCGCAATCCGAATCATCCATGCAGGTCAGGGTCGACTGGTCGCGCTCGATCGACGCCAGTTCACCCTGCCGAGAAATCACCCCGGACAAGGTCGCTCCCAACAAGCGCTCGGGTGCGCCGCTCGAACCGGGCAACTCCACTTCGGCGGAAACGACTTCCCACGAGCGCGCCAATGCATTCGCAGCACGGTAGTACAGCGCGAAACGCAGCACATTGCGCGGATCCAAGGTGTCGTTCAGTTTGAGCGGAACCACGTGCGTCGAGGCCGGCAGCCACGCCTCGCCATGCGCCAGCGGCAGCCGCCGCACGTTCTTGCCCGCCTCGTAAATTCGCAGCTCCAAATCGCTGCCGGCGCTGAGCTCCTCGGCGCCCGTGACGATGCGCACGTCCAAGCGCGACACAGGCACCGCGTTCGCCGCGGCGGCGAACCACGCACAGCCGAGCAAGATGACGGCAAGCGAAATCGAAGCTTTGGCTTTCACGGCAACTCCACTGAGCAACTGTTGCGTTTACATCGACCATCCTAGCGTACCGGAACTGGCCACGCATTCGCTCCATCAAAAACATGTTCTGGACATGTTCTACGGCGATTTTCCCGCCTGCCCGCGACGCGGATTTAACAATTGCGCGCGCCGCGGAGATAGTGAATCGGCAACAAATGCGTCCGAAAATGGCGCCCTTGCGTAGCACCCGGGTGAGCGAAGTCCTACATGATGACGGGTCCGGCAACGGCTTCAATCCGGATCGACGCGGGCGGTAACATATGGCAGCGCCTTGGTTTTTGCGTATGGTAGTCTGCGTTTCAAATGAAATCTTGCTTTTTGGGGGCGCGAGAGCAATTGCATAAATGGATTTTCGCGACCCATATCGATACCCAGCCAACGCAGACGCCGGCAATCGTGCAGCGGACGCATCCATCAAGCCGTTGAGGTCCACGAAACAAACGATTTCCGCCCCATCCGCGGGCGAGCGCAACTCGCCAAGCCCGCTTGGATTGAGCGTCGAGGTCGCGACGACGGCCGAAGAATTCTCTGCCCTTCAAGGGGATTACGAACAAATCTTGACATCGAGCGGCAACAAACTGCCCTTCGCCCTGCATGCCTGGCACGAGGTTTGGTGCCAGCACTTTCTGGAGTCCCGGCTGCAGTTTCAGACTCAGCGGCGTTTCTATGTGCTGCGCGATTCGCACCAGAGGTGCGTCGGCATCGTGCCGCTGATACTCACGCGACGCTCCATAGGACCCATCAAAATCACAAGCCTGGATTTTGTGGGCGCGGATCCTGGACTGACGGAAATTCGCGGCGCGGTCATTCTTCCGGGCTTCGAATCGCAGGCCGCGTCGGTCATTCACCGTGAGCTGTCCGCTTTGCGCTCGGTCGACTGGGTGCGCTGGAGCAATATCGGCGGCGAGTTTGGCGCAGCGTTGGCGAAGGAGTCGGACCTGACCTGGGAAAAGCCCGTGCTGGATTACATTTTGGATCTGCCCCCGACATGGGACCTGTTGCGGGAGAAGCTGAAGCGCAACATTCGCGAATCCATCCGCCACAGCTACAACGCCTTGAAGCGCGAGGGCATAACGTTCGAGTTCCGAGTCGCCCAGACCCGGCAGGAAGTGGCGGCAGGATTGGAGCGATTCTTCGCTTTGCACGAGATGCGCGCCAATCTTCAGGGAACCGTAGCGCACCGCAATGTATTCCCGAGCGAAAAGCTGCGCGGCTTTTTCCGGGATATTTGCGCACATTTGGCGCCACTCGGGGCCGTGCGCTTGTTTCAATTGGTGATCGGCGGCGAAGTGGTCGCGGCGCGCGCCGCCTTCGTGGTCCAGGACAGCATGTATCTGTACTTTTCCGGATTCGATCCGAAGTGGGCGGACTACTCCGTGATGACCACCACCCTGGTGGAAGCGGTCAAATATGCGATCAAATGTCAGCTGAAGACCATCAACTTCTCCATTGGAGACGATGTGTCGAAGTCGCGCTGGGGAGTGCGGGAGATTCAACTGCCCTGTGCGGTCGCGGTGCGCCGTTCACATTTTTCGCAGCTTGCATGGACCGCCTTCTACCTCGCGAATCACGAGGGCGCCAAGCCGCCGCTGGTCAGCCGATTATTGGGATCTGCGGTGCGCGATTGGGGCTGAGCATGAACGACTCCCTTGGATCGGCAATCTGATCGGATTCTACGGCGCCGGAGAATTGGTGGGCATCAGCGCTTATCCGCAGGTCGTGCGCGTACTCGAGGCTTTCAATGCGCGGCCGGCGGTGATGCGCGGCAGCAGCATCCCAAAGCGTGGCTGAATCAGCGGCGCAGGCGGCGGCGCAGCGAGGCCCAAAACAATTTGAGCTCGTCGATTCGCAGCAGCATGCCGGCGGCCCCGAAGGCGCCGACGCCCATGACTACGGTGACCGCCATGGCGGCAATCTTGGGCAACAATGCCTGGGTCGGCCACGCGGCGAACAGCCAGTGGCTGGAAGCGGCGCACACGGCTGCGAGCGGTACGCAGGCAAGCAACACCTTGGCCAGCGATGCCAACAGGCGTGCCGATTCCAGTCCCTGCAGATGCCTGCGCATCAGCAGGTACAGAAATATGAAATTGAAGGTGGCGACGCAGCCTGTGGAAAATGCCAACCCGCGGTGTCCCCAACCCAACTGGAAGGTGAACACCCAATTGAGCAGCAGATTGAGCCCCACTGCGGCAAAACTCACGAGCATGGGAGTCTTGCGCCTCTCCAACGCGTAAAAAGCGTTCACCAAGACCTTGAGGGCTGCGTAGCCGGACAATCCGATCGCATAAAAACGCAGATCAGCCGCAGCCTGCGAAGCTTCGTAGGCGGTGAATTTTCCGTGTTGATACAGCACCGATATGATGGGCTCGGCGAGCATCATCAATCCCAGGGTGGAGGGAATGGTGAGCAAAAAGGCCAGACGCATGGCGCGCGCCAATTCACTGCGCACCGCATCCAGCTGACCTGCAACGACCAGGCGCGACAACAGCGGCAGCGTCACGGTGCCCAGGGCGACACCGAACACTCCCAACGGCAGCTGCATCAATCTGAAGGCCGCCGCGAGCCAGAAAATCGCTCCGTCCACGAGGCTCGAGGCAAACACGGAATTCACCAGCACGTTGATCTGCGTGGTGCTGGCGGCGACGACCGAGGGGCCCATCAACAAAAGTATCGATTTGACGCCGGCATCCCGCCAGCTGAAATCCGCCCGCAAACGAAAACCGAGACGCGCCAGCGAAGGCAGTTGCGCGAAAAGCTGCAGTGCCCCGCCGAGAACGGTCGCGAAGGCGACGCCGATCAGTGCCCGCGGCCCGAAATTCGGGTCGATCCAATATCCGAGCGTGACGCCGCCGACTATCGAGCCGATGTTGAAAAAGCTCGACGCCATGGCGGGCATCGTAAAAATGCTCTTGGCGTTCAGCATGCCCATCACCAGGGCGGCCAGCGACACCAGCAAAATGAAAGGAAACATGATGCGCGTCAGATGCGCGGTCAACGCCGCCTTGTCGGCATCGAAACCCGGCGCCAACAACGCCACGATCGAGTCCGAGAAGATCATGCCGGCGATGCAGATCAGCCCAAGCGTCACCACCGTCAAGCTGGCCACCTTGTTGGCCAAGCGCCAGGCCGCTTCATCCCCTCCTCTGGCGACCGTTTTGCTGAAGGTCGTGACGAAGGCGGTCGACAATGCCCCCTCGGCGAAGAGATCTCGCAACAGGTTGGGTATGCGGAATGCCACCGTGAAGGCATCCAATTCCCGGCCGCCGCCGAACAGCGCCGCGAATATCTGCTCGCGCGCCAATCCCAGCAAACGGCTGCACATGACGGCCAGACCGATGATGCCGGCTGCCTTGGTGTTCAAGCGCTCTGTGCTGGGCGAGGCAGGATCGGTGGCAGAACTCATGAATACGCGCGTGACTGTCAGGCCGCCTAGTCTACAGGGCCCCTCTAACCGGTGCTGAGCATCGCCACCACCGTGATCCCCATCACTGCGGTGGCCGCCCAGCCGAGACGCTGCAGCCTCGGTCTGATGACGAAGGTGCCCATGATGTCCTTGCGCGATGCCAGCACCATCATCACGGCCATGATGGGAACGGCGATGATGCCGTTGATCTCACAGACGGAGTACAGATGCGCCGATCCGCCGATCAACAGCCGCAGCGCCTCACCCATGGCGGCAATGTCGGCGGCGATGTTGATGGTATTGGCGACCAACAACAGTCCGACGATGCCGAACAGCACCGGGCGCGGGAAGACCGCCTTGACGTTGGCTGCCAGGCCGCGCCCGGTGATGTACCCCAGGCGTGCGCTGACCATCTGGATCCCGACCATCAATGGATAAGTGAGCAGCACCGTCCACAGCATGCTGTAGCCGAATTGAGCGCCGGCCTGCGAATAGGTTGCGATGCCGCTCGGATCGTCATCGGCCGCACCGGTAATGAGGCCGGGACCCAGCTGCTTCACCCGCGGATCGTCCGTCAGAGTTTTTATCAGTTTCACCGTCGCCTATCTCCGTGGGGAGAGCCGGTGCGGATGGAAATCGAGGATTTGCGCCTCCCGCACTCGTCGGGACAGCGCCGCAGCAACCGGGAGCTATCGAGCTAAGCGCGACCGCTGCGCATGCAGCCCTGACCACCACTACGACAACCCAAAAGGTCGCTAAACGCCGACCCCGTAGCAGGGCCGAATAACAGCTTCTTATCGCCGACACCGCGGATACCCGTCAATACGTGAATTCGCGGTGAACGACTCGATATGCGGACTAGGCCGTCAAAGCCGCCTTGGCCTTTGCCACTTCGGCAATCACCTCGTCCGCCACATTGCGCGGTACCGGCTCGTAGTGCGAGAACTCCATGGTGTACGACGCGCGGCCACTGGTCATGCCGCGCAGTTGTCCGATGTAACCGAACATCTCCGACAGCGGCACGATGGCCACCACCGCGATGTTGGTGCCCCGCTCCAGCTGATCCTGAATCGAGCCGCGCCGACGATTGATGTCGCCGATCACATCGCCCAGATAGTCGCCGGGGGTGACCGTCTCCACCTTCATCACCGGCTCCAACAGGATCGGCGATGCTTTGCGGATGCCTTCGCGAAAGGCCGCCTTTGCCGCAATTTCGAAAGTCATCGCGTTGGAGTCGACGTCGTGGAAGCTGCCGTCGATCAACGTGGCCTTGAAGTCGACGGTCGGATAGTGCGCCAGCACGCCGTCTTCCTTTTGGACCTTCAGACCCTTCTCCACCGACGGCACGAATTCGCGCGGCACCGACCCGCCCACCGTCTCGTCGACGAATTGGAAGCCGGCGCTGCGCTCGAGCGGCTCGAACACGATCCACACTTCGGCAAACTGGCCGGAACCGCCGGTCTGCTTCTTGTGGATGTACTGCTCGGTGACTTTCTTGGTGAAGGTCTCCCGGTAGGCCACCTGCGGCTCGCCCATGGTGCCTTCGACGCCGAATTCGGTACGCATGCGATCCAGGGTCACTTCCAGATGCAGCTCGCCCATGCCGCGCAGAATGGTCTGGCCGGTCTCGCGGTCCGTTTCCAGGTGCAGAGAGGGATCGGCGCGAACCATCTTGCCCAGGGCTGCGTTGAACTTTTCCTGTTCGGGCTTGTTCTTCGCCTTCACCGATACGCTGATGACGGGCTCAGGGAAACGCATGCGCTCCAGCACCACGGGATTGGCGGAATCGCACAGCGTGTCGCCGGTCTCCGTATCGGCCAGCGAAACCAGGGCGATGATGTCGCCGGCCCGAGCCTCCTCGACCGGATTGGCTTCCTTGGCGAACATTTCCACCATTCGGCCGATCTTCTCGCGCTTGCCGCGCGTGGAATTCTGCACCGAGGCGCCTTTGGTGAGCACCCCGGAATACACCCGAACGAAGGTCAGTGCGCCATAGGCATCGTTGATCACCTTGAAGGCCAACGCCGAGAACGGCTCCTCATCCGAGGTCTTGCGCTCGCCGATCGGCTCGCCGTCGGCATCCACCGTCTTGATCGCCGGCACGTCGGTCGGCGCGGGCAGGTAGTCGACCACGGCGTCCAGCACCTGCTGCACGCCCTTGTTCTTGTATGAGGAGCCGCACAGCACCGCGGTGAATGCGGAATTGAGCGTGCCCTTGCGCAGGCACTTGCGCAGGATGTCGGCCGAGGGCACCGTTCCGTGGGTCAGAAATTCTTCCATCGCCGCATCGTCCTGCTCCAGACAGGTGTCCACCAGCTCGGTGCGGAACTTGGTGATGTCGGCCAGGATGGCGCGATCGCTCGGCGTGGTGATGTGCAATTGGTCGGCAATGTCCGGGGTGACCTCCAAAACCTTCCACTCGGCGTCCTTGTCGTCCGATTCCCAAACCAGGGCTTTCATTTCCACCAGATCGATCATGCCTTTGAAATTGTCCTCGGAGCCGATCGGCAGCTGAACCGGCAAGGGACGCGCGCCCAAGCGCTTCTTGATCATGTCGACGCAACGCAGGAAGTTCGCGCCGCTGCGGTCCATCTTATTGACGTAGCAAATGCGCGGCACACCGTAGTTGTCGGCCAGACGCCAGTTGGTTTCGGATTGCGGTTCGACACCCGCCACGCCGTCGAACACCACGACGGCGCCGTCGAGCACGCGCAGCGAACGATTCACCTCGATGGTGAAATCCACGTGTCCCGGCGTGTCGATGAGATTGATCTTCTTGTCGCGCCAGAAGGCCGACACCGCGGCGCTCTGAATGGTGATGCCGCGCTTCTGTTCCTGCTCGAGATAGTCCGTCGTCGTCGATGTCTTCAGATCTTTGGTGTCGTGAATGTCGATGATGGTGTGCTTGCGGCCCGTGTAATAGAGGATCCGCTCAGTGGTCGTCGTCTTTCCGGCGTCGACGTGGGCGATGATGCCGATATTCCGAATATCGGCGAGGGGTGTTGTACGAGCCATGGCAAATATTCCGTAGGTTGAGGGCCGGAGCGAAAGGCCGGCGTCAAAAGCCGCGTAGTTTGACACGGCATCCGGGTGGATGTCGAATGCTCCGGCATGCGCCGGAAGCCCAACGGGATCAGGCCCTTACGGCTTTTTCAGCGGACGCTGTAGCCCCGGGCGTCTAGGCAGGCAGCCTGCGCCCGCAGGTAGTCGTTACGCCGATTCGCAGGTGCCGCGCCGGCACCTTGGCTGGGATCGAAGCCGGTCTGGCCGGCCGCCCAGTGATGGCATTCGTACTTGTCCTTGCTCTGCTGCTCCTGGCTCTGGCCGTTTTTTGGATACGCAATCAGTTCCGAGCTGGAGGCAGTGGAACCCGGAGCACCGCCGGGAGGGCCGCCCGCCGAGCCACCCCCGTTTTGGTAAGCCTCGGCCGGAGGCGCGACCGTCTGATACTGACCCATGGCCGGATCCCAGCGATAGTAGGTGTAATCCGCGTAGTAGTAGGGCACTCCGCCCCAATAATAGGTCTGGTAGTAGTACGGCAGCGAAGCAAAATAGAGGCCCAACCCCAAGCCGCCCCAGCCCCAACCCCACGGCCCCCAGAATCCCGCTCCGCGCCAGCCGAAGCCGCCGCGATAACCGCCGTAGTAGTGCCCGCCGAAACCGCCGCGGTAGCCGCCAGCATGCTGTGCGTACACGGGCGCAGTGCCGGCGAACAGCAGCGAGCCACAGAGGGCCAGCGAGAACATGCGAATCTTAGTGAGGCTTTGCATAACTTCACCCTATGGTTAAGACCAAAATACGTGGGTCCCATTATATAAGACTTCAGTTGCTTGCTGCAGTTCACCGCGCTGTTAATATGATCGGGCGCACAGACATAATGATTGCGATGAAGGCGTCGACCGACGCCGCTCCGGGGGACGGCTATCTTAAGTCACGGAGAAGCGATGGAAAATAATTCAAACGCCCCCGCGGTTAGCCGCCGCGATTTATTGCGCATGATTGGCGTCACCGCCGGCAGTGCCGCCATGTATCAGGCCATGAGCAGCTTGGGGCTCGCGGCAGACTCGCCTTACAGCGGACCGGTCGACCTGCAGGGCGCTCCGGCCGGCGCCTCGGTTTTAATTCTCGGCGCCGGTATGGCAGGCATGACCGCCGCCTATGAATTGCGCAACGCCGGCTACCGGGTGCAGGTGCTGGAATACAACGGCCGCGCGGGCGGCAGAAATTGGAGCTTGCGCGGCGGCGACAGCTACACCGAACTCGGCGGCGCTTCGCAGCAATGCGAGTTCGACAAGGATTTGTACATCAACCCCGGCCCGTGGCGCATTCCTTACCACCATGCCGGCATGATGCATTACGCCAACCTGCTCAAGGTGCCTCTCGAGCCCTTCTTCCAGGTGAACTACAACGCCTACCTGCACAGCTCCGCGGCCTTCGGCGGCAAGCCGCAACGCTATCGCCACGTGAAGGCCGACTATCAAGGGCATGTCGCCGAACTGTTGGCCAAGGCCACCCGCGCTCAAGCGCTCGACGCCAAAGTCAGCAAGGAAGACCAGGAGAAGCTGCTCGAGTCGTTGCGACACTGGGGCGCGCTCGACAAGGATTTCACCTACCTTGCCAGCGATGCGTGCAGCGACCGGCGCGGTTTCAAGAAAAATCCAGGCGGCGGCCTGACGGCCCGACCCATCCCCTCCGAGCCGGTGGGTTTGAGCGACATTCTGCAATCCGGACTGTGGCAGGGAATTCCCAACGGCGACACCTTCGACATGCAGACCGCCTTGTTCCAACCGGTGGGCGGCATGGGACGCATCGGCGAGGCCTTCGGCCGCGAACTCGGGCCGTTGATCCGCTACAACGCCAAGGTGGTGGAGATTTCGCAGGATGCCGGCGGCGTCACCGTGGGTTACCTGGACACCCGCGCGCCGGGGCCAAAGCAAACCGCGCGCGCCGACTGGTGTCTTTGCACCCTACCGTTGCCGGTGCTGGCGCAGATTCCCATGAATGTCGGACCGCAGCTGGCCTCGGCCATCGCCGCGGTCCCGTATGCCTCGGCCGTCAAAGTAGGCCTTCAGTTCAAGCGTCGCTTCTGGGAAGAGGACGAACAGATCTATGGCGGCATCACCTATACCGATTTGCCCATCACCAACATCGGCTATCCCAATACGGGATTTCAAAGCGGCGGCAAGGGCGTGCTGCTGGGCGCCTACATCTGGGGCTTGAACGCCATGGAGTTCACGGCGATGCAGCCGCAAGACCGCGTTCGCAAAGTGGTGGACTACGGCAGCCAGATTCATCCGCAGTATCACAAGGAATTCGACAACGGTGTGGCCGTGGCCTGGCACCGAGTGCCCTTCACACTGGGTTGCTTCGGCATGTGGACCGAGAACTCCCGCGCCAGACATTATGACGATTTGTGCCAGATCGATGGACGCATCGCCCTGGCGGGCGAGCATGCGTCGTTTCTCGGCGGTTGGCAGGAAGGCGCCGTGACCTCGTCGCTCGATGCCATCGGCAGGTTGCATGCGCGCGCAGTGGCACAGGGTGCGCGGGCATGAATCGGCTCGTCACGGGCCTCGCCGCGGCGACATTGGCCGGCATCTGTCTATCCTCCCGCGCCGACGACTCCTCGTTCACCTCCAACGCCGGCCTCGGCCAGGCGACGGGCCAGCAAATCTACGAACACATTTGTCAGGGGTGCCACATGCCGGGCGCACAAGGGGCAAGCGGTGCGGGTTTCTATCCCAAGCTCGCGGGGGACAAGAAACTGATTGCGTGGCAGTACGCCGCGTTGACGGTGTTGAACGGCAGGAACGGCATGCCGCCCTTCGGCCTTCCCGCAGATCAGGTGGTGCAACTGCGAACGACTCACTTGAGCGACCAGCAAGTGGCCGATGTGGTGAACTATGTGCGCAGCCATTTCAACAACAAATTTCCGGCGACGGTGACTGCGGCACAAGTCGCCGCGCTGCCGCACCCGGAGAGCGGCACCCAGCCCTTCTGACTGCGTTTGAACTTCCGCCTGTTGCCAGTTACCAGGCCGCAAGCATGAAAGGACTCTCCTAAAGCGATGATCCTTGTAACGCCCCGCGCCCTCGCGCGGCGACCTCGACATGCTGCTGCGTGGGAGACAGCGCCTTCACCAATGCCTCGAGTGCGCGCTGCGGATTCGCAGTCCCGCACATGAATATATCCACGGCCGCGAAATCCGATTCGGGCCAAGTGTGAATCGAAATATGCGATTCAGCCAGCAACACCACGCCGGTGATCCCCT
>CAZZWM010000115.1:0-13640 GCA_964657945.1 uncultured Steroidobacteraceae bacterium
TCCAACGCCGACGATGAGGAATGATATGCCGAAGATCAGACCGACGTTGCCGCCCATGCCATTGCGCACCGTGTTGGCGATCGCCGCGAGTTCCAGGCTGCCGGTCATGCCATAAATGATGGACATGCCATACAGCAGCGTTCCGGATGCCATGGATCCCAGCACGAAGTACTTGATGGCGGATTCAGCGGCCAGACCTGAGTCACGGTCGAAGGCCACCATCGCGTACAGACACAGCGACATCAGTTCGAGACCCAGATACAAGGTGATCAGGCTGGCACCGGAGATCAGCACCATGCCGCCCAAGGTGGCAAACATGCCGAGCACGTAGTACTCGCCCTTGAGAATCTTGCGGCCCTCCAGGTAGTCGGTGGAGTAGATGAACAACATGGCGACGGTGAGCAGCATCACGGCTTTCAGGACTTGGGCCATCCGGTCCAGCTCGAACAGTCCGCCCAAAGCCACCACGCGGCCGGTCACCGGCTCCATCGCCACCAAGCCCGCCGTGATCAAAATACAGAGGGTCGCCAGCACACCGGTGACGCGCCGCTGCTTGTCGCTCAGCAGCAGGTCCAACATCAGGATGAAGCAGGCGGCCAACCCCAGGAATATCTCCGGCCTTGCATACACCAGGCCTGCGTTGAAAAAAGCGGGATTGAATGAGATCACGTTGGAACCTTAGGGTGCGATCTTCGACAGCAACAGTTGTTCGGCCAGATGCGACGTGGTTGCGCGCATCACATCCAGCAGCGGCGCCGGCCACAAACCCACCGCGAGCACGCCGATGGCCAGTATCCCCAACACCAGAAACTCCCGGCCGTTGAGATCCTTCAGCGCGGCGACATGCTCATTGGCGACCTCGCCATAGATCACCCGTTTCACCAGCCACAATGTATACGCGGCGCCCAACACCAGCGTCGTGCCTGCCAGGAAGGCAAACCACACATTGGCCTTGAACGCGGCCAGGATGACCAGGAATTCGCCCACGAACCCGGAGGTGCCCGGCACGCCGGCATTGGCGAATGCGAACAACACCATGAAGGCCGCGAACCTCGGCATGGTGTTGACCACGCCGCCGTAGGCGCTGATTTCGCGGCTATGCACCCGGTCATAGAGCACGCCGACGCACAGGAACATGGCGCCCGACACCAGTCCGTGCGACAGCATCTGCACCACCGCGCCATCCAACCCGAGGGCGATGCCGCTGGTGCGGCCGGTGTGCGCCACGATCTGGAAGCCGATGAACAGCCCCAGGGTGACGAAGCCCATGTGCGCTATCGAGGAGTACGCAATCAGCTTCTTCATGTCGCGCTGGATCAGGGCCACGAAGCCGATGTACACCACCGCGATCAATGACAGCGCAATGATGAGCCAATCCAGCTCGCGGCCGGCATCCGGCGCAATGGGCAGCGAGAACCGCAGGAAGCCATAGCCGCCCATCTTCAGCATGATGGCCGCCAGCACCACCGAACCGCCGGTGGGCGCCTCGACGTGCGCGTCGGGCAGCCAGGTGTGCACCGGCCACATCGGCACCTTCACGGCGAACGCGGCGAAGAAGGCCAGAAAAATGAAAATCTGCTCATTCAACGTCAGCTTCATGTTCTGGAATACGGCCAGCTCGTAACTGCCGGTCTTCAAGTACATGTAGATCAGTGCGACCAGCATCAGCAATGAGCCGATGAAGGTATACAGGAAGAACTTGATGGTGGCATACACCCGGTTCGGACCGCCCCATACGCCGATGATGATGAACATCGGAATCAGCATGGCTTCCCAGAACACGTAGAACAAAACGCCGTCCAGTGCCGCAAACACACCGATCATCAAGCCTTCGAGAATCAGGAAGGCTGCCAGGTACTGCGCCACCCGCTTCGCCACGTTCTCCCAGCTGGATATCACGATGAGAGCGGTGGTGAATGTGGTCAGCAGGATCAGCGGCATGGAAATGCCGTCGACACCGATGTAGAACTCGGAATGAATGGTGCTGATCCAAGCCGAGCGCTCGACGAATTGCATCGACGCGGTATCGGTCTTGAAAAGCGCCCACAGCGGAATGCTCAGGATGAACGAGGCGACGCTCACCGCCAATGCCAGCCACCTGGCCAGGTTCGCGTTGCTGTTGAAGCCGAGGATCACGGCGCCGCCGATGATGGGCAGCCAGATCAACACCGACAGCAGATGACCGTCGAATGTCATCGCCACACCAGCCACATCAGCAGCGAGGCCAGCCCTAAGATCATGGCGAAGGCATAGTGATACAGATACCCGGACTGCGCGTAGCGCATCACCGAGCTCAACCAGCGCACCGTGCGCGCGCTGCCGTTGACCAATCCTCCGTCGATGATGGCTTGATCGCCCACGCGCCACAAACCGCCGCCGAGCCATCGTGCGCCGGCCATGATGACGTGCTCGTTGAACCAGTCGAAGCCATACTTGTCGACCAGGATGGTGTGGATGACTTTCAAGCGCCGTTCCGCGGCATCGGCCCACTGCGGCTTCCAATGGAAGAATACGAAGGCCATCAGCACGCCGAACGCGGCGAGACCGATGGCTGGGGAGATCGCGGCCGAGAGCACGAAGCCCAAGGAGCCGTGGAACTCCTCACCCAGGTGTTCCAGCACATTGTTTTGCGTCGCCACCCGGATGGCATCCTCGAAGAATCCGCCGAACAGCATCGGCTTGACCGTCATCCAGCCGATGACCGCGGAGGGAATCGCCAGCAGCACCAGCGGCACCGTCACCACCCAGGGACTCTCGTGCAGATGCTCCTGGGTGTGGTGATCCATGCGCTCCTTCCCCAGGAACGTCATGATGAACATGCGGAAGGTATACAGCGCCGTGATGAATACGCCGGCCAGCACGCAAAAATACGCATAGCCCGAGCCCACCCGGTGCGACTGGTTCACCGCATCGATGAGCATGTCCTTGGAGAAGAATCCGGAAAAGCCCGGAAAGCCGATCAACGCCAGACAGCCCACCAGGCAGGTCCAAAAGGTGATGGGCATGTATTTGCGCAGTCCGCCCATCTTGCGCATGTCCTGCTCGTGGTGCATGGCAATGATCACCGAACCCGCCGCCAGGAACAGCAATGCCTTGAAGAAGGCATGCGTCATCAGATGGAAGATCGCCGCGCTGTACGCCGATACCCCCAGGCCCACCGTCATGTAGCCCAGCTGGGACAGGGTCGAATACGCCACCACCCGCTTGATGTCATTGCTGACGATGCCGATCAATCCCATGAACAGCGCGGTGGTCGAGCCGATGATGAGCACGAAGGACAGTGCGCTCTCGGACAACTCGAACAGCGGCGACATGCGCGCCACCATGAAAATGCCGGCGGTGACCATGGTGGCGGCATGGATCAGCGCCGAGATCGGCGTGGGGCCTTCCATGGAATCCGGCAGCCAGATGTGCAGCGGCACCTGCGCCGACTTGCCCATGGCGCCGATGAACAAACAGATGCAGGTGAAGGTGATCGCCGGCCAGGCCACATTGCTGGTGATGTGAATCTGCGCCGCGGCGATCCGGTCGGCATGCGCGAACACCGCGGCGTAGTCCAGCGAGCCGGTGTAGCGCAGCACCGCGGCTATCCCCAGGACGAACCCGAAATCGCCCACCCGGTTCACCAGGAAGGCCTTCAAATTGGCGAAGATGGCCGTGGGCTTGGTGTACCAGAAACCGATCAACAAGTACGACACCACGCCCACCGCTTCCCAGCCGAAGAACAGCTGCATGAAGTTGTTCGACATCACCAGCATCAGCATGGAGAAGGTGAACAGCGAGATGTAGCTGAAGAAGCGCTGATAACCGTCGTCATCGGCCATGTAGCCGATGGTGTAGATGTGCACCATCAAGGATACGAAGGTCACCACCACCATCATCATGGCGCTGAGGTGATCCACCAGAAATCCGACCTCCATGTGCAGGTTGTCGGATGCCAGCCAGGTGTACACCGTGGCGTTGTAGGTTTGGAGGCCGGAGAACTCCATCCGGTACAGCACCCAACAGGAAAGCGCGCACGAAATGGCCACACCCAGGATGGTGACGCTGTGAGCCCCGGACCGGCCGATGCTCCGGCCGAACAGGCCGGAAATGATGGCCGCCGCCAACGGCGCCAACACGATGGTCAAATAGGTGGACTCCATATCCCTCAGCCTTGAAGCGTGTCGATGTCTTCGACGTCGATGCTGCTGCGTTCACGGAACAGCACCACCAGAATCGCCAATCCGATCGCAGCCTCGGCTGCCGCCACAGTCAGAATGAAGAACACGAAGATCTGTCCGCCGATGTCGCCGCGAAAGCGCGAGAAGGCCACGAAATTGAAATTCACCGCCAGCAGCATCAGTTCGATGCACATCAGCAGCACGATCAGGTTCTTGCGGTTCAGGAACACCCCCGCCACCCCGATGGCGAACAGGATGCCGGACAAGGTCAGTACCGAGGTCAGCGTGATCACGATTTCTTCTCTGAGGCCATTTTGACGATCCGCACCCGGTCCTTGGCGCGCACGGCCACCTGCTTGGCAATGTCCTGCACCTTGCCGTTCTTGCGCGGCCGCAGGGTCAGCACGATGGCG
The DNA here is from genome assembly GCA_964657945.1 of uncultured Steroidobacteraceae bacterium. GTDB lineage: Bacteria > Pseudomonadota > Gammaproteobacteria > Steroidobacterales > Steroidobacteraceae > Bog-1198. The sequence continues at coordinate 4,577 of CAZZWM010000115.1, forward strand.
GCGACGCTGGCCACCAGCAGGATGACGGCCGCCACCTGCGCAGGGTAGGCATAGCGGGTGAACAATTCGGTGCCCAAGGCGCGGGTGTTGGAGTAGCCGGCCGCGATGTCCGGCGCGTTTCTGAAGGTGGCGCCGCCCAGGTGCTTCACGACGATGATATTGACGATGGCGAACACCACGAAGCCGGCCACCGCCACGGTCAGGGGCCAGTAGCCCGCGAACTCCCTGCGCAACTCCTCCAGGTTGATGTCCAGCATCATGACCACGAACAGGAACAGCACCATCACCGCGCCCACATACACCAGCACCAGCACTATCCCCAAGAACTCGGCATCCAGCAGGATCCAGATGACGGCGCTGTTGAAAAAACACAGCACCAGGAGCAGCGCCGAGTACACCGGATTGCGCGACAGGATCACGCCCAGCGCCGCGCACACCAGCACCGCGGCGAAGATGAAGAATAGAATGCCCGGAAACATCAACGATACCTTGCATCGGCGGCACGGTCGGCCGCGATCATGGCCTCATACCGCTCGCCGATGCCGAGCAGCTTGTCCTTGCTCATGATGTTCTCGCCGCGCTTTTCCATGTGGTATTCGTGCAGGCGGGTTTCGACGATGGCATCGACGGGACAGGCTTCCTCGCAGAAGCCGCAATAAATGCATTTGAACAAGTCGATGTCGTAGCGCGTGGTGCGGCGGGTGCCGTCCTGGCCGACGTCCGACTCGATGGTGATGGCCAATGCGGGGCATACGGCCTCGCACAGCTTGCAGGCGATGCAGCGCTCCTCGCCATTGGGGTAGCGCCGCAGCGCATGTAAACCGCGGAACCTGAAGCTCTGCGGGGTCTTCTCTTCCGGGTAGTTGATGGTCAACTTCGGCTGGAACATCACCTTCAAGGTGACCCACAGTCCCTGCAACAGCTCCCATAGCAGGAAGGTCTTCAAGAAATTACGCATGACTACTGCACCTTCCAAGGGCCGACATGGAAATACACCATGACGCCCTCGACCAACAACCACACCAGGGTGACGGGAATGAGCGCCTTCCAGCCCAACCGCATGATCTGGTCATAGCGGTAGCGGGGGAAAGTAGCGCGCAGCCACAGGAACGTGAACATCGGAAACAGCGTCTTCAAGCCGAACCAGAAGAAGCTCGGCGCCGCCAAAAAGCTGTCCTGCGGAATGATGCTCCAGCCGTCGAAGGGCGACAGCCAGCCGCCGAGGAAGAAGATCACCGTCAGGGCCGAGATCAGGATCATGTTGACGTATTCGGCCACGAAGAACAGCGCGAAGGCCATGCCCGAGTAGTCGACGTGGAAACCGGCGACGATTTCCGATTCGCCTTCCGCCACGTCGAAAGGCGCGCGATTCGTTTCCGCGACACCGGAGATGAAATACACGATGAACAGCGGGAACAACCAGGTCCAGTTCCAGCCCCACAGACCCGACTGCGCCTTGATGATCTCGCCGATGTTCAGGCTGCCTGCCGCCATCAGCACGCCCACCATGGCGAAACCCATGGCGATTTCATAGGCGACGATTTGCGCAGCCGAGCGCATGGCGCCCAGAAAACCGTACTTGGAGTTCGACGCCCAGCCGGCCAGGATGATGCCGTACACGCCCATGGAGGTGAGCGCGAGGACGTACAGCAGCCCCGCATCGATGTCGGCGAATACATGCTCCGGGCGCAACGGGATCACCGCCCAGATGGCCAGCGCCGGCACCAGGGAAAGGAACGGCGCCACGCGGAACAGGAATCCATTGGCATCCGCGGGGATGATGATTTCCTTGAACATCAGCTTGATCACGTCGGCGAAAGGCTGCGCCAGGCCCAAGGGTCCGACGCGGTTGGGTCCGCGGCGCACCTGCATCCAGCCGATCACCTTGCGTTCGAAATAGGTGTACATGGCCATGCACAAGATCAGGCTGATGGTCACCATTCCCGCCTGCACCAGGGTGAGCAGCGGAAAGGTCCAATACGGCGTGATCAGGCTGGACAGGTAGTCACGGATGGGCGTCCAATCCCACATGCTAGAGCGTCACGCGGGCCATGCGCCCGTCCTTGGTTTTCGCGAGCGCTTCGGAACCGCGCACCAGCACATCGCTTTGGTACGGCGGAATATCGATCCACGCGCCGCCGGGCGGCCGGCCGTTCGGCACGCCGCGGGACACGGCGCCTGCGGGCGGGCTCGCGATCGGATCCAGATGGGTGCCGCAGAGGGCCTGCAATGCATCGCGGATTTCTTCCGAACTCATGTATTCCATACCGTGCACGCTGAGAAGCGTGGCCAGCACGCGCAGCACCTTCCAGCCCGGCCGCGCTTCGCCCAACAGCTTCACTGCCGCGGTCCAACTCTGCCAGCAGCCTTCCGCATTCACGTACGTGCCCGAGGATTCGGCGAACGAGCCGATGGGCAATACCACGTGCGCGGTTTCGCGCAGGCTGTGCGGCAGGTGCGTGGTGATGGCCACCACCAGGTCGGCGCCGCGCAATGCCGGGCCGTCCACCGCAAAATCGCCGGCAGGATCCAGGCCGCCGAACAGGACATAGGCTTTCAGCGCGGATTCGAGCATGGCGCGCGCCGACAGGCCCACGCCTGAGGCGGGCGCCCCGCCCGGCTCGCGATGCGGCACGGCGCCGGCCAGGTACGCACCGGCGGCATTCGCACCCTCGGTCAACAACCCTAAGCTCGCGCCCGTCAGTTCCGCCAACATCGCGGCCAGCGCCTTGATCTGTGAATAGGCCGGATGGCGCTGCGCCAAGGTGCCCAGAATGATGGCGTGCCGCGCGCCATGGCTCAGCGCGGCGACCGCCGCCTTGTGCTCATCGGTAACGACGGCGGCATTCACGCCCGCCGGCAGCGGCTTGGCGGCGGCGTCCGCTGCCGCGCTCACCAATGCCGACAATTGTCCGACCAGATCGCCGTCGGTCACGTAGCAGGCGACCGGGAACATGTAGTCGAAACGCCGCGGGTTCAAGAAGGCCACCTTCGCGCCATTGGGCTTGATCGCCGCTTTTCGGATGCGATGCGCCAGCAACGGCATTTCGTGGCGCAGATTCGAGCCCACGATGAGCAGGCCCTCGAGCCCCTCGATATCGGCGATCTTGAGGCCGAGATTCGGGAATGGCGCCTCGTTTTCCTGCGCGCGGAAATCCAGCTGCCGCAGGCGATGATCGATGTTGCCGCTGCCGATGCCGCGCGCGATCTGCGCCAGCAGGTACAGCTCCTCCACCGTGCTCGAGGGCGAGGCCAGAAATCCTATGGAGGCACCGCCCTGTGCCGCCGCCTTCTGCAAACCTTCAGCCGCCGCGGTCAGGGCCACCTCCCAATCCACCTCCTGCAGGCTGCCCTCGATGCGCACCAGGGGCTGACCGACCCGCTCGGGCGAGTAGATGCCTTCGAAACCGAAGCGATCGCGATCGGCGATCCAGGTCTCGTTGACCGCTTCGTTCTCGCGCGGCACCATGCGCATCAACTTGCCGCGCAGCACGTGCGCGAACACATTGGTGCCGAAGGCATCATGCGGCGAAATCAACGCCGCCTGCGTCATTTCCCAGGCGCGGGCGTGATAGCGGAACGGCTTGTTGTTCAGCGCGCCCACCGGGCACAGATCGATGATGTTGGCCGACAACTCGTGATCGACGCTGTGTTCGATGTAGGTGCCGATTTCCATGTGCTCGCCGCGCCCCGTCGCGCCCATCTGCGGGTAGCCCTGGATTTCGGCGCCGAAACGCACGCAGCGGGTGCAATGAATGCAGCGGGTCATGTCGGTGGACACCAAGGGACCGAGGTTTTTGTCCTTGACCACGCGCTTGCGTTCGCTGAAGCGCGAAATGTCGCGGCCGTAGCCCAACGCCAGATCCTGCAGTTCGCATTCGCCGCCCTGATCGCAGATCGGGCAGTCCAGGGGGTGGTTGATCAGCAGAAATTCCATGGTGGCGCGCTGCGCCGCCACGGCCTTCGGGCTCTTGGTGAACACCTTCATGCCCTCGGTCACCGGCGTGGCGCAGGCCGGCAAGGGCTTCGGGGCCTTCTCCACCTCCACCAGACACATGCGGCAATTGGCGGCCACCGAGAGCTTCTCGTGATAGCAGAAGCGCGGGATGTAGATGTTCGCCGGGTCGGTGGCCTGCATGATCATCTGACCCTTGCGCGCCGCAACCTTCACGCCATTGACTTCGATGTTGACCGTATCGTCGCTCATGGATTCATCGCCACCGGTGCAGCAGCCGGCGAGCCCGCGGCGCCGTCCACGATGGAGCGGCCCTTGTGTTCGATCATGTATTGGAATTCGTGCCTGAAATGCTTGAGGAAACTCTGCACCGGCCACGCCGCGGCATCGCCCAATGCGCAAATGGTATGGCCCTCGATGCGATTCGCCACATCCAGCAGCAGCGCCAGATCCTCGCTGCGGCCCTGGCCGGCGATGATGCGCTTCAGCATGCGATCCAGCCAACCCGTGCCTTCGCGGCACGGCGTGCACTGGCCGCAGGACTCCGACATGTAGAATCGCGCCAGGCGTTCCAGTGCGCGCACCATGCAGGTGGTCTCGTCCATGACGATGACGGCGCCGGTGCCCACGGAGGAGCCGGCCTTCTTCACCGAGTCATAGTCCATATTGCAATTCCACATGATCTCGGCCGGCAACACCGGGCACGAAGATCCACCGGGAATCACGGCTTTCAGCTTGCGGCCCTTCCATACGCCGCCGCAAAGCTGCATCAATTCCTTGAACGGTATGCCCAAGGGCAGCTCATAGTTGCCGGGTTTCTCCACGTGGCCGGACACGGAGAAAATCAGCGTGCCGCCGGAATTCGGCGGCCCCAGGCCCGCGAACCATGCAGGGCTCTTGCGCAGAATGGTGGGCACCGAGGCAAAGCTCTGGGTGTTGTTGATGGTGGTCGGCTTGCCGAACAGCCCGAAGTTCGCGGGGAACGGCGGCTTGAAGCGCGGTTTACCGGGCTTGCCCTCCAGCGATTCGAGCAGCGCGGTTTCCTCGCCGCAGATATAGGCGCCGGCGCCGATGAACATGTGCAGGTCGAAATCCACGCCGGAACCCAATATGTTCTTGCCCAGCAGGCCGGCAGCATAGGCTTCCTTCAACGCCGCCTCGAAGCGCGGAATGGGCTCCCCCAGGAATTCACCGCGGATGTAGTTGTAGCCCACGGTGGCCGTCATGGCGTAACCGCCGATGGCCATGCCCTCGATCACCGAATGCGGGTTGTAGCGCAGGATGTCGCGGTCATGGCAGGTGCCGGGCTCGGACTCATCCGAATTGCAAACCGCATACTTCTGTACGGGCGAGGAACGGGGCATGAAGCTCCATTTCACGCCGGTGGGGAAAGCCGCGCCGCCGCGGCCGCGCAGACCCGAGGCTTTCACGTCGTCGATGATTTTTTCGCGCGGCGGCAGCTCGCGCAGGATCTTTTCCCACGCTTCGTAGCCGCCGAACTTGCGATAGCCTTCCAGCGTCCACGGGCGCTCGTACTTGAGCGCTTCGAACAACACCAGATCTTTCTCGTAAGCCATCAGCGGACCTCTTAAGTCAATTCGTCCAAAATCTTGTCGATGGATTCCGGGGTCAGGTGCTCGTGGAACACATGATCCACCATCAACATCGGCGCGCCGGTGCAAGCTCCCAGACATTCCTCTTCGCGCTTCAGATAGATGCGCCCATCCGGCGTGCTTTCGCCGGTCTTGATGCCAAGCTTCTTCTCGACCCGATCCACCACGTCCTGGGAGCCGCGCAACATGCAGGAAATATTGGTGCACACCGACAGGTGATGCCGCCCGCAGGGCTTGGTCTCGAACATGGAATAGAACGAGGCCACTTCATAGACCTGGATGTTGGGCAGTCCCAGGTAGGCCGCCACCGCATCCATCAGGTCCGTGGTCAGGTAGCCGTGGTTTTCATGCTGCGCGGCGTGCAGGGCCGAAATCACGGCGGAGCGCTTGCGATCGGCTGGAAACTTCGCCACCCAATGGTCGATTTCTTCGCGAACGGGAGCTGACAATTGCACGGTCATTTAGCTGCCACCCTCATCACTGCGTAGTCATCGATCGATCTCGCCGAACACGATGTCCTGGGTGCCGATCACCGCGACCACGTCCGCCAGCATGTGGCCGCGGACCATTTCATCCAACGCCGCCAGGTGCGCGAAACCCGGAGCGCGCACCTTCAGGCGATACGGCTTGTTGGCGCCATCCGAAACCAGGTACACGCCGAGTTCGCCCTTCGGCGCCTCGACCGCGGCGTACACCTCGCCCTGCGGCACCGAGTAGCCTTCGGTCATGAATTTGAAATGGTGGATCAGCGATTCCATGTCGCCCTTCATCTCTTCGCGCCGCGGCGGACGCACCTTGCGATCGTCGATCATCACCGAGCCGGGATTGGCTTTGAGCCAGTCCACGCATTGCTTGACGATGCGGTTCGACTGCCGCAGTTCTTCGACGCGCACCAGATAGCGATCATAGCAATCGCCGTTCACCCCGACTGGAATGTCGAAATCCATCTGCTCGTACACTTCGTACGGGGTTTTTTTGCGGATGTCCCACTCCACCCCGGAACCGCGCAGCATCGGACCCGAGAAACCCAGTTGCATGGCGCGCTCGGGTGAAACAACGCCGATGTTGACCGTGCGCTGCTTCCAGATGCGGTTGTCGGTGAGCAGGGTTTCGTACTGATCCACGCAGGCCGGGAAACGCTGCGTGAAGTTGTCGATGAAATCGATCAAGCCGCCGGAGCGGCGGGAGTTCAAGCGCTCGGCCTCTTTCTTCGAGCGCCACTGCGAGGTTTGATACTGCGGCATGGAATCGGGCAGATCGCGATACACGCCGCCCGGCCGGTAGTAGGTGGCGTGCATGCGGGTGCCGGACACCGCCTCGTAGCAGTCCATCAGATCTTCGCGCTCGCGGAAGCAATACAGGAACACCGTCATGGCACCGATATCCAGCCCATGCGCGCCCAGCCACATCAGGTGATTCAGGATGCGGGTGATCTCATCGAACATCACGCGGATGTACTGCGCGCGCAGCGGCGGTTCTATACCCAGCAGCTTCTCGATGGCCAGCACGTAGGCGTGCTCATTGCACATCATGGAGACGTAATCGAGCCGGTCCATATAACCGATGGACTGATTGAACGGCTTGCTCTCGGCCAGCTTCTCGGTGCCCCGATGCAGCAGACCCACATGCGGATCCGCCTTCTGAATGACTTCGCCGTCGAGTTCCAGCACCAGGCGCAGCACACCGTGCGCCGCGGGGTGTTGCGGGCCGAAGTTCATGGTGTAGTTGCGGATCTCAGCCATTACTCGGCCTTGTCCGGCGCGGCGATGCTGAAGGCATGCGCCGGCGCATTGGTCAGCTGCGGATCGTAGCGATTGTCGTGGCGTATCACCTTCGGCACCAGCACGCGCGGATCGATGCTCACCGGCTGGTACACCACCCTGCCCTTCTCCGGGTCGTAGCGAACTTCGACATTGCCCGACAGCGGGAAATCCTTGCGGAAGGGATGGCCGATGAAGCCATAGTCGGTCAGCAGCCGCCGCAAATCCGGATGTCCCTTGAACAGAATGCCGAACAAGTCGAAGGCCTCGCGCTCGAACCAATCGGCACCGCTCCAGATGGCCGTGACCGAGTCCACCATGGGCTGTTCGTCGTCGGCGCAGAACACGCGCAGCCGCAGACGCTGGTTCAAGGAAACCGACAGCAGGTGATAGACCACCGCGAAACGCCGTCCCGGCGGAATGCCGCCCTGCCGCAGCGTGCCGCGGGCGACGCCGCGGCTGAACCCTGAGGAGGTGGCGCTTTGCGTCTCCCACTCGCTGCGGCCATGCGACAGATAGTCGATGCCGCAGACATCCATGCACATCTCGAAATTCAACCCGGGGGCATCGCGCAGCGTCTGCGCCACGGCGAGCAGATGGTCGGCCGCCACCTCGTAGGTCAACTCGCCGCAATGATTCGGCACCGGGGCAATCCCGGCCGGCACGGCCGCCACGATGGCCGCCCGCAAGGCTTCGAGGCGGGTCGGTGTTGCAACCGCCGCGGGAGGAGTCATCTCCGCGCTCATCGAATGATCGCCTTGTTCCGCTTGATTTTGTTTTGCAGCTGAATGATGCCGTAGAGCAGCGCCTCGGCGGTCGGCGGACAGCCCGGCACATACACATCCACCGGCACGATGCGATCGCAGCCGCGCACCACGGCATAGGAGTAGTGATAGTAGCCGCCGCCATTGGCGCAAGATCCCATGGATATCACCCAGCGCGGCTCGGCCATCTGGTCGTACACCTTGCGCAGCGCCGGTGCCATCTTGTTGACCAGCGTACCGGCGACGATCATGACATCGGATTGCCGCGGGCTCGGACGGAAGATGATGCCGAAGCGGTCCTGGTCATATCGCGCCGCGCCCAGATGCATCATTTCCACCGCGCAACAGGCGAGACCGAAGGTGACGGGCCACAGCGAACCGGTCCGGGCCCAGTTGATCAGATTGTCGATCGTCGTCACTTCGAAGCCGCGCACCGTCCCGGTGTCGGCGGACACGGCTTCTAATCCCATTCCAACGCCCCTTTGCGGTAGTCATAGACCAGGGCGACGACCAGCACCAAGGCAAATATCAGCATGGACACCAAGCCGAAGCTGCCGGTGGCTTTCAACGAAACCGCCCAGGGAAAGAAGAAGGCGATTTCCAGGTCGAAGACGATGAAAATGATGGCCACCAGGTAGTAACGTACATCGAAGCGCATGCGCGAATCTTCGAAGGCTTCGAAGCCGCACTCATAGGGAGAAAGCTTTTCGGCGTCAGGCCGGCGCGGTCCGAGCACCCAGCCGAGAGTGAAAAGCGCCAGTCCCAACACCGTGGCGAGTCCTAGGAAAATCAGGATCGGTAAATACTGTCGCAACATGTCAGCCGTTCACTGCACGGATTGACCATAATTGTAACAGGCGCGAGCATGCTGCGTCGCGAGTAGCTTGCGTCAAACAGACTTCTTCACACTCAAAACGTGGTGCCGACGGCCGGACTCGAACCGGCACAGATTGCTCCACTAGCCCCTCAAAC
>CAZZWM010000116.1:0-11875 GCA_964657945.1 uncultured Steroidobacteraceae bacterium
CGGGAACTGTTGTCGGGGAGACTATTCAGGAGCAGACGCGACAGTGCCTAAAAAATATCCAGGCGATTTTGGAGGCCGCTGGAAGCTCCATGGATAAAGTTGTCAGCGTCACCGTGGTCCTGGCAGATGAGGGGGATTTTCCAGGTATGAATGAAGAGTGGTTGAAGTGGTTTCCCTCCAATCCACCAGCGCGCCAAGGCGCGAAGATGCCGGTAAAGGTAGCTGGTCTCAAGGTGTCGATTGCCGCGGTCGCTGAGGCCTGAGCACGCTTTGGCGGACCGCAAGGTCTGATCACTCACGTTAAGGTCTGCCCGCTTGAGGTCTGGTCGCATGGTTCATCGCGGCGCGAAAGGATTCAACACTGAAACTCCGAGACCGGCGACGTCGTGGTCATTGCGAGTGACCAACGTCAGCTGATTCACCGCTGCCGTGGCAGCCAAGAGGCAGTCGATGACCGGCGTCGGTCTCAGTGCGCTCATTCGCCCCCAGCGATCTGTCACCGCATTGTCTATTCCAAGCACGCGGCTGCCGAATGAGACTTCAACCTTCCATCGAGGTCGCGCCCAAAATCGCGCGCACGCTCGAGGTCGATTCCGTCGAGCGGCGCGGGGTCAGTCAGTGCGGCTGCCATTTGGCGCACTAACGGCACATCTTCTTTGCGAATGCTGATCTCGACGCGCACGAAACCTGCGCGAGCTTGCCGCGAGCGGTGTTTGGCGACTGGGGAGCGCTTTTGCATCGTTTTTCCTAATCGATATTGCGCAATAAATCATTCAACGAAGTCTTGGCACGGGTTTGCGCATCCACGCGCTTGACGATGACGGCGCAGGCCAATCCGTACCTGCCGTTGGCCGCAGGCAAGGTGCCGGGCACGACCACGGCGCCGGCCGGCACCCGTCCATACAGGATCTCATCGCGCTCGCGATCGTAGATGCGGGTGCTTTGACCGATGAACACGCCCATGGAGATCACCGCGCCGGTCTCCACCACCACGCCTTCGACGATTTCCGAGCGCGCACCGATGAAGCAGTTGTCTTCGATGATGGTGGGGGAGGCCTGCAGCGGTTCCAGCACGCCGCCGATGCCGACTCCGCCGGAGAGGTGCACGTTCTTGCCGATCTGCGCGCAGGATCCGACCGTCGCCCAGGTGTCCACCATGCTGCCGCTGTCCACGTAGGCGCCGACGTTGACGTAGCTCGGCATCAGCACCACGTTGGGCGCCACGTAGGCGCCGCGACGTACCGTGGCAGGCGGCACCACGCGCACGCCGGCGGCGGCGAATTGTTCGGCCGTCCAGCCGCTGTATTTCAACGGTACCTTGTCGTAGAAGCTCAAAGCGGCCGCCGGCATCAGGGCATTGTCCTTGATGCGAAACGACAGCAGCACGGCTTTTTTCAGCCACTCATTCACCTGCCAGAGGCCGCCGCGCGGTTCGGCGACGCGCAGGGCGCCGCAGTCGAGCTGGCTCAAGGCCGATTCGACGGCGTCCCGCACCTCGGCGGAGGCATTGCGCGGGGTGAGCTGCGCGCGGGTTTCGTACGCGGTTTCGATGATCGACTGCAGACCGGCGTGATTCGTCATGAGACTCTCGAGGGCTCAGGTGCGAGGGGCGTCGCGGCGATCCAGTGCACGGATCAGCGCTTCTTGCACGCGCGCGCAAGTCTCTTCCGGCAACAGGCTGCCGTCCGCGGCGGTGACGTAGAACACGTCTTCGGCGCGCTCCCCCACCGTCATGATCTTGGCGCCGTTGATGGCAACGCGTTCGGTGCGAAATACCTTGCCCACCTCGGACAGCAGGCCGGGCCGGTCGGCGGCGACCAGCTCGAGGATGTTGCGCTCGTTGCGGCTATCGACGCTGAAGTTGACCTGCGTCGGCGTGGAGAACATGCGCACCTGGCGCGGCGCGCGCCGGGTGACGGTGAGCGGCTGATCCTCGGGAGCCTGCAGGGCGCGCCACGTGGCCCGTTCGATTTCCTGGATGCGCACCGTGTCGGAGATGAGGGCGCCGTTGTCTTCCAGCACCACATAGGTTTCCAGGCCGAAACCATTGGCGCTGGTGATGAGGCGTGCATCGACCACGTTGAGTCCCATCTGATCGAGAACCGCGGTCGTGCGGGCGAAGCTGCGCAGCCGCCGTGGCGTATAGGTCAGCACGGCCGTGCCGCCGCGGTCGGTGCTTTGGCGGATGGCCACCACGGGCGCGTCGTCGTGCGGATGCCTTCCGGCCAGCAGCGTCGTGTGCCAGGCGATCTCATCGGGGGTATAGCGCAGGAAGTAAGCCTCGGTCCACTGACTCCAGACTTGGGCGATCTGCTCCGCGGGTAGTGCATTGCCGATGATGGCGCGCACCTGTTCCTGGGTCTCGCGGATCAACTCTTCCTGGTCGACCGGCGTTTCCAGTCCGCGCCGCAGGGCGCGCTTGGTGCGCTCGTAGAATTCCTCGAACAACCGCGACTTCCAGGCATTCCAAAGCTTCGGATTGGTGCCGCGCACATCCGATACGGTGAGCACGTACAAATAATCCAAATGCGCCTGGTCGCCGACGCGGCGCGCGAACTCATGGATGATGTCCGGATCGCTGATGTCCTTCTTCTGCGAGGTGATGGACAGGATCAGGTGATTGCGGACCAGCCACGCCACCAGGCGCGCCTCGTAGCGGCCCAAGCCCTGCTCCAGACAAAACGCTTCGGCATCGACTGCGCCCAACTCCGAGTGATCGCCGCCGCGGCCCTTGGCGATGTCGTGGAACAGCGCGGCGAGATAGGCGATCTCCTGGCGGGGCAGGGACTGCATGATCTGGCTCAAAGCCGGCAGCTCATTGTTGAATTTGGGCATCGCCAGGCGCCGCAGATTGCTCACCACGAACAAGGTATGCGCATCGACGGTGTAGGCATGAAACAGGTCGTACTGCATGCGGCCGACCACGCGGCCGAACGAGGGTATGTAGCGGCCCAGCACGCCGTACAGATTCATGCGCCGCAATTCATGCGTCACGCCGACCGGCGCACACAGGATTTCCATGAACAAGCGATGGTGGCGCGGGTTTTGGCGGAATTCCTCATCGATGAGGCCGACATGCGTGCCGATGAGCCGGATGGTCTCGGCGCGTACCCCATGCACCTCCGGATGCTGCTGCAGCAGCACGAACATCTCCAGCAGCGCCGATGGATGGCGCGCAAACACTTCCGCATGCGTCACTTCCAGGTAATCATTGCGGATCTGGAAACGCGCATTGATGGGAATGGGCGCTGCGCTTTGCGTCAGGATGGCCTCGCGGAACAGCTGCAGCAGCATTTCGTTCAGCAGGCTGACGTCCATGACGGTGCGGTAGTACTTCTGCATCAGCTGCTCGACCGCCAGCGTGAAGCTGGCATCTTCGTAGCCGAACAGCTTGGCCAGCTTGATCTGGTAATCGAACAGCAGGCGATCCTCGCGCCGGCCTGTGAGCATGTGCAGCCCGAAGCGCACCCGCCACAGAAAGGACTGGCCGGCCTTCAGCTTGCGCAGCTCCTCGCGGGTGAGAAATCCGTGCGCCACCAGTTCGTCCAGCGTGTCGGTACCGAAGTGGCGCTTGGCCACCCAGCCGATGGTCTGAATGTCGCGCAGTCCGCCCGGGCTGGACTTGACGTTCGGTTCCAGATTGTAGGCGGTATCGAAATAACGATGATGGCGCTCGGTCTGCTCCTTGACCTTGGCCTCGAAGAAATCCTGCGATGACCAGAGACGATCGGGAGCCAGCGCCCGGCGCATGCCGGCAAACAGGGATTCGGGGCCGGCCAGCAGCCGCGCCTCGAACAGCGTGGTGGCCACGCTGATGTCTGCCAGGCTCTCGCGCTGGCAATCATCGATGGAGCGCACGCTGTGGCCGACTTCGAGACCGATGTCCCACAGAAAGGTCAGGAAGCGCTCGATGTCGGGCTGCCAATCGGCGGAGTCGCTTTTCGGCAGCAGCACCATGATGTCGATGTCGGAACTCGGATGCAGCTCGCCGCGGCCATAGCCGCCGACGGCAATCAGCGCCAGATCTGCCGCGTACTTGCCGGCGTGGCGCACCCAGGCCGCGCGCAGCGCAATGTCGACCAGGCGCGCCCGGTCGCGCACCAAGTCCTCGATGGCTTCATCGGCGACGAAGCGATCGCGCAGCAGCTCGGTGCCGCGGTCCAGAACCTGCCGGAACACGATCGGGGAAAATTGTCCGTGTTGCAGTTCTGCGGGGACCGTCTGCAAATACGGCCAGTCAACGGTTTGATCGAGAAACTTGCCGTATGCGTTCAAGATGCAGCTGCGGCGGCCGCGGGCAGCGCCGCACTCGCGCTCAAGGTGAGCACTTCGTAGCCCGCGCCGGTGACCAGGATGGTGTGTTCCCACTGGGCCGACAGCGACTGATCCTTGGTGACTACCGTCCACTCATCGTTGAGCAGGCGGACGTCGCGGCGCCCCGCGTTGATCATCGGTTCGATGGTGAAGGTCATGCCCTCGACCAATTTCAATCCCGTGCCGGGCTTGCCGTAGTGCAGCACCTGCGGATCTTCGTGATACACGCGGCCGATGCCGTGTCCGCAGTATTCGCGCACCACCGAAAAGTTCTGCGATTCGGCATAGGTTTGTATGGCGTGGCCGATATCGCCCAAGTGCGCCCCCGGCTTGACCTGCCGGATGCCGCGCCACATGGCCTCGTGACAGGCGGCGGTCAAGCGCCGGGCGAGGATGGCCGCATTCCCGACCAGATACATCCGGCTGGTGTCGCCATGGAAGCCGTCGCGGATCACCGTGACGTCGATGTTGATGATGTCGCCGCTCTTGAGACGCTTGTCGCCGGGAATGCCGTGGCAAACCACATGATTGACGGAGGTACAGATGGTTTTCGGGAAGCCTCGATAACCCAGGTTGGCCGGTATGGATTTGAGCTCATCGACGATGAAATCGTGGCAGCGCTTGTCCAATTCTTCCGTAGTCACGCCCGGCAGCACGTACGGTTCGATCATGTCGAGGACGCTGGCGGCCAGACGCCCCGCGGCGCGCATTTTGTCCTGATCTTCGGGGGTTTTAACGGTGACGGTCATAGGCTGGGGAGTTTAACACTTAGACTACGGAAGGCTTTGTTTCCAATAGGGGTTCATGGTATAAAGCGCGGCTATTTTTAACAACCCCGCACGCGGATCGTCACAGTCGGCCGGGTGTTCGGCATAGGTACGAAGAAATTGGAGGCGAATCGCCGATTTCAAGGACCCGCCGGATTGCCGATTGGGATTCGCGGAGGCTCAACCCGACAGGAGTATTCATATGACCAGCGTGTCCATGCGACAGATGCTGGAAGCGGGCGTCCATTTTGGACACCAAACCCGCTTCTGGAACCCGAAAATGGCCCCTTTCATTTTCGGTGAACGAAACAAAATCCACATCATCAATCTCGAGAAGACTCAGCCCCTGTATGCCACGGCGGCGACCTTCATCAAGGGGGTGGCGGCGGAAGGCGGCAAGGTGCTGTTCGTGGGCACCAAGCGTTCGGCCCGCGATGCCGTGCAGAAAGAGGCCACCCGAAGCGGCATGCCCTACGTCAATCAGCGCTGGCTGGGCGGCATGCTCACCAATTTCAAGACCATCCGTCAGTCCATCAAGCGGCTGAACGATCTGGATGAGATGGCGCAGAGCGGCGCGCTCGACCGCCGCGGCAAGAAGGAAGCGCAAATGCTGCGCCGGGAAATGGACAAACTGCTGCGCAGCTTGGGCGGCATCCGCGATATGACGGCGCTGCCCGATGCACTGTTCGTCATCGACGTGGGTCACGAGCAAATCGCGATTCACGAAGCCCAGAAGCTCGGGATCCCGGTCGTGGCCGTGGTGGACACCAATTGTTCGCCCGATGGCATCGACTATGTCATCCCCGGCAACGACGACGCCATGCGCGCCATTCTTCTGTACGCCGGCGGGGTGGCCGATTCCGTGCTCGAGGGGAAGGCTTCCTTGCCCGAAGTACCGGTGGGCGAGGATGAGTTCGTGGAACTGGATGAAGAGGGCAACCCGAAGAAGCGTTCTGCAGGCGGCCGCCGTCCGCCGCCGCCGGGCCGCGGCGGTCAGAGGAAGCCGCCGCCGCGCCGCAAGGTGCCGGTGACCGTCATTCCGGGCGCCACGGCGGTTGCGGCAACCGACGAAGTCGAAGTGGACGATGTCGACGCCGTGGATACCCCGCCGGCGGAGACCCGTCCCGCCAGCGCTCCCCGCCGGCGGCCCGCCGGCCGCAGCGGCAGCGGTGGCCCGCCGAGGCGCGGCGCTTGAGGTCGTCATCGGCCGGCGAACTCGCCGGCCGGTTTCGTTTTGGCAAACACTTGAGGAACCGCTGCACTTCAGCGGTTGATACCTAATGAACATATCCGCAGATTCAGTCAAACAACTCAGAGAGCGCACCGGCGCGGGCATGATGGAGTGCAAGAAGGCGCTGGTCGAAACCCAGGGCGATCTGGATGCCGCCGCCGAATTGATGCGCAAGACCGGGTTGGCCAAGGCCGACAAGAAGGCCACCCGCGTGGCCGCTGAAGGCATCATTGCCATCGAACGGTCGGGCAATGACGCCGTCATGGTGGAAGTGAACTGCGAGACCGACTTCGTCGGACGCAGCGATGAATTCACCGCCTTTGCGCGCGATGTGGCCGAGGTGGCGCTCGCCGCCGCGCCCGCCAATGTCGAGGCGCTGCTGGCGCAGGCCAGGAATGGCTCGACCCTCGATGAGCGCCGCCGCGCGCTGGTCGCCAAGATCGGCGAGAAGATCGACGTGCGCCGCTTCGTGCGTGTGTCCTCGCCCGCTCACCTGGGCGCCTACACCCATGGCACGCGTATCGGCAGCCTGGTGGCCATGCAGGGCTGCGACGAGGCGCTGGCCAAGGATTTGGCCATGCACGTGGCTGCGCTCAATCCCGCCTACATCGATACGGCCGATGTGCCGGCGGATGTGGTCGAGAAGGAGCGCGGCATCCTCACCGAACAGACCAAGGGCGAGAAGAAGCCGCCGGAGATCATCGCCAAGATGGTGGAAGGCCGCCTGCGCAAGTATTTTGCGGAAATCACCTTGATGGGACAGCCCTTCGTGAAGGATCCTGATACCACGGTCGAGAAGCTGGTGAAGAAGTGCGGTGGCAAGGTGAACCGGATGGTGCGCTTCGAAGTGGGCGCCGGCATCGAGAAAAAGCAGGACGATTTCGTCAAAGATGTGATGGAGCAGGTAAAGGCGAAGCACTAAATCAGCTTATGACCACCACACCCGGCACGGCACGTTATCGAAGAATTCTCGTCAAACTGTCCGGCGAAGCATTGCTGGGCAGCGAGGACTACGGCATCGACCCCGTCATCCTCAAGCGCATCGCCGGCGAGATCCGCGATCTGACCCAGATGGGCGTGCAGGTGGCGGTGGTTTTGGGCGGCGGCAACATCTTCCGCGGCGCCGGATTGGCGCGCGCGGGCATGGACCGGGTCACCGGCGATCACATGGGCATGCTGGCCACCGTGATCAATGCGCTGGCGATGCAGGATGCGCTCGAAAGTCTCGGCTGCTACGCGCGCGTCATGTCGGCGCTGCGCATCAACGAGGTGTGCGAGGACTACATCCGGCGCCGGGCCGTGCGCCACCTGGAGAAGGGCCGTGTCGTCATTTTCGGCGCCGGCACCGGCAATCCGTTCTTCACCACCGATACCGCGGCCAGCCTGCGGGCCATCGAAATGAACGCCGAAATTCTGCTCAAGGCCACCAAGGTCAACGGCATTTACGATTCGGATCCCGTCGAGAATCCGGGCGCCAAACGCTATGCGCGTCTGACCTTCGACAAGGTGCTGACCGATCGGTTGAACGTCATGGATGCCACGGCCATCGTGATGTGCCGCGATAATAATTTGCCGCTGCAGGTGTTCAATCTGTTCAATGCCGGGGATCTGCTGCGCATCGTTCAGGGTGAAGATGTCGGCACCGTCGTGTCCAGAGAACCATAGGCCCCGGGGGAATCCATGCTCGAAGATGTCAAGAAAGATGCGACCACGCGCATGCAAAAATGCGTGGCCGCCTTCAAGGATCAGCTGAAGAAGATGCGCACCGGGCGCGCCCACACCAGTCTGATCGAACACATCAAGGTCGACTATTACGGGTCCGAAATGCCCTTGAATCAGGTAGCCAACATTGCCACCGAGGATGCACGCACGCTCACCGTCAGCCCGTGGGAAAAGGCCATGGTGCCGGTGATCGAGAAAGCCATCTATAAATCCGATTTGGGGCTGACCCCCAACACAGCCGGACAACTCATCCGCATTCACATGCCGGCGCTGACCGAAGAGCGCCGCCGCGACATCATCAAGGTGGTGAAGTCGGAGGCCGAGAATGCCCGGGTCGCGGTCCGCGGGGTGCGGCGCGAAGTCATGACCGAGCTGAAGGAGATGCTCAAGGAAAAGCTCATCGCCCAGGACGACGATCGGCGCGCGCAGGACGACGTGCAGAAGCTCACCGACAAGCATGTTGCGGATATCGATCACGCCATGGCGGAAAAGGAAAAGGAGTTGATGCAGGTCTGAGCAGGGCCTGCACCCGTCCAATGTCGAGCGCCGACTCGCCGCAGCATGTGGCCATCATCATGGATGGTAACGGCCGCTGGGCGCGCTCGCGCGGCCTGCCGCGGGCCGCGGGCCATCGCGCCAGCGTCAAGGTGGTGCGCAAGATCATCGAGGAATGCGCACGCTTGAATGTCCGCTATCTGACTTTGTTTGCCTTCAGCAGCGAGAACTGGCGCCGGCCACCCGATGAAGTGGGCATGTTGATGGGATTGTTCCTCGACGCCTTGGTGCGCGAGGTGTCCGCCTTGCACGAGAACCGGGTGAGGGTGCGATTCATCGGCGATCGGGCCACGTTGGGCGCGGAATTGACCGGACGCATGCAGCACGCCGAAGTACTGACCGCCGAGAACGGCGGATTGGGATTGCTGGTCGCGGTTGCTTATGGCGGGCAATGGGATATCGCCCAAGCCTGCCGCAGGCTGGTGGAGGAGTGCGCCGCGGGTCGGCTGACGGCGGCCGAGATCACGGAAGCGCACATTGCGGCGCGCTTGGAACTGGCGGGCATTCCCGATCCGGACCTGTTGGTGCGCACCGGCGGCGAGCAACGCATCAGCAATTTCCTGCTGTGGAATCTGGCGTACACCGAACTGTATTTTTGCGAGACGCTGTGGCCTGAGTTCTCGGCAGCGGATCTGCAGGCGGCATTCGACTTCTTCGCCAAGCGCGAACGGCGCTTCGGCAAGACCTCCGAGCAGCTGGGGACCCATGCTTAGGACGCGCGTCATCACGGGCCTGATACTGGGCGCATTGCTGCTGGCGATCGTATTTCTATTGCCGCCGCTGTGGACGGTGATGGCCTGGGCACTGGTGTTTCTGATCGGCGCCTGGGAATGGGCCGGATTCGGCGCCCTGCGCGCATCGGCCGCGCGCGCCGCCTACACCGCCGCCATCGCCGCGCTGTTGTTCGCGGCCTGGAGGTGGACCGACCGGCCTTCCCATCTGTTGATCTTGCTCAGCCTGGCGCTGGCCTGGTGGGGCGCCGCCTTCCTGTGGCTGAGCATTGCGCCGGCGCGCCATAAGCCGTGGCTTGCGCTGCTGTGCGGGCTGCCGGTGCTGGTGCCGGCCTTCGTCGCGTTGGCACGCTTGCAATCCGCCGACGGAATCGCGCGCGGGCCGTTGCTCGTATTGTTCCTGGCCCTGTTGGTTTGCGCCGCCGATGTCGGCGCCTACTTTGCCGGGCGCCGCTTCGGACGCCACAAGCTCGCGCCGCGCGTCAGCCCCGGCAAGACCTGGGAGGGAGCCGCGGGCGGGGCGGCGGCGGTCGCGCTGGTCGCCTGGATCGGCGCGCTGCGCTTCGATTTGCCCGTGCTGGCATGCATGGCATTCGGCATCGGTATTGCAACTGTTTCGGTGATCGGCGATCTGACGGAGAGCATGTTCAAGCGCGCAGCCGCACTCAAGGATAGCGGAGGGATACTTCCGGGACATGGCGGCATGCTGGACCGCCTCGACAGCGTGACGGCCGCCGCTCCGCTGTACGCGCTCGGTTTGTTCGGTTCCGGGGTGATCCGATGAGCATGCAGCGCGGCATCGCCATCTTGGGTTCCACGGGCAGCATCGGGCGCAGCACCTTGGCGGTGATCGCGCTGCATCCCGAGGCGTTCAAGGTCACCATGCTCGGCGCGCACAGCAGCTGGCAGACCATCGTCGAACAGGCCATCGCGTTTCGGGTCGAGACCGTGGTGCTCATCGATGAGAAGGCTGCCGCGCAGGCGCGCACCGCATTGCGCGAGGCCGGCTCGAGCACCCGGGTCGAAGCCGGTGCGGAGGCCCTGGCCGATGCGGTGGCGGGCGGTGAAGTGCACATGGTGATGGCGGCCATCGTCGGCGCCGCCGGCTTGCTGCCGACGCTGGCCGCGGTTCGCGCCGGCAAGCGCGTGCTGCTCGCCAACAAGGAATCGCTGGTCATGACCGGCCGGCTGCTCATGGATGAAGTGCGCCGCGCAGGCGCGCAGTTGATTCCAATCGACAGCGAACACAATGCGATTTTTCAATGCATGCCCGCCGGCTACCTCCCTGGCAGTCCGGCCGCAGGCGTGACGCGCGTCCTGCTCACCGCCTCGGGCGGCCCGTTTCGCACCACCGATGTGACCAAGCTGGCGCATGTCACGCCGGACGAGGCCTGTGCGCACCCGAAATGGAAAATGGGCCGGAAAATTTCAGTGGACTCCGCCACCTTGATGAACAAGGGGCTGGAGGTGATCGAGGCCACGCTGCTGTTCGAACTCAAGGAAACCCAGGTCGATGTGGTCGTGCATCCGCAAAGCGTGATTCATTCGCTGGTCGAGTACGCGGACGGCTCGATGCTGGCACAACTCGGCGCGCCCGACATGCGCACGCCCATTGCGCAGGCGCTGGCCTGGCCGGAGCGCTTTGCCTCCGGTGTGCAATCCTTGGACCTGATCGCCATCGGACAGCTGGGATTCGAGCCGCCGGACACCATTCGATTCCCTTGTCTCGCATTGGCCCGAGACGCGGCGCGCAGCGGCGGCACCTCTCCCACCGTGTTGAATGCCGCCAACGAAGTGGCCGTCCAAGCCTTTCTCGATGGCCGCTTGAACTTTGTAGGGATTTCAACGGTCATTGACAAGGTGCTGCAGCGCTCGGACTTCTCACCTGTGAAGGCTCTCGGCGATGTCTTGGATGCCGACGCTGCGGCAAGACGCCTGGCTGTCAGCTTGATAGAGCTTAGCTCCGGAGCCTTTGCATGAAGATTTTGGTCATTCTGGCGGCCTTCTTGCTTGCGATCGGCATCTTGGTGGCCGTGCATGAGTTCGGTCACTACTGGGTGGCGAAGAAGCTGGGCTTCAAGGTCCTGCGTTTCAGCATCGGCTTCGGCAAGCCGTTGCTGACCCGCGTCGGCAAGGATGCGGACCGCACCGAATACTGCCTGGCTGCCATTCCCTTGGGCGGATACGTCAAATTGCTCGATGAGCGCGAAGGCGATGTCGCAGCCGAGGAATTGCACCGTTCCTTCACGCGCCGGCCGGTCACGCACCGGATCGCCGTGCTGTTGGCGGGTCCTGCCATGAACCTGATCTTTGCCTCGCTGGCCTACGCAACTCTGGCGATGGTCGGCACCGACACCGTAAAACCCGTCGTCGCGCAGGTGCGGCTCGACAGTCCGGCGGCCATCGGCGGACTGCGCCGCGGCGATCAGATCGTGCGCGTCGGCGAGCGTGCCGTGGCGAATCTCGAAGATCTGCAGATTGCCTTGATCCGCCAGTTCAGCGACGAGGGCGTGGTGCCGCTGCGCGTGCGGCGGGATGGCGCCGAACTGCCGTTG
>CAZZWM010000116.1:11885-13553 GCA_964657945.1 uncultured Steroidobacteraceae bacterium
CAACGAGGACCGGCGGGCGCTGACCGAGCCGGGGCGTTTGTTGCCCGGCCTGGGGTTCGATCTGATGACCTGGAATGCCACCACCGCCGTGCATGAGGCCTCGAGCGACAGCGCCGGCTATAAGGCCGGGCTTCGAGTCGGCGACCGCTTGCTGAGCGCCGACGGTCAACCCATCGCAAATCGCAGTGAATTCATTTCTCTGGTCAGCGGCTCGCCCGGGCGCGAGCTGGCGCTCGAAGTCGAGCGCGCAGGCCGGCGATTGAGTATGGTAGTGCCCGTGCCGAAGGTGATGGAGCAGGGCAGAAGCATCGGCCGCCTGGGTATTTCGCTGGAGGAAGGGCCGCAGAGTTGGCCGCCGGGATTGATGGAAACCCATCGACAGGGTCCCGTCGATGCGCTCCGAACCGGCGTTGCGAAAACCTGGGAGATGTCGGCCCTCACGGTTCAAATGCTGTGGCGAATGCTGACCGGGCAGGTGTCCGCGAAGAACATCAGTGGTGTGGTCAGCATCGCGGAATTTGCCGGCGTCAGCGCATCGATCGGAATCGCGGCATACCTGGATTTTCTGGCCATCATCAGCGTGAGCTTGGGCGTGCTGAATCTGATGCCGGTGCCGCTGCTCGACGGCGGACAAGTGGTGTATCAGGCAGTGGAGGCTGTGAAGGGCAGCCCCATGTCGGAGCGCGCGCAATTGTTCGGTCAGCAGATCGGCATCGCGCTGTTGGTGGTTTTGATGAGCCTGGCCTTTTATAACGATATTTCAAGACATTTTAATTAACGGGACAACATGAAAATATTGAAGTTCGAGCCGCTCGAACGGCGCCGCTGTGCCGCCGTCCACCGACATTGCATTCGGTCCTTGCCGCGTGCGGCTTGAATTTCGCGCCGGTCTGCTGGTGGCGCTTGCCACGCAGCCGGTCTACAACGCCGTTAACGCGCAAACCCCGGGTCCTGCGGCTGCGGCCCAGGCGCGGAGCCGCGGCCCGGCAGCGCCCGCGCCCGCACCTGCTGCGGAACCGGGCCCGGCCATTCCGACGCCCGCTTCCGCGGTGGGCAGCCAGGCGGCTGATGTATTCACCGTCGGCGACATCCGCATCGAAGGCTTGCAACGCATCTCCGAAGGCACGGTATTCAATTATCTGCCGGTCAACATCGGCGATCACCTCGATTCGCAAAGAATCGGCGAGGCGATGCGCGCGCTGTACACCACCGGGTTCTTCCGCGACGTCGAGCTGCGCCGCGACGGCAACACGCTGTTGGTGGTGGTGGTCGAGCGGCCTTCGATCGCCAAATTCGAATTGAAGGGCAACAAGGACATCAAGACCGAGGATCTGCAGAAGAGCCTGCGCAATGTCGGACTCGCGACCGGCAAGACCTTCGACCGTTCGGTGCTCGAGGACGTCAAGCAGTACCTCACCGATCAATATTTCAGCCGCGGCAAGTACGCCGTCAGAGTCGACACCAAGATCACCGATCTGCCCGGCAACAAGGTCGACATCATCGTCGACATCAAGGAAGGCAAGCGCGCCAAGATCGAGCAGATCAACATTGTCGGCAACACCAAGTTCAAGGAAAAGGACATCCTCGGCAGCTTCGAGCTGAAGACGCCGAACTGGTTGTCCTGGTACAAGCAGGATGACCGCTACTCGCGCGAATCGCTCACCGGCG
>CAZZWM010000117.1:0-13045 GCA_964657945.1 uncultured Steroidobacteraceae bacterium
TGGTGGAGCCAGGCGGGATCGAACCGCCGACCTCTTGCATGCCATGCAAGCGCTCTCCCAGCTGAGCTATGGCCCCACATGGAGGCGCGGGACGTTACCTGACGTGGCCTATTTCGTCAAGGAAATGAAGAGATTATGCGCCCCAGGCGGCGCGGGCGGCTTGCAGGCGCGCCAGGGTTTCATCTTTGCCCAGAATTGCCAGGGTCGCATCGATCGGCGGAGACACTGTGCCGCCGCACATCGCCAGGCGAATCGGCTGCGCCAACTTGCCCAATGGAAGGCTGCTGGCAGCGGCAAACTGCGTCAAGGCATCGTGGATCGCGGCGGCCGTCCAGTCCGTCAAGCCGCCCAAAGCTACGGAAAACTCGGCCAGCAGCGGCAGGATTGCCGCCGGGACGTGTTTCGCCACCGCTTTGTCGTCGTAGGCCACGGGGGCGCGGAAGAAGAAGACAGAGCTGCGCGCCATCTCCTTGGTCGTCTTGACCCGTTCACGCAGCGCCAACACAATTTGCTCGAGCTGTTGCTCGTTCGCCGCCTGAATACCCTCTCTTTCCAGCTGCCAACGAAGCAACGCCGCCGTGCGCGCGGTAGGCGCGCTGACCATGTGTTTCTGATTGAGCCACGCGAGCTTCTCGACATCGAAGGCGGAAGCTGATTTGTTGACAGCGGCGATGTTGAACAGGCGCACCATTTCCTCGATGCTGAAAATTTCCTGATCGCCATGCGACCAGCCCAGGCGCACCAGATAATTGAGCACCGCCTCGGGGAGAAAACCCTCATCGCGGTATTGCAGCACACTGACCGCACCATGACGTTTGGACAGTTTGGCGCCATCGGATCCCAATATCATGGGCAGATGCGCATAAACCGGCGGGATCTGGCCCAGCGCCCGGAGCATGTTCACCTGACGCGGCGTGTTGTTCAGGTGATCGTCGCCGCGTATCACGTGCGTGATCTGCATGTCCATGTCGTCGACTACCACGCAGAAGTTGTACGTCGGGGTGCCGTCGGAACGCGCGATGATCAAGTCGTCGAGTTCGGTGTTCTGAAAAACCACCCGCCCGTGCACCACATCGTCGACGACGACTTCACCGCTCGAAGGATTCCTGAATCGCACCACCGGAGGCACACCTTCGCGGACATCGGTTCGATCGCGCCAGCGCCCATCGTAACGAGGCTTCTCGCCGCGGGAAATTTGCTCTGCGCGCATCCGGTCCAATTCTTCGCGCGTGCAGTAGC
Source organism: uncultured Steroidobacteraceae bacterium (assembly GCA_964657945.1). Lineage (GTDB taxonomy): Bacteria > Pseudomonadota > Gammaproteobacteria > Steroidobacterales > Steroidobacteraceae > Bog-1198. The sequence continues at coordinate 1,240 of CAZZWM010000117.1, forward strand.
ACAGGTACGCCTGGCCGGCCGCCAACATGTCGGCGACCACCTCCTTGTAACGATCGAAACGCTTGGTTTGGAAGAACGGCCCTTCGTCAAAATCCAAGCCCGCCCATTCCATGCCGTCGAGGATTTGCTGGATGGCCTCGGGTGTCGATCGCTCGAGATCCGTGTCCTCGATTCGAAGCACGAAACGACCGGCGTGATGCCGTGCGTACAGCCAACAGAACAACGCGGTGCGCAGTCCCCCTATATGTAAAAAGCCCGTGGGGCTGGGAGCAAATCGTGTTCGAACGAGCATAAATCCCTGATAATCAGTCGCATCCGGATGAGCCAAAGTCTAACAGAGCGCGCCGCCTATGTGCGTCAGTGCCCACGGTTGCCGATGGGTTTCATGTAAACTCAGCGCTTATCCGTGGAGCTTAAAAAAATGAAGGTCGTACTTTTCTGCGGCGGGTTGGGTACGCGACTGCGCGAACATTCAGACACAGTGCCAAAGTCCTTGGTCAACATCGGCAACCGACCGATCATTTGGCATCTCATGCGCTACTACGCACACTTCGGCCACAAGGATTTCGTACTGTGCCTGGGTTACCGCGGAGACTCCATCCGCGAATATTTCCTGAATTACAACGAAGCTCTCACCAACGACTTCACGCTGAGTGAGGCGGGGAAAAAAGTTGAGCTTCACAGTTCCGACCTGGACGGCTGGCGCATCACGTTCGTCGACACCGGTCTGCATTCCAACATCGGTCAGCGGCTGCTGCGCGCACGAAAGTATGTCGAGGGCGAGGAGTACTTTCTTGCGAACTACTCCGATGGGCTGTCCTCGCTACCGCTGGCGCAACAGATCGACGAATTCAGGTCGAGCGATGCCGTTGCCAGTTTTGCCTCCGTTTACAGCTCCGCCAGCTTTCATTCCGTGCGCAGCGATCCGGCGGGATTCGTGACCGGGATGGGCGTCATGTCGGGCGAAGAAATCTGGATCAACGGCGGCTTCTTCGTGTTCCGCCGGCGTATTTTCGACTTCATCGAAGAAGGCGACGAACTCGTCGAGCGGCCTTTCGCACGGCTGATCGGCGAGAAAAAATTGCTCACCTTTCGTTGGAATGGATTTTGGCAATGCATGGACACGTTCAAAGACAAAATCAACTTCGATCGCATGGAGGCGAAAGGCCATTGCCCTTGGAAGGTGTGGTAGTCCCGCCGCGCCTCAGCGATTGGTCTCCAGCAGAGAATCTTTGAAGAATTCCTCGAGTCGGCGCGGGTATTCCAAACCCGCCGCGGCCGAGTAACCTCCGTGATTCGCGCCGTTCATGATCCACAGTTGTTTTGGCTGACCCGCAGCTGCGGCCAGAGTTCGGATCATCGAGGCAGGAATCTCCGGATCGTCCTGCTGGCCGAGGATGAATAGCGGTCGGGGAGATATTGCCCCGATCGACGCCAGGGCGGACTCATGCTCGGTCAACAGGCCCGAATTTCGCAGCGCCCACCGCGCCGGCCATCGACTCAAGATGCCCCACTTTGCGTTGTGAATGTTCAAATAATCATTGAAGTCCGTCGGTGTGGATTCCAGAACCACCGCGCGCACTCTATCGTCGGTGGCCGCAACCTGCGTGAGAACGAAGCCGCCCATCGAGAATCCCAAAGCTCCAATACGATGAGGATCGACGTCGGGCTGGGCGATGAGCCAGGTTACCGCCGCACCCACCGCATCCCGAGCCTCCACGCCCCATCGAACGCTGCCTTGACTGATCCCAAGTCCTGGCCAATCGAACGCCAATGCACCAAAGCCCGCGGCCGCGAGCAGGCGCACCTCGGCCAACATGCTGGCGCGATCGCTGTTGGTACCCGACAGCACGATGACGGCCGCCCGATTTCCGGACGGGATGTACCATGCGCTCACGGGCAATCCGCGCGAAGAAAACGAGATGGAACGTAGATTATCCAGGTGAGCAGGACCCGGATTCGCCAACAGCGGCGACGGCAGATCCGCTGCCATCAAAGTCAGTGCAGCCCGGTAATTGTGCACCGCCACCAGCGATACCAGACCTAAACAGATTAACAAAGCGCCTGCTAGCGCGACCCACGCCACGGAGCGCCTAATTGGCAATGCGTTCAAACCACCTCACCTGCCCTTGCATACTGTGACGCGCCTCCTACAGGGGTAACGAGCCTGTATGGGACCATATTCTCATGAACGCACACCGTAATTCCTGGCCCCGTGGAGCCGTCGACTCCGATGGTAGTTCCCAACCCTTGGACCGAATACGCGTCATTCTGTTAAATCATGGTCGCCTGGGAAGAGACGCCATGCAACTGAGTGAGAACGACGATTTGTATGCCGCCGGTATGACCTCGCTCGCCAGTGTCAACGTGATGTTGGCCCTCGAGAATGAATTCGGCGTCGAGTTCCCGGATCAGATGCTCAATCGCTCGATGTTCATGTCGATCGGCGCCATCGCGGCAGCTTTGAGGAAAGCCGGCGGCGGCTGAATCAAGAACGCTGACCTCTCGCTTTTATTTTGTTTCGACTTGAAGTCGCCACGCGCAGCCTCGACGGTCCGGTGGCGGGCAGAACGCGCATGGAATTGATTGAGACAATTCGTTCCCAGGTCGCCGAGATCGCGGCTCGCCACGCTGATCAAGTGGACAAGGATGCCCGCTTCCCGGCCGAAACCATCGACGCCTTGCGAACGGCAGGCGCGATGTCTGCCGCTGTCCCGCGCGAGTTGGGCGGCTTAGGTTGTGACGTGCGTACGCTGGCAAACATGTGCTCATCGCTTGCCGGGAGCTGCGGCTCGAGCGCCATGGTACTTGCCATGCACCACATTCAAGTCGCCTGCCTCGCCCGCCACGGAATCTCTTCCCCCGCATTGAGGCAGTACCTTCAAGACCTGGTGACGCATCAGTATCTGATCGGCTCGATGACCTCCGAAGTGGGCACTCAAGGCGATACACGCTCGAGCGTCTGTGCGATCGAACATTCGGACGGCAGCTTCAAGTTGAACAAACAGGCCACGACCGCCTCCTACTGTGCCCATGCCGATGCCATTTTGGTCACCTGCCGTCGCGCTCCCGATGCGGCATCCGGCGATCAGGTGCTCGTGCTGGTGCGAAAGAATGATTGCACGCTCAAGCAGACGACGACTTGGGACACGATGGGAATGCGAGGCACCTGCAGCCCCGGCTTCAACCTCGAATCCTCGGGCCCTGCCGATCACGTCATCCCCGGCACGTTCGCAGACTCCTCGGCCCAGACCATGGTTCCTTATTCGCACATTCTCTGGGCTGCGCTCTGGTGGGGAATTGCCGCCGGCGCCGTTGCGAAAGCCGGGCAATTCATTCGTGCCGAAGCCCGCAACAAACCCGGCACACAGCCGCCCGGCGCGGTTCGTCTGGCCGAGGTGTCAGCCCAGCTTCAGGCGCTGCGGCATCACTGGTTCGCGCTCGCCACCGAATACGACGAACTGACCCAGCGCCCCGAAGGCGCGGCGGAATTGATGACCATGGGCTGGGCATTGAAAATGAACGGCTTGAAGGTCACCGCGTCCGAGGCGGCGCCGCAATTGGTGCACAAGGCGATGCAAATAATCGGCGTGATGGCGTTCAAGAACGACTCTAAATTCAGTGTCGCGCGCCATTACCGCGACGCTCTTTCCGGTTCACTGATGGTTTCCAACGACCGTATCGTCGGCAAGAGCGCCTCCATGCTGTTGGTGCACAAGGATGACTGAACGTGCCTGAATCCCAGGAAGCCAAAGACTTCTATGACGGACTCGTGCAACACGGTCTCATCGTGCCTGTCGGTGTGCCCGGAGCCTTTGGACGTGGAGCGGTGTTCGAGGATGTGTTGGAGAGATTCAACTCGCTGGTTTCCAAAGTCGCCGTTGACGACAAGGCCGAGATCTATACCTTTCCGCCCATCATAAGCCGGCAGATCCTCGAGAAAGTACATTACCTCGACTCATTTCCGCATCTTTGCGGCGCGGTGTACAGTTTCTTTGGGAAGGACGTGCAAGCCAAGGCGCTGGCGCAGAAAGTGAACGGCGGCCAGCCCTGGGGCGACATGCTGCAGATGACCGAAGTCACCTTGAACCCCGCTGCCTGCTATCCCATCTACCCGAGTTTCACCGGTGTGGTGCGGACGGGCGGGCGGACCGTGTCGATGCTCAACTGGGTTTATCGCCACGAGCCATCGGCCGAAGCCACCCGTATGCAGTCTTTCCGAGTGCGCGAGTTCGTCAGGGTGGGGTCGGCCGACGAGGTGATCGAATGGCGCGACATGTGGCTGCAGCGAGGTCTCTCGCTGCTCAAGTCGCTGGGTCTCGCGGCCCATTCGGACGTCGCGGCAGATCCGTTTTTCGGCCGCGGCGGCAAGATGATGGCCGCAAACCAAAAGGAACAGAAACTGAAATTCGAAGTGCTCGTGCCGGTGATTTCTGCGCAAGAACCCACCGCCGTGTGCTCGTTCAACTTTCACCAGGAGCATTTTGGTTCGACCTTCGAAATACGCACGCCCGACGGCGCAACGGCGAACACGGCCTGCCTCGGCTTCGGGCTCGAACGAATCGTCATGGCACTTTTCAAGGCTCATGGATTTCAGGTTGAGCGTTGGCCCGACGCGGTTCGGTTGCAGCTGTGGCCCTAGCGGACACAAGGCCCGCGCAGCGTATCTCGGTGATAGGCGGTCTCGATCCCGCCAATTATCGTCAGCACTCCTTGCACGCTTCTGAGTGTATTTGGCCGGAGAAGAATTGCTACGTTGATATCTGGATCGAGCTCGTTCATAGCCTTGGGCTCGAGCCACTGGCCATGTTGCCGTCCACCATCGCCGTCGATTTCGAGGGCGATCAATGGACTTTTTACAAACCGCCGCACGAAGATCTGCGGGAACTCTACGGTATAGACGTCACTGAGCTGTATGCATGGCGCCCGCTCCTGGAGCATGCCGTCGAGCATCTGCGCACAGGCAAGTTCATCAGCACGGAAGCCGACTCCTTCTGGCTCCCGGACACGGCAGGAACCGACTACCGCCAGCAGCATGTCAAGACCACCATTGTATTAAACAGCATCGACGTGACGTCGCAGCAACTGCATTACTTCCACAACCGGGGCTATCACTGCCTGGAGGGCGAGGACTTCGTACGGCTGTTTCGAGTCGGAGCAGCACCGGATCCGACCTTCCTGCCGCTGTTCGCAGAGCTGGTGCGTCACGATCGCGCGGTTGCGCTTGAGCCCGAACAGCTGCGCGCATCCTCCCGGGCGCTGCTACGCAAATATCTGCCGTGGCGGCCGGCGCAGAATCCGATCCCACGCTTTCGCGCGCGCATTGAGCAAGATCTGCCGGCGATCGCGCAGTCAGGCATGCAGCACTATCATGCGTGGGTCTTTGGAACCCTGCGTCAGCTCGGTGCGGCCAATGAGTTGGCGGCTGCATACCTGCGATGGCTGGGCTCGGCGCAGTGCGAGACGGCCGCCGCGGCGTGCTCGGAGATATCCAACATCAGCAAGTCGTTGCTGTTGAAGATCGCCCGTGCGGTCAATGCAAAGCGTGCGCTGGACGCCTCCGCAAGCTTCGATCAGATGACCCTGGCCTGGGAGCGCGCCACGGCCGGACTGGGCGCGATCGCGTGAACGGCCGGCTGACGGGGTGCGACGCCTATCGACAGATCCCGCTGAGCGAGGGCTGGGAGCTCGCGCCGGCCCCAACTCAGCACCCCCGATGGTTCCCCGCCTGCGTCCCAGGGACGGTAGCCTCGAGCCTGCGTGATGCCGGAGAATGGAGCTTCGATTCACCTGCGCGCCGCTTCGATGCCGAGGAATGGAATTATCGAACTCGATTCGTCGCCGAGCCGCGGCAATCAGACGAACGCATTTTCCTGGGATTTGAGGGTCTCGCAACCCTTGCGCAAGTCAGATTGAACGACGCTGTGTTGTTCGATTCCAGCAACATGTTTCGAGCGCATCGTGTCGATGTCAGTGAGATGCTGGGCGCCGAAAACGAGCTCACCATCCGCTTCTCCCCCATCGACGCCGCGCTCAAGATCCGTCGTCCCCGTCCGCGATGGCGCACCCCGATGGTGGAGCATCAGCAGTTGCGCTGGATACGCGCCAGCTTGCTGGGACGAACACCCGGATGGTCGCCGCCGGCCGCACCGGTGGGTCCGTGGCGGCCCATTTGGCTGGAACGGCAGCGTTGGCTGCAGATCGATGACCCTCGATGGCAGGCCACGCTGATCGGAACCGACGGCAGGTTGAGTTTTTCAGCCACATTGTCAGCGCTATCAGGCACCACCATCAGAGCCGCTCGCTTGATCGCGCGACGCAGCGGCACGCAGATGGAATCCGAATTGATTCTCGCACCCACTGGGGTCGTCCATGCAGAACTGTGGCTGCCGAATGTGGATCTGTGGTGGCCGCACACGCATGGCGAGGCTTGTCTTTATCAAGCAACCCTATTGATCGAAGTGGACCACGCCGGAACACGGCGCCAGATCAACGCGCCTCTGGGAGAAGTCGGCTTTCGGTCTCTGCGCCTCGAGCGCGAGGCGGGGCGTTTTTCTCTGCATGTGAATGAGCAAGAGATATTTTGCCGGGGGGCCGCCTGGATGCCGCTCGACTGCGTCAGCTTGCAGGCGACCCCGTCGGCGTATGCCGAGGCCATCGAGCGCGTACGCGATGCCGGCATGAATATGTTGCGGGTGGCCGGCCCAACGGTGTATGAATCCGACGCCTTCTTCGATTGCTGCGACTCGGCAGGCGTGATGATTTGGCAGGATTTCATGTTCGCGAACATGGACTATCCGGCGGAAGACCCCGAGTTTGCGGCAAGCGTGCGGATCGAAGCCAGCCAGCAATTGTCGCGATTGCAGGGGCATCCCTCACTGGTTGTGTTGTGCGGCAACAGTGAAGGTGCTCAGCAAGCGGCGATGTCAGGCGCACCGCGCGAGTGCTGGGCGCCCAGGCTCTTTGAAGTCGAACTGGCTGCCTTGGTCGACGAACTGGCGCCGGGAGTGCCTTACTGTCCGTCGAGCACCCATGGTGGCGCATTCCCATTTCAGCCCAATGAGGGCGTGAGTTCCTATTACGGCGTGGGTGCGTACTTGAAGCCCTTGAACGATGCGCGCCGTTCCGGCGTGCGTTTCGCGTCGGAGTGCCTGGCCTTCGCCAACGTGCCGCAAGATGAAACTCTGGCATCGATCGCGCTCGGCCACGGCTTGCGATGCCATCATGCTCGCTGGAAGGAACGTTCGCCGCGCGACTTGGGCGCAGGCTGGGATTTCGACGATGTGCGCGACTTCTATCTGGAGAGTCTGTTTCGTGTCGATGCGATGCGAATGCGTTATGCCGACCATGATCGATATCTGCAATTCTCGCGCGTTGCCAGCGGTGAGGTCATGGCTGCGGCATTTGCGGAGTGGCGCCGCGCCGGGTCGAGTTGCGGCGGCGCGCTCGTCTGGTTCTTGAATGACCTGTGGCCCGGCGCCGGTTGGGGCGTCATCGATTCGACCGGATTGCCGAAAGCCGCCTACTACTACGTGAAACGGGTGCTACAGCCGCTGGCGTTGACCGTGAGTGATGAAGACTGCAACGGCCTGACGATTCACCTGGTCAACGAATCCCGTGGCGCGCGCCGCGTGCTGCTGGAGCTGCGCTTGTTCAAAGGATCCGCGCCCATCGGAGTACCGGCGCTCAAACAAGTCGATCTGCCGCCGGCCTCGACCCGGGAAATTGCGGCAACCGATCTGCTCGAAGGATTCATGGATCTCTCGTACTCGTTTCGTTTCGGGCCACCCGCGTATGACCTATTGCACGCTGCCTTGTATGCGCCGGACGAACGGCGGCTGTTGGCCGAGGCCTTTCACTTTCCGCAAGGTCTACCCAATGCCACAGACGCCGATCCCGGTCTTTCGGCGAGTGCCGCACAGGTAGGCGCGGCGTGGCGGCTCGATATTCAGAGCAAACATTTCGCTCAATCGGTTCATGTGGACGCACCGGGGTTCGTTGCCGACGATCAATATTTTCACATGATCCCCAACTCGACTCGCGCATTGACCTTGGTGCCGCGCAAGGGCTCGGAATCGGACGCCTTCAACGGGACCGTGCAAGCTCTCAACGCCGCATCGCCCTACCCCATCCGGATCGCCCGATGAGCATCGCGGCTCGGCCCCTCTACTTTGAGTCTGGCCGCGAATCGCTGTTTGGGTGGCTGCATCTGCCGCCTGAAAACCACGCGTTCGACTTGGGAATCGTCATCTGCAAACCGTTTGGCTACGAATCGATCTGTGCGGACGGCAGTATCCGCGCCTTTGCCGACGCCTGCGCATCCGCCGGCGCCGCCGTATTGAGATTCGACTATACGGGAACGGGTGATTCGAGCGGCCGCGATACCGAGCGCGATGAAATAGCTCAATGGCTCGCGGATATAGGCGCCGCCATGGCCGCCTTGCGCAGCCACACTCGGCTCACGCGCATCGGCTTGCTGGGCGTGCGCTTCGGCGCGTTACTGGCAAATATGCTTGCCGCGCAGGATTCCAGCGTCGATCTGGTCATTTCCGTCTCGCCGGTGGTGAACGGCCGGCGTTACGTGCGTGAATTGCGGGCGTTCCAGGTCACCTCCTCCTCGGACGCCGGCGGCGAAGTCGAGGTAGATTCGGGCATTGAAGTCACCGGATTTCGATTGTCGCAGGCCTCGATCGACCGCCTCGGCACCGTCGACCTGCATCGCTGCGGCCATCGCGCACCTAGCGACACACTCATTTTGGATCGCAGTGATCTTCCCGTCGCGAAGAGCTGGGTCGATGCTGTCGAGGCGCTGGGCACGAAGGTCGACTATAGGCACCTCCCCGGACTGCTCGAAATGATCGACACTCCCCACGCGGCACGAGTGCCCGAAAAATGTGTCGCAGCCATTCTGGAATACCTCACGAATCTTCGCTCCAGGCTACCTCAGCCGGCCAGAATTCCCTCGACCGTGAAAGACTGCACTGCATCGATGCAACTGGCAGCCGAAAACGGATTGCAGCTTCTCGAACGCGCGCTGTTCCTCGACGAGAAGCGCACGCTGTTTGCCATCTGCACGGAGTTGCAGCGCCATTGCCAATCGAGCCTGCAACCCGGCGCGGGGCACGGCATCATCATGCTGAACTGCGGCGCAACCAGTCATATCGGCCCGAATCGAATGTACGTGGATCTAGCAAGGCGCTGGGCGGCTCGCGGCTACTGCGTGATGCGGATGGACCTCGCTGGTCTTGGCGATAGCGCCCCGCGAGCAGGTCAAGCGCCGAACGAGGTCTACCCAGCGCACGCCTTGGATGACGTTGCCGCCGCCATTGCCTATCTGCGCCGCGAACGGGACGTTCAGAACATCACCTTGGCAGGCTTGTGTTCCGGCGCCTATCATTCCCTACGATCAGCCCTTTCCAACCCGCACGTCGACACCGTCCTGCTGATCAACCCGTTGACGTTCTATTGGAAACAGGGATCGAAGCTCAGCGATTTGCAGGATGCGGAAGTCGTACGCAACCCCGGTATCTACGCCAAGCGCGTGCTCTCGCGCAAATCATGGGGAGACGTGTTTGCCGGGCGCGTCAATTTGTGGCGCATCCTGTTGATCTACCTGCGACGACCGCTGTTGACGCTGAACAGCAAGCTGCGCGACTTGAGCCGCAAACTCCATATTCGGCTGCCCTATGATCTGGGTTGGGAACTGCGCGCCCTGGCGTCACGCGGCGTACGAATCGTTTTCTTCTTCGCCCGCGATGACGTCGGCCGGGATTTGCTGTTATTGCAGGGTGGCTCGGTCGTCAAGTCGAACCAAGGCCACTGCCGGGTTCACATCATCGAAGATGCCGATCATATCTTCAGTCAAAGGACTGCTCGCCGCAAGCTGGTGCAGTTGTTGACCGGAGAATTACCTCATTCGCCCGCAACCAAGGGTTGTTTGCCAAACACGCCCTTGATCACGTCCACGTAGAAGTGTTTTTGTCCAAAGGCGTAGAACAGTACGCCAATGTACGAGATCGTCATGAGGGTGCCTCCTATGATCAATCGCACCAGCGGCTGCAAGCTGTGAGCGTAACTCAGCTGAAACACCAAGCAAATCGACGCCGCGACCAGACCGGCGGTTATTGGTTTTGCGGCGACTCGGGCGACCTCCATCGGCTTGATGTTGGTTCCATGCAGACACCACACGATATGGGGCACGAGCCACAGGCTCATGGCAAGCGAATAAGCCAGCGCCACTCCTCGAGGGCCGTAGGGAAGTCCGATGAGGTATGCGCTGATCACCAACGGAGCGATGACCAGCGCAATCCGGATGCTGCGCCCCATCAGACCCAACGAAAACACCAGCCAGAATGTCGGATTGATCAGCGCGAACACCAGGATCGTCGGCGATAGAAGGCGCACGATAGCCGCCGATTCACCCCATTTGGGCCCAAGCACCAACCAGACGATTTCGTCGGAGAACACAGCGCAGGCCACGGTTGCAGGCACGGTCAGTACCAGCACCAGCGCATAGCCCTTGAGAAAATAGGACTTCATGCGAAATGCGTCTTCTCGGACGCGCGACAGGGCCGAAAGAGCCACGCTGGTGACGGCAGCATTGATGTTCTCGGTCGGAATATTGACCAGCTGATAGGCTCGCCCATAGGTGCCTATCGCATCCGCCCCCCAGTAGCGCCCCAGCAGCACTTTATCGACGTTGTAGGCGATGTAAATGATCATACTGTTGAAGGTCAGCGCTCCACCGAGCTTTACCATGGAGCGGATCTCCGAACCCCGGCTAGGACGCTCCGGAATCCAGCGCGCGGCCAACCAACAACCGGCGGTCATCACGGCCGGCATCGCCAACGCCATCCCGACCAGCGCCCAGTAGCCGCATCCGGCTGCCGCCATGCAGACGGCCACCGCCGCTCCCAATACGATGGACGATACGTCGATCACCGAGCAGGCAAAAAACCGCATTTGCCGAACCAGGATCGCCGAGTGCTGAACACCCAGGCTGGACAGCAAGAAACTCGGTGCAAGCCACAAGGTGACTGCGAATAGTTTGGGCTCGTTATAGAAATGCATCACCAGGGGCGCCAAGGCGGCACTGGCGAGGGTCAAGACCACGCCGACCGCGACATTGATCCAGAACAGATTGGAGAGCTGTTGTTCAGAAATCGTGGCGCTCTGAATGGTGGGTAATGAAAGGCCGGCGTCCTTCATCAGGCTGAGCACGCCCGTCATGGCGGTGACCATGGCGACCAACCCGAAATCGCGCGGTTCGAGCATTCGGGCGAGGATTGCCGTGGAGCCCATCCGCAGAATGAAGGTGGCCGCCTGAGCGATGGCTTTCACGGCTCCGCCACGCAGCGTTCGTCGCTTCAGGTCTTTCACTCGGCAGTCGCTCCCTCGGAATCATGCAGGAGGCAAGTGCCGCCCCTGCCCACGTTACTGTAAATTTGCAATGAATTGTCGCGGCACGTACCGTTCAGATTCCGCCAATGCGCAGCTTTCGCCCGTGAAAGCCTTCCGCGTAGCCACTCGGCGAACGACACTCGAGCCCTCGCAGGCGCAGCAGCGCCATGAAGGTGTCACGCGTGAACCAGTCGCGCTTGCGCTGACTCTTGTGCGAGGCCAACAGCGCATCCACCTTGGCCTTCGCCTGCAGAGCGGTCACCGGGAAATACACGTTCGGCTGCCCCAGACCGCCATCCCATTTCGGTATCTCGTACTCGAGCACGACGTGGTCGCGAAAAGTGTTCCAAACCAGTTCATTGACCGCGCGATGATCCTGATGACGATCGTCCCGTTCGTGCGTCAG
>CAZZWM010000118.1:0-12920 GCA_964657945.1 uncultured Steroidobacteraceae bacterium
CACGGTACCTGCGATCTTGTCGTGCCAGGCCTGGTTGTTGGGCTCCAATGCGATCCAAATGAAGCCCAGTCCCACGACAGCCAGCGATAGGAAGCATCCCAGCGCGCGCACGACCGCGGTCTCCCAATCCAACGGCCGGCCATCCACGCGCACCACATGCAGATCGAACACGATCCCGCCGACCGTGGTGCCGCGCAGCTTCCACATCACGGCGCCGTAAATGGCGAGAATCACGACGTGAAAATCGCCGAAGGGATGCAGCAGACTCATGGCGAAGCCCACCAGGATCACATCGAGCAGCAAAGCGGCCATGCGAATCCAAAATCCGGCGCGCGGCAGGTCCGCGGCGATCGGCGTGGCGAATGCGGCCGCAGCTTGCGGATGAGTTGCCGAATCCGCTGGGGCGGCGGCGCCATGCAAGGGGGGTATATCCCCGGCCGCGGCGGCGCTCGCGCCTGCAGCGAAGGCCGCCCCGGCTGCGATGCCGGCGGGCGGTGCGGTGCGGGCGGCCGGCACTGCGTTTGCGGCACGCCGCGCGCGCACGCCTGAGATCATCGTGTACAGCACGGCGCCAAAACCAAAGAAGCCGAGCAGCTTGTAGACCAAGAATCCGATCACGGGGACGACGTACAAGGCCAGCGCCACCGCGCCGCCGATCAGAACCGCCAATGCGGGATTTCCGAGCGGTCCCGGACGCCGGCCGCTGATTCGGCCGCCGAGCCACGCCAACGCCACCGCTTTGCCGAAAAGCGACACGCAGAACAGTCCGATGACAACGAACGGAACCGCTGCAATGCCGATCACCGTGATGCACAACAACACCAGTAACACCGGCGTGAGCAGCATGCCGAGCAAGGCCGCGAGCGCCGTATGGCCTGGTTGCGTCTCCAAGGCTTGCACGCAGCTATCCACGCTGGAACGGAACATCAGCGCGAGCACGGCGTAGAACGCCAGCATCACCAGCGCCAAGGTCCACGCCCAGGTCAATCCCGGCGACACGGCCAGGGGACGACCGTACAGCAGGCACTTCTTGACCCACACATCGAGCCAACCCACGCCGCTGACGCCGTGCACGCCGCTCACATCGATGTCGAAGACATTGTCGACGTCGCCGTGAATCATCGCCGCCGGATCGCGCGTAACCGTGCCGAACACGGCGACCACATCGCCCCCGACGTCGGCATGCGGCCCCAATTCCACGTTGCCGAACACCGCAACCACGTCGCGATCGATCGTACTGTCGACATAGACGCTGCCCAAGACAGCGACGGCGCTGTCGTGCACCGGCCCGGTGACCCGCGCATTGCCGGCCACCGCGACGACCGACTCTGCCTCGCCCTCGCTGATGGAAGATCCCAATATGGCGACCACAGAATCGGAATGTTCATCGGCGCGCAGATGGGAATCGTGACCGATCGTGACGCGATCGCTCTTATGGCTGCCATGCTTGAAGAAGCGCTTGTGAGCGCGCAGCTCCGAATTGTCGTCATCGTCGAAGGTGTCGCTGTGCTTGTCGGAGTCATCCGCGGCCGGCGACGCCGCGACCGCGGCGGGCGCTGCCATGCAGGCGGGGATCGAGATGCCCGACACACACAGCATCGCCAATAGAAAACTCAGTCTTCGCATTCCGGAAATATTCATGATCTTTCACCCACCATGGAGGGCCGCAAGTAGAGCGTGCGGTAAGCCGCAGCGCCGAGCCCGAACAAAGCCGTGTACAGCACCGCGCTCACTACCAGACCGGCGTACAGCCAGCCCTGCGGAATCGAGTGCAACAGCACGGGCGTCAATCCACCAACCGATGACAAAACCGTCAAGAATGGCCGCATCCACATCAGCACCAGGGCGGTGAATTCCGAGAAAGACCGACCTCCCACCACACTCGAAAAGCCATTGAGGAATGTGACTGCGACCAGCGCGATGTTCAGCAGCACGAACGCCGTGCGCGCCGCCGCCGGCCAATGCGTGAAGCTGCGCCGCCACCAGACCTGCGAGGCGCGTCGTCGCAATTCATCGAGCACCCGCGACTCGAGATCCAGCGGTGCGCGCCGCGGCGGCAAGCCGCGCAGTGCTTCGGTCAGCACCTTTTCAAGGCTTGCTGCTTTACGGTCATTCACGATTCAGGCGTCCAGGGCATCGCGCGCGGCGGTGGTCGCTTGCAGCAAGGGCAGCAAGGCGGCGCGGGCGCGAAAAATATCGGTCTTGACCTTGGTCAGCGAGACATGCAGCTTGGCGGCAATCTCTTGATACGACAGTTCCTCGAAGTGATACAAAACCAGCGGGATGCGCTGATGATCGGGCAGCCGATGCAGCACCGAGTCGACCATTTGGCGGCGCTGCTCAGCGCTCAGGTCGTCCATCAGGGTATCCGGCACTTCCCATTCGATTTCCGGCGCCTCCTCGCCTTCATCGTTGGTGGTGCGCATGTCCGAGAACAATCGCCAGCGCTTGCGGTCACGATTCAGGTAATTGAGCGACAGATTGGTGGCAACCGTTTTCAACCAGCCGCCGGCCGTGGGGCTGGTGCGCAGGTCGGAGAAATGTTCGAAGGCGCGGATGAACACTTCCTGGGAGATGTCCTGGGCTTGGGCATCACTGCCGGCCAGCCGGAAGGCGGTCGAAAAAACCATGTCCTGATAGGCGCGCATGAACCTCGTGAACTCGGCCGTTGATTGCGTTTGCACTGGAGTGTGTGTTCGTTTAGTAACAAAACACCGCTGGCCGGCTAAAGTTGCGGTTTATGTGCGCTGCAGCAAAGCCTGCCCCATCCTCAGGCGGGTGCCCTCCTTGATCCCTTCGACCACGCAACCGCCAGGCGGCGCGAACACAATGATAGTCGAGCCATGTTCGAACCACCCCATTTCTTCGCCACGGCGGGCCGTTGCGTCGCAGGGGATCACGTTGGGTCCGCGATATCCCATATGCAGCAGCACATCGAGGAAGCGCAGTCTGATGCTGGCCACCAATATGGCGGCCACCGGCACCAGCGTCAGCAGACCGCCGTCCGCCAATCGGCAGCGCAGAACGGCCCGCTCGTTCTTGGTGAAAAGCGCCTCGACTCGCTTCAGCGCGATCGGGTTCACATTCCAGGTATCTCCCGAAATATACGTTACCCGTTCGACCCTGCAGTCCTCAGGGGCGTGAAAGCGGTGGTACATGGATGAGGTCAGCCGGATGGTGAGGTACTGGCAACCCTCGTAATAATCCACCAATTCCTGTTCCGCCAATAAATCCATCAGCGAATAGGCAAAGCCCTTGGCCTGCAGCAGCATGCCGTGGGTCACTCGGCCGCCGGCGCCCACCAAGCCATCGCAGGGACTGACCATGACATTTCGCCGGGGATCGATGGGTCGGGCACCGGCTTTCAGTTCACGCGTGAAACACTCGTGCAGACTGTTGAAGCGGGTGTGCTTGGCCTCGCTCAAATCGAGATCCGAAAACAGCCGCCACACCGCGATACTGCCCCGGCACAGCCATGGCTGTTCGATGCGGCTCCACCAACCCATCAGACGCGTCAGCAGGCGCCGCGGAATGCGGTTGGTCAGCAGGAAATTCAGATTCTCATGCTGCACCATGCGCGCAATCCAACCGGCCTTGGTCATCGTAATGTCATTCGTCTGCAATACAGTTCCCCATGCAAATAGCTCCGGGAAATCAACCATTGATACCGTAATCGTTTACCTATTGGTGGGCGTCGCCCTTGTGCTGCCGGCCAACAAATTGCGCATGCGCCTGCAGCTGTCCGCCGCCAAACATCCTTCGCTTGCGGGCCACTCGAAGCTGTCGCGGCGCTTCGCCCGTTGGGTGCCTTTTTACGAGTATGACGAAGCGGAATTCTTCCGTGCCGATTCGGCCCCCGAAGCCATCGTCGCGGCCCGCCGTACGGGCTTCACGAATCTGGCGGCCTTGTACCGGGAGCGCTTTGCCAAATCCGCCGCGCAGACCGCAGAAATGGCGCCTTCCATATCGGACTTGGCATTCACCGCCCGCTACCGGGTGCCGTTTCAGTTCAGCCGTCACGTCCGTCAACATTTCAAGGCCGGTTCCTTTTTGCAGTCTTCGTCGGGCGTCTTCGTGACCGATCTGGATGGCAACCGGCTTTACGATGTGACCGGCTCCTACGGCGTGAACGTGTTCGGCTACGATGTTTACAAGGAGTGCATCGAGCGCGGCAGCGAGAGGGTGCGGGACCTGGGTCCGGTGCTCGGTGCTTATCACCCGGTGGTCGCTCACAACGTCAGGCGCCTGCTCGAGATCTCCGGCCTCGATGAAATCTCGTTTCATATGTCGGGCACCGAAGCCGTCATGCAGGCCGTGCGCCTGGCGCGATACCACACCGGCCGCAGCCACCTGGTGCGTTTCTGTGGCGCCTATCACGGCTGGTGGGGCGATGTGCAGCCGGGTGTCGGCAATCCGCAACCGGCGCATGAAACCTACACGCTGAACGACATGAGCGAGGCGGCTCTCAAAGTGCTGCGCACGCGGCGCGACATCGCCTGTGTGCTGGTGAATCCGTTGCAGGCGCTGCACCCGAACGCCGGCGCCCCCGGCGATTCGACGCTGGTCGACAGCGGCCGGCGCGCCCATTTCGACCGGGAAACCTACGGCGCGTGGCTCGAGAAGTTGCGCGCCGTGTGCACACAACGCGGCATTGCGCTGATTTTCGATGAAGTATTCGTGGGCTTTCGTTTGGCGCTGGGTGGGGCGCAGGAATATTTCGGGGTGCGCGCGGACATGGTCACTTACGGCAAGACCGTGGCGGGAGGCCTGCCGGTGGGCGTGTTGTGCGGCAGCCATCGCTACATGCAGCGCTTTCGCGAGGACCGGCCTGCCGATGTCTGTTTCGCGCGCGGCACCTTCAACTCGCATCCCTATGTGATGGGTGCGATGTACGAGTTTCTGCAGCGCCTCGACGCCGAACCGCTGCGCTCGCTGTACCGCGATCTCGATGCCACGTGGAATACACGCGCCGCCGCGCTGAACCAACGGCTGTCGTCGGCCGGCCTTCCGGTGCGCGTGGCTAATCTGTCCAGCATCTGGACCATCTGCTACGAGGGCGCGTCGCGATATAACTGGATGCTTCAATATTACCTGCGGGCCGAGGGCCTGGCTTTGAGCTGGGTCGGCACCGGCCGACTGATTTTCAGCCTGAATTATTCGGCTGCCGATTACGCCGCCGTGGCCGACGCGCTGCTGCGCGCGGCGCAAGCCATGCAGCGCGACGGCTGGTGGTGGTCCGATCCGCAAATGACCAACAAGTCCATCAGACGCCGCGTGCTCAAGGAGATGATTCGAACCCGTTGGCAGGCCCTGCGCCGGTCCGGCCGCGGCTCCTACGCCGGACGTCCTTCGATCGGCCGTCCTTCCGAATCGCTCTCCCGCACATCGCACATCGGATCGATGAGCTGGCCGCGCAGCAAGTAAAGCGGCGCCTTGCAGTAGATCTTGGCGTCGTTGAAGGGATCGGTGACGATCTTGGTCGCCCACACCAGCCCGGTCTGCACATCCTTCAGAAAGAACAGCTGGATGGTGCGAAAAATCAGCGCGCCCGCGCCGACGAACAGCCAAAGTTCACCGACGTGACGCACGAATTCCATCGCCCCGTGCGGGGCCGCGAAGAAGCCGAAGAAGGTCGGATCGGCCCATAGAACCAGGGGCACGGCCGCCCAAACCACATGCAGAATCACCTTGCGCCGCAGGTTGTAGCCCACCTTGATGTCTTCCTTGTGCTCGTGCGTGGCGTTGTTGACGTCGTCATAGCCCTTGGGCTCGAAGAAGAAATGGCCCGACTGGCGGCTGACCATGGCGATGAGCCAGCCGATGAGGGCGGCCATGACCGGATCCTTGAACATCATCACGTAGGCCGTGATGAAACTCAGCGCGCTCAGGAAATGCAGGGACTGATTGATGCGGCTGTGATGGTAGAAACGATGATCGTCCCAACGCTGCGTCCGCAGTTCTGCCCAAAAACTTTGCATAGGTGGTCCTCAATTTGCGTTTCATGGCTCGGCCATGAAGCAAATATAGGATTTTCATTGCAGAGCCATGACAAACAACGGGAAATTTCCATTTTCTGTGGAATGAGTTCGGCTTTCATCGTAACGTCATGCCTGCATGCGAACCTTCAGCGCATGCGAATCATGATCGTCACCGATGCCTGGTTGCCCCAAACCAATGGCGTGGTCAGCACCCTGGCGCAGACGGCCGCATGGCTGGGCCGCTTCGGGCACGAAGTACGCACGCTCACCCCGCAGGATTTTCGCAGCGTCGCCTGCCCCACATACCCCGAAATCCGTCTCTCGCTGTTTCCCTACAAAAAGGTCGAGAAGAGCATTGTCGGCTTTGCGCCGCAGGCTCTGCATATCGCAACCGAAGGGCCGCTGGGTTTGGCGGCGCGGCGCTTCTGCCTGCGCTTCGGTCTGCGCTTCACGACTTCCTATCACACGCAGTTTCCACAATATCTGCGCGCCCGTTTTCCCATACCCTTGAGCGCCTCATATGCGGCGCTGCGCCGCTTTCATGGCGCCGCCGTGCGCTGCATGGTGAGCACGCCGACGATGCGCAAGGATCTGGAGGCGAACGGCTTTCGGAATCTGGCCAGCTGGCGGCGCGGCGTCGACACCGATTTGTTCCGGCCGCGCGCCAAAGCCTTCCTGCAAATGCGCCGTCCGATTGCGGCATACGTCGGCCGGGTGGCGGTGGAGAAGAACATCGATGCCTTTTTGAGCATGCCTTGGCCGGGCAGCAAGATCGTCATCGGCGATGGGCCGGAGCGTGTGCGGCTGGAAGGCCAATATCCGGATACCACCTTTGCAGGCTTCAAGTTCGGCGAGGATCTGGCATGCCATCTGGCCGCTGCCGACGTGATGGTGTTTCCCAGCCGAACGGATACCTTCGGGCTGGTGAATCTCGAAGCCATGGCTTGCGGCGTTCCGGTGGCGGCTTTTCCGGTCACGGGCCCCATCGATGTCATCGACGACGGGGTCACCGGCGCGCTCGATACCGACCTGGCCAAGGCGGCATGGCGCGCCCTGAAAATCGATCCGGAAGCCTGCCGGGCGCGGGCATTGGCCTCGGGCTGGGACATTTCCAGCCGCGAATTCGAGAGCAACCTGGTGCCCTGCCGCGATGTCGCGCAGGGCCAGTTCCGCCTGGCTCAACCGAAGTTGATCTTGGCCTCGAGGTTGGTGCGCGAGTCCGCACTCGACAGGGCTTCTTCCAGCTCAATGCGGCCTTCGCGCACCAGGTTGTAAAGGGCGCTGTCGAAACTCAACATGCCGCGTTCCGTGCCGGTGCGGATCGCCTCTTTGACGCCGATGACGTCGCCTTTCTTGATCAGCTCGGACACGTGCGGCGTATTCACCATCACTTCGGAGGCCGCGACGCGCGTGCCGGTCTTCGCGATCACCAGTCGCTGCGAAAGGATGGCCCGCAGGTACTGCGACAAATCCAGAAAAATCTGGTTGTGCTGATCGCGGGGGAACATGTTGATGATGCGGTCCAAGGTTTCGGCGCAATTGTTGGCGTGCAAAGTGGCGATGCAAAGATGGCCGGTGCCGGCAAGGGCAATGGCGGCTTCCATGGTTTCACGGTCGCGGATTTCGCCCACCAGGATCACGTCCGGCGCGGAGCGCACGGCGCTGCGCAGGGCGCGCCCGAATGACTTCGTGTCGAGGCCGACTTCGCGTTGGTTGACGATGGACTTCTTGTTCGAGTGCAGGAACTCGATCGGATCCTCGATGGTCAGAATGTGATCCGATGAGGTCTCGTTGCGGTGGTTGATCATCGCCGCGAGCGTGGTGGATTTGCCGGCTCCCGCGGCGCCGACCATCAAAATCAGTCCGCGCTTCAGCATCACCAGATCTTTGTAGATCTCCGGCATGCCGAGATCCTCGAGCTTGGGCATTTCCGCCGTGATGTAGCGCAGCACCATGGCCGGATAGCCGCGCTGGTAGAACACATTGACGCGGAAGCGTCCCAGGCCGGGTTCGGAAATCGCGAAATCGATTTCCAGTTCGTCGTTGAAGTGCTCGATCTGATCCTGCGTCATCAGACCCAATGCCGCCTGGCGCACCGTTTCCGGCGTCAGCACCTGCTTGTTGACCGGAAAGATCTTGCCTTCGATCTTGATTTTCACCGGCGCATTGCAGGTGAAGAACAAATCGGAGGCCTTCTTCTCGACCATGAGCTTGAACAGCGGCTTGGTGTTCATCACATGGGTGGTCGCGACCGGCTCGACGGAAGACATGGGCTAGAACACCTGTCCTTCTTCTTCCTCGACGATCTCGAGCGATTGCCCGCCCTCTTCGGGATTCTTCATTTCGCGCTTGCTCTCGAGCTTGACCCGCAGACGCAGCTCATTCTTCGAGTCGGCATTGCGCAGCGCATCCTCGTAGGAGATCAGGCCGGCCTCGTATAGATCGAACAGGGCCTGGTCGAAGGTCTTCATGCCAAGCCGGTTGGAGCGCGACATCACATCCTTGATCTTCGCGACATCACCTTTGAAGATCAAATCGGAGATCAGCGGCGAATTGAGCATGATTTCCATCGCCGCGATCCGGCCGGCGCCCGCTTCGCGGGGAATCAGGCGCTGCGAAATGAGCGCGCGCACGTTCAAGGAAAGATCCATCAGCAGCTGTTCGCGGCGCTCCTCAGGGAAGAAGTTGATCATGCGATCGATGGCCTGGTTGGAGCTGTTGGCGTGCAGAGTCGCCAGCACCAAGTGTCCGGTTTCGGCGAATTGAATGCCGTATTCCATGGTTTCGCGATCGCGGATTTCGCCTATGAGAATCACGTCCGGCGCCTGCCGCAGGGTGTTCTTCAGCGCCAGATGCCAGCTTTCGCAGTCGACGCCGACTTCCCGATGGGTGACCACGCAGCCTTTGTGCGCGTGAACGTATTCGACCGGATCCTCGATGGTGACGATGTGGCCGCGGGTCTTCTCGTTTCGATACCCGACCATCGCGGCCAGCGAGGTGGATTTGCCGGAGCCGGTGCCGCCGACCAGGATCACGAAGCCGCGCTTGGACAGAACCACTTCCTTCAGGATGGGCGGCAGCTCGAGTTCCTCGAGAGTCGGGATCTTGGCATTGATGGTGCGGACCACCGCGCCGGTATGCCCTTGCTGAATGAAGGCGCTGACGCGGAACCGGCCGATGCCCGGCGGCGCGATCGCGAAGTTGCATTCCTTGGTGGAGTCGAATTCTTTGGTCTGCCGGTCATTCATGATGGCACGAACCAGGCCGGCGCTTTGTTCAGGGCTCAACGAGCGATCCGACTGCGGCCGGATTTCACCGTCCACCTTGATGGCCGGGGGGAATCCGGCGGTGATGAACAAGTCCGAACCCTTCTTCTCGACCATGCGCCGCAGCAAATCTTGCATCAATCGTATGGCTTGTTCGCGTTCCATCTAGATGCTGTCCTTGTTCTGAGCCTTGTACTTGGCCTCTTCGCGGCTCACCACGCCCTTCTGCACCAAATCCTGCAGGCATTGATCGAGCGTCTGCATGCCCTGACCCTGGCCGGTCTGGATCGCCGAATACATCTGCGCGATCTTACCTTCGCGGATCAAATTGCGTATCGCGGGGGTGCCGATCATGATTTCGTGCGCGGCTATGCGGCCTCCGCCGACCCGCTTCATCAGGGTCTGCGAGATGACCGCGCGCAAGCTCTCCGACAACATCGCACGCACCATGTCTTTTTCAGCCGCGGGGAACACGTCGACGATGCGGTCGATGGTCTTGGCCGCCGAGCTGGTGTGCAGCGTGCCGAACACCAGGTGGCCGGTCTCAGCCGCGGTCAGCGCCAGCCGAATGGTTTCCAAATCGCGCATCTCGCCCACCAACACCACGTCGGGATCTTCGCGCAGCGCCGAGCGCAGCGCTTCGCTGAAACCCAAGGTGTCGCGGTGGACTTCGCGCTGGTTCACCAGACAGCGTTTGCTCTCATGCACGAACTCGATCGGATCCTCGATCGTGATGATGTGATCGGGGCGGTTATCGTTACAATGGTTGACCATGCCGGCCAACGTGGTGGATTTGCCCGAACCGGTGGGTCCGGTGACAAGCACCAGGCCGCGCGGCAGCATGCACAGATCTTTGAAGGTCTTCGGGGCGTTCAACTCGTCCAGGGACAATATGGTGGACGGGATGTTGCGAAATACGGCGCCGGCACCGCGGTTCTGGTTGAAAGCGTTGACGCGGAAGCGGGCCAGCTTGGGAATTTCGAACGAAAAGTCGGTTTCGAAGAACTCTTCGAAGGCCTTGCGCTGCTTGTCGTTCATGATGTCGTACACCATGCTGTGCACTTCCTTATGCACCAACGCCGGCATATTGACGCGCTTCATGTCGCCGTCGACGCGGATCATCGGGGGCACCCCGGCCGACAGATGCAAGTCAGACGCATTGTTCTTCACCGCAAAGGCGAGAAGCTGCGCAATATCAACCGCCATTTACGGCTCCTAAGTTCGACTGGTTCAGGCCAGAAGCAGTATATAAGAGGGTGTTGTCACCCAATATGTTAATTGGTCCGCAGAATTTCACGGTTCTTGTGAACCACGTCCGGTCTCGGATACTTGGTGCAGCGCTGGCCGCCGGCCGCGATCCCGGGGGGGTCACTTTGGTCGCTGTCACCAAGGGGAAGACTGCCGAATCCATCCGCCTCGCCGCCACCGCCGGCGTCACGAATTTCGGTGAAAATTACCTGCAGGAAGCCCTGCCCAAGATGCAGCAGCTGACCGACCTGGCTCTGACCTGGCATTTCATCGGCGGCATCCAGTCGAACAAGACCCGGGACATCGCCCAGCGCTTCGATTGGGTGCACAGTGTCGACCGCATTCATGTTGCACGGCGGCTGGCCGAGCAACGGCCTTTCCATTCGCCCCCATTGAATGTCTGCCTGCAGGTGGAGCTGGTGCCTGAACCGAACAAGAACGGCGTCGATCCCGCGGAATTGCGGTCACTGGCGCACCAAGTCGCTGAATTGCCGCGCCTCAATCTGCGCGGACTGATGTGTGTTCCGCCGCCGCAACCCGATGTCCATGCCGAGCGGGCGGTGTTCGCGCGGCTACGAGGCTTGCTCGAGGAGCTGAACGCCGGTGGCCTGAAGCTCGATACACTGTCGATGGGAATGAGCGGCGATTTCGAATCCGCCGTGGCCGAAGGGGCCACGTTGGTCAGAATCGGCACGGCAATATTCGGCAGCCGCCAAGTTTAGCCTGGGAGACCTAATGCAGGAGATTCGCAAACTTGCCTTCATCGGCGGCGGCAACATGGCCGCGGCATTGATCAGCGGGTTGCTGAAGCGCGGCTTGCAGAGGGGCAATTGCACCGTCTCGGATCCGAGCGCGGAACAGCGCCAGCGCCTGACCCGGGATTTCGGCATTTCTGCCACTGCCGACAATGTTTTGGCAGTGCAAGATGCCGAGGTGGTCGTCCTGGCGGTGAAACCGCAGCAGATGCGTTCAGTGGCGCTGGCTCTGGCGCCGCACCTCCAGGCAATGCGCCCATTGCTGATTTCCGTGGCAGCGGGAATTCCTCATGCCGCGATATCCGGCTGGGTGGGTCCCGCGATTGCGATCGTGCGCACCATGCCCAATCGTCCCGCGCTCAATGGATTCGGAGCCACGGGTCTTTACGCTCCCGCCGGCGTCGGGCGGGCGCATCGCGATATGGCGGAGTCCATCATGAGGGCTGTGAGCGCCACGGTCTGGGTCGAGCACGAATCGCAAATGGACACGGTCACCGCGTTGTCGGGCAGCGGCCCGGCCTATTTCTTCCTGTTCATGGAAGCGTTGGAAGCAGCGGCTCATGATCGCGGCCTACCCTTGGATGTGGCGCACCGCCTCACGCTGGAAACGGCGCTTGGCGCTGCGCAGATGGCCAGAGAGTCGGCCGACACGTTGGCAACGTTGCGCCAGCAAGTAACGTCCAAGGGCGGCACGACCGCTGCTGCGCTCGAGGTTCTCGACGCCGCTGGACTTCGTGATATCGTCGCACGCGCCGTCGCGGCCGCTGACCGCCGCTCCGCAGAACTTGCCGCCGAATACGGCCAACCATAAGAACCTGGTCCGAAATGGAAGCGATTAGATATATCGTCGATACCTTGCTGTGGCTGCTGACGCTGGCGTTCATGTTGCGCCTGATGTTTCAGCTGGTGCGGGCCGACTTCCGCGATCCCATGGCCGATGCCATCGTGCGCATCACCAACTGGCTGGTCATGCCGCTGCGCCGCCTATTGCCGCCCATCCGCAAGGTCGACACCGCAACGGTCGTGGCCGTGCTGCTGATGGCATGCCTGCGCAGTTTCGTGGTCATCCGATTGTCCGGCCTGCAAATCACCGATGTGGAATTGTTTCTGCGCATCACCCTGGTGGAGCTGGTCAGAATGATCCTGAACATCTACCTGTTCGCGATGCTGCTGTACGCGTTGAGCAGTTATGTGTCGCGAGGCGGCTACGCTCCGGGCGTTCGGCTGCTCGCGCAGCTCTGCGAGCCGATATTGAAGCCGGTACGCAGGATCATTCCGCCGATCGGACAAATTGATTTTTCGGTGCTGTGGGTGTCGATCATCATCGGCGCATTGCTGGTGCTAATACGTTGAAAATCGGCTCGTACATGCCTGATATCACTGTGAACGATCACCATCGGGCTTGCGCCGGGAGTCGGTTGTCGACGCGAAAGCCTGAAAAACCAGCGCCAAACGCTTCCGCTTAAAGAATCTTTTTTTGCAAATGCGCTAAACATCGGCTTTTTTCTATGTTATTTTCGGCGCCGAGTTGAAATAGTGGGCATTTCGTCCACGTTGGGCACTTACCTGCCCGCGCATGCAAACATCAGTAGGAGATTTAATATGGCGAAAAAGAATGCAGCACCGACCAAGTCTGAAATTCTCGCTACCATTTCGAAGGAAACAGAGCTCTC
>CAZZWM010000119.1:0-12868 GCA_964657945.1 uncultured Steroidobacteraceae bacterium
TGCAGGGCCACCAACGCGCTACTGTGCATAACTGGGGACTGTGCATAATGGCCGTCTGCCGCCGGAACCGGTCAACTTCCGGAATCGACCCGAAACCGTCCGTGGTGAACAGCTGGAATCAAGCAGCTGAACTACGCCGCCCCTTTCATAAGCGTGGATAGCTGGGACACAATAGCGAGATGAGGCAATCGATCGGTCAGGTCGCCATCGTCGTACGTGATTACGATGAAGCACTCGAGTTTTACGTCGGGGTTCTGGGTTTCAATCTGATCGAAGACACACCAATTCCGACACAGAGTAAGCGGTGGGTCGTGGTCGCGCCTCCGGGCGCGAATTCCTCCCGCTTGCTACTCGCACGCGCGGTAGGCGACGAGCAACTGTCGCGTATTGGGAATCAAACCGGAGGACGCGTATTCCTGTTCCTTTACACCGATGACTTCTGGCGCGACTTTCGCGCATACAAGTCAAAAGGAATCGCATTCGTCCGGGACCCGAAGGAAGAAGAATACGGAACGGTAGCAGTATTCAAGGATATCTACGGAAACCTGTGGGATCTCCTGGAACTCCGAGCGCCGGCGTCAGATGGGTGATTGAGGCCGGGCCGGAAGCTGCCTGATGCGGCCGACCAGGGAAGCGGGCACGCCTTACGACCCAGGCTGACCTTCAACATTGTCCACTCGCGGTCGCGCCAATGAATCCTTGCTCCCTAAAACTTTCGAAACCCTTGGCCGTTAGGTTAGACAGCTCCACAAACAAGACGTCCCCACCTTTCGCGAAATTGAAGCAGGACTTGCCCTGCATACGTTTCTTGAGCTCCGGCGATATGGAAGCCAACAGCTGCGGCCTCACGTATACAGGCATCAGATGGAAACTTACGTCCGCCTTCCGCTTCTTGACTGCGGCGAAAAATAAATAGGTCTTGTTTTTTTGAACATGCCAGGTGTTCAGGCAATACTCGGTTTCATTGTCGATTTTCACATTCAGCAATTCAGCGTACGGCACTAGAATCGATCTTAACTCGGAAAAGACTGCGTCAAACGAGCTCATAGATCCTCTTGGCAGCAGTGTCACTACTTAGCCGACCATTCTCAAGCCATTGCACTCTCATTCAAATGCAATTACATAGTAATCCACTGCGTAATGGAGGTTGAAGCGGTGACTACATTGGGTTATTTCACGGTGGGTTCCAATCGCCTGGAAGACGCGAAGGCTTTTTACGACGCGCTTCTCGAATTGGCGGGCATTACTCCGATGCGGGAGCATCCCTCCGGCGGCAGGATCTACGGCCAACAGGGGAATCACTGTTTCGTGGTGCTGGGCCCATTTAACGGGAAGCCGGCGACAGTCGGCAACGGGTCCATGTTCGGATTCCGGTTCGATTCGCACGGAGAAGTGGACGCTTTTCATGCGAAAGCTCTGGCTCTTGGCGGCACCGACGAAGGAGCCCCCGGTTACCGCGCCCCAAATTTCTATATGTCGTACTTTCGGGACCTCGACGGCAACAAACTTTGCGCCTATTGCACGAAGTGATGGGCGCGGCCCTTCACTTTGGGACGACCGCCGCGCTTACCGTTCGGCAAACCGTGTACGCTAGGCACTCGAGCTCCCATAAGAATCAACAAGGAGAGAAGGCATGATCACGCCAGCCGAACTGATGAGCGCCGCCGTTGCGGTATTGGCCGTTTTCTTTATCGCGTATACATTTGTAAACGTAGGCATGGCGCGGGGCAAGACCAAGATCGATGCGCCTGCGGTCACAGGACATCCGACACTGGAGCGCGCCTATCGTGTTCAGCTGAATACGGTCGAACAAGCCATCATGTTCTTTCCGCTGCTCTTCATGGCTACGAGATATTTCCACACGTTGGCCTGGCTGCCCGCCGCCTTCGGCCTCGTCTGGGTCATCGGCCGATTCGCCTATCTGCAGGGTTACATGTCGGCACCCGCCAAGCGCAGCGCCGGATTCCTGATCTCGCTGGCCGGCAGCGTGGGTTTGCTCGTAATTTCAATCGTCGGAATCGTGCAAACTTGGATGGTACTAACGGAGCGTTGAAGGCGGATCGCTGAGATACCCTTCCATCCCAGGCGCGCTCGCTATGGTATACGCTCTGAGCTGTCGCCCTCGGTAGCTCCATGTCACGACCCCATTTCTGGCCCGGTGCCGCTTTCGCCATTCTCTCGGCGATGTTGTTCGGCGTCAGCACCCCGTTGGCCAAATTGCTCTTGGGCGATGGCTTGCATCCCCAGTTGCTGGCGGGACTGTTCTATCTGGGTTCGGGGTTGGGCCTGGCTGCGGTCCGGGGATTTCACGGACTCACCCGCCAACCTAGCACGGAGACTCCCCTCGCCCGCGCAGATCTGCCGAGATTGGCCATCGCCGTGCTGCTGGGCGGCATCATTGCGCCCAGCCTGTTGCTGCTCGGCTTGGCCCGCACCTCGGCCGCAGCCGCCGCGCTGCTTCTGAATCTCGAGGGTGTCGCAACCATGGTTTTTGCGTGGCTGGTGTTTCGCGAGAATGTCGACCGGCGCCTATTGCTGGGTGCATTGGCCATTACAGCCGGAGCAGCGCTGCTTTCGTTCCGCACCCCGGCCGGCGGCTCTGCCATTGCCGGGGCCGCGCTCGGCCCGCTGCTGATCACGGCGGCCTGCATCAGCTGGGGAATCGACAACAACGTCACCCGCGGATTGTCCGGTGCGGACCCGCTACAGATCACCATGGTCAAGGGTCTGGTCGCAGGAACCGTCAATGTCGGCCTGGCATTGTTGAACGGCGCCGCCCTCCCCCGCGGCTCCCTGGTTCTGCTGGCCTCACTGGTGGGCTTTTTCGGGTACGGCGTCAGCCTGACCTTCTTCGTGCGCGCATTGCGCTACCTCGGAGCTGCGCGTACGTCGGCCTATTTCTCGACCGCTCCTTTCATTGGTGCCGTGCTGGCACTCATCCTCTTCTCCGGCACTCTATCGACGACTCTCGTCATCGCCGGCGCATTGATGGCCATCGGTGTCTGTTTGCACTTGAGCGAATCGCACAGCCATCGGCACGCTCACGAGTTCATGGAACATGATCACAGCCACACGCACGATGAACATCATCGACATTCACACGAAGCCGGAGTGGCGGTAGCCGAGCCGCACGCACATCGCCACCGGCATGCGCCGCTGGTGCATGGTCATCCGCACTACCCTGACCTGCACCACCATCACAACCATCGATCCTAAGTGGTGAAGCCGATCCAGCGGCCGCTCGCCACGATCACCGTCCATAGCAGCAGCGATGCGCCCCCCGCGAACTTTGCGGCGGCCGGCGGCTTGGCGTGATCCCAAAGTTTCAAGTCGCGCGTGCCGGCCCAATGAAACCAAAACATGTTGAACCCGGCCAGCACCAAGCAGCACATCTTGACTCGGAATGGAATGTTTTCGTAATAGGTCACGGCCTTCGAGCTGAACATCAGCAGCCCCGCCCCGGCGGCCACCACGAATGCCGTCCAGGTCCAAGGCAGCATTTCCGCGGCCAAATGGCTGAAATGCCGGTCGCGATTGGTCACGCCCAACAGACGCAAGTCGACCGTCATGATGGAACCGACCACCAGCACCAATGCAAACACGTGCACGGTCTCGATCGTGGGGAACAGAAACGCCGATTCGCGGATTTGCGTCGGGAAATCCATATCCTGCAAGCGCGTCAACCATTGCTCAAACATAGGCAATCCAGCGTCCGGCGGTAATGATTGCCGCGCCGATCAACACGCACAGCAGTCCCGCCACCCGGCCCTGCAGTCGCGGTGCTTGCGACCAGCGCGCCGGATCTGCCCGCATCCGCACTTGCAGCCACGCCAGTATTGCCGCCAATGCCAGCACCAGCAGCATCTTGATGCGGAATACCCAGTTCAGAAGTTCGCGGGCCGGCTCGGTAATCGTCAGCAGCAAGCCGCTGAGCAGCAGCACCGCCAATGCGATCCAAATCCAGGGGGCCGATTTCGCCATGATGATGGGTAACGGCCGCGATCCGCGGGTCAGCCCGACGAGGCGGAAGCTGATCACGTACACCGTGGTGAGCAGGATTGCGATGGCGATGATGTGGACGGTTTGCACCGTCGGGACGAACCATTTTGCGCTTTGGAATGCAATGCTGATCGAAGTCGTGGACAGCCAATCGCAGAAATCTTCGATCACGATGCTTCCGTATTCTTACGTAGGTGCGCTCACTTTGAATGCAGCGCCACATTCCGGCAAGCGAATTTGAGTATAGTCAGCGCATGCCGAAATCTGCGTCGATCGGGCTATGTTTTGCGTTGTTGCTCATCTGGTTGGTCGGGATTTTCGGACGCGGTTTTTGGACGCCCGATGAGCCGCGCGAGGCAGACATTGCCTGGCGCATGAGCTGGCAGAGCGAGAAGGCGGTGCCCCTCTTGGCCGGCCAACCCTTCTGCGAAAAACCGCCCTTCACCTACTGGGCGGCCGCAGCCCCCATCTCACTGTTCGGTCTGTCGGCCTGGACAGCGCGGCTGCCCAACCTGTTGTACGCACTGATCACGGCCGTCGCCCTGGGACTATTGGCATCCCGCAGCGCCGGCCCGTTTGCCGGTCTCGTCGCAGCGGCAACGGTCAGCACCTTTCTGCTCTGCTACCAAGTGGCCATCTGGCTGGCCACCGATGCACCTTTGCTGGCTGCGGTATCGGTTTCCCTGCTCGGCGCGTACATCGGATTTTATGCCGTGGACCGGCCGCAACGTCTGAAAGGCTACCTCCTCATGCATGGCGCGCTGGCCGTGGGCTTCCTGAGCAAGAGCGCGGTTGCGTGGATGGTGCCGGGCTTGGCGCTGTTCACATTGAGCATTTGGGAACGGCGCTGGCGAGAATTGTTTCGCTGGGAGTTGTACCTGGGCCTCGGGATTCAGGCAGCGGTGATCCTATCCTGGGTGTACTTCGTCTACGCCGGACCTGACGGCATCGACCATCTCAAAGTATTTTTTTGGAACAACCTGGTTGGCAGGTTCACTGCAGTTGATGCACCGGCACAAATTCAATACGCCGCCGGCCACAAGAATTCTCCGGGCAAGTACTTTCTCGAGCTGCCGCTTTACCTATTTCCGTGGACCTTTGCCGTCATGGCCGCCGCTCGCCGCGCCTGGCGCGAACGCAGCATGGCGGCCGACCAGGGGCGCATGGTTCGTTTTGGCCTGGCCAGCTCGCTGCCATCGCTGGTGATTCTTTCCTTTGCCGCCACCGCCCGAAACATTTATCTCGCTCCTGCCCTTCCGGGTGCGGCTTTGTTGCTGGCATGGTGGGCACGGGAGATCGTTCGCCAGGCCGACGCTTGGGACATCCGCGCGATCAAGATCACGGCGGCAATGATGCTCATCGGCGTCGTCCTGTTCGTCGCGGCGCTCTGGCTGGTTGCGGTGGACGGCTGGGACAACATTGAACACGGTTCCTATATCGGGATTTCTGCGCTGTCGTTGCTGCTGGCGACTTGGATGGCGGCGCGCGCCTGGGTGCGCGCGCGCGACCCTAGGCAGGCGCTGACCGCGCTGTTCCTGGCGTACTGCGCACTGCTGGCCGGACCCGCCTCGCAGCTATATCGGCTGGTCAATCAGTGGCAGAACCTGAGCCAGATCAGCCGCGACATCCAGCGCGATGCAGCCGCCGGGCCATTGATATTGCTCTCGCCCGACGAAACCACGCTGGCCGCGATCGATCTGTATTCGCCCAACGCCGCGCGGCGAGGCTCGACGCCCCTGATCGCCGCCGACGCGCAACGCGCGCGGGAACTGGCGGGCGGCAACGGCTTCGTTCTGGTGCAGCTGCCGAAGCTGCCTTTGTCCTTGCTGCAACGGCTCGGCAAAGGCACGGTTTCAAACGACGCACCGCCGGCGTGGATGGCTGCGTACGATTTCCAGGTCTGGAAGGAATACGCGGTGCCGAATGGCCGCCGCTACGCCTTGCTGAAAAGCAAAGACTCCCGCTAATCGCCAACCATGGAAAAGTACAGCGCCTCATATTGGCCGATCTGCTTCAGCCAGGAAAAGTCCTTGGCCATGGCGTTGCGAATCAATCTCTGCCAGATCTTGGGGTCGGCGTACCAGCCAAGCACGGTATCGACCGCCCAGCGCACGGCCGGCACATCGTAATCGTTGAACACGCAACCCGTGCCTTTACCCGTCGCAGGATCGAAATGTTCCACCGAATCCGCCAAGCCGCCGGTGTTGCGCACGATGGGAATCGTGCCATAACGAAGACTGTACATTTGATTGAGCCCGCAGGGCTCATAGCGCGACGGCATCAGGAACGCGTCGCTGCCGGCCTCGATCAGGTGAGCCAATGGCTCGTCGAATCCTGGGCGATATGACACCCGGCCCGCAAAGCGTTTGGCCAGGTCTGAGAAGAAATCTGCGTAACGGGAATCGCCGCTTCCCAACACCACCAGTCCGAAGTCACGCGCCTGCAACGATTGGGGCAGTGCGTCGTACAACAGATCGATGCCCTTCTGTTCCGCCAATCGGGTGACCATGCCGATGATGGGGCGTGCGGGCGGCTGGTCCAGTTGCACAGCGGCCATCAACTTTTCCTTGTTGATGGCCTTGCCGCGCAAATCTTGCGGCGTGAAGTGTGCGGCAAGATGGACATCGTGGGCCGGGTCCCAATCCCGGTAATCGACGCCGTTGAGAATGCCCACCACACGGTCGGGGCGCGCGCGCAACGCGCCCTCGAGTCCCATCCCTAGGGCCGTATCGCAGATCTCGCGCGCATAGGTGGGACTGACGGTGCTGACCTTGTCGGCAAACTTGATGCCGGCCTTCAAGGGGTTGATCAACCCCCTGGCCATGTCGGACTGGTCCAACTGCGACCAGGCGGATCCCAGGCCCAGATCCGCCGCGCCCGAAGCGGGGAACACCCCTTGATATCCGATGTTGTGGATGGTGAGCAGCGATTTCGAGCCTGCCAGCAGCGGGTAAGCCGCCTGTTCTATCTTCAATATCATCGGCAGCAATGCGGTGTGCCAGTCGTTGCAATGAAACACATGCGGCGCAAAACCCAATCGCAGGCAACTCTCCAGAGCCGCGCGGGATAGTAAAATGAAGCGGCGATGTTCGTCGGCATCCAAGGTGTAGAGAGCATCGCGGTCGTACAGGGCCGGACAGTCGACGAAATACACTGGTATATCAGTCCCCGGGTAGTGGACCGTCTGCAACGAATACCGATATTCGGTCGATCCGATGGGAATGGCGACTTGTTGCACAGCCGAAACCGGCGCCAATTCCCCATATTTTTTCCTCACGGCAGCGTACAGCGGCATGAAGGCGCGGACATCATGTCCTGCGGCTCGCAGGTTGTGCAGCAATGCGCCGGCAACATCGGCCAAACCGCCGGTTTTTGCGTAGGGCACGATCTCGGATGACAGAAGACACAGCTTCAGTGGCGACATGGATCACAGTTTAACAAAGAGCAAAAATGCGCCGCGAGAAACCTGGTGCAGGTGTTTGCCGAGTGTGTCAGTCTAAGCTCTGATGCGACACGCCGCGCGTAACAACACCGGACGCTATGTAAGCCGTTTGACCAGCGGAACCCTGGCGGTGATCATGGCCGGCGGTCGCGGCGAACGGCTCAAGGCGCTCACACAGCATCGCTGCAAGCCGGCCACTCCGTTTGGCGGCAAATTCAAGATCATCGATTTCGTATTGTCGAATTGCGTCAACTCCGGCATTCGCCAGATCGCCGTGCTCACCCAGTACAAAGCGCAGACGCTGATCCAGCACATTCAGCGCGGCTGGAGCTACCTGCGTGGCGAGCTGGGCGAGTTCGTCGAATTGATTCCGGCGCAGCAGCAGATCGGTTCTCACTGGTACCGAGGCACCGCCGATTCGGTCTACCAGAATCTGGACTTCATCCGCTCCCACCACCCTACCCACGTGCTGATTCTCGCAGGCGATCACATCTACAAGATGGACTACGGACCGATGATCGCCTACCACGAGCAGTGTGAGGCCGACATCACGGTGGGTGTCGTGGACGTGCCGATCGAGCGGGCCAATGAATTCGGCATCATGACCACGGATGACTCCAACCGGGTCACCAAATTCGCGGAAAAGCCCGGCAATCCCGATCACATTCCGGGCCACAGGCATCTGGCTCGCGCCTCCATGGGCATCTACGTCATCGCCATGGAGCGGTTGGAAAAATTGCTGGCCGAGGATGCGGCAAACGAAGCCAGCAAGCACGATTTCGGACGCAACATCATTCCGCCGAATATCGATCGCATGCGGGTGTTCGCCTACCCTTTCGAGGACGTCGAGACCCGTGCGCAGAATTACTGGCGCGACGTCGGCAATGTCGACGCCCTGTACGAAGCCAACATGGAATTGGTTTCGCTCAATCCCGAACTGAACATCTACGACCATCAGTGGCCGATCTGGACCTATCAGGCTCAACAGCCACCCGCCAAGTTCGTGCTGGACGAGGAAGGACGGCGGGGTATGGCCGTCAATTCCATGGTGGCCGGCGGCTGCATCATTTCGGGGGCCTATGTGAATCAATCGCTGCTGTCCAGCGATGTGCGCATCGAGGAAAGCAGCAGCATCGAAAGTTCGGTATTGCTGCCCAGCGTGACCATCGGACGGCGCTGCAAGATAACCCGCGCCATTCTCGACGAGGGTTGCGTGATTCCGGACGACCTGCAAATCGGTCAAGACTTGGCGGTCGATGCCAAGCGCTTCTTCGTCACCAAGCGCGGCGTGGTGCTGGTGACTCAGGACATGCTGCGGCAGATCTCCGTACCTGCCGGGTCCGCCCCGGGCGCGCTGGCCGACGCTGCGGCGCCCGTGCTGAATTCAACCACCTGACGCCGTCCGAAGCTTCAGACGCTTCCATGCGTCGATCACCTGGTCCGGACCGATTCCCAGCATGCTGGGCCGGCCTTCGAGTTCTCCCGTCAACAGCTGAACGTCCGCGTCGCTGGTTCCCCAGGGACGATACAGCGACGGCGACGCTTTGCCGAACAACACCACCTGGGGACATCCGACTGCCGCACCGGCGTGAGCCGGACCCGAGTCCACGTTGAGCAGCCCCTCCGCACGCTGCAGCAATGCAACCAGACGGGGTATGGGCAGATCATCGGCCGCATTGTGAAGGCGGTCGATGCCGGTCAGCGCGACGATCTCTTGGTTGAGTTCGTATTCGGGACCCGTGCCCAATAGGACGATGCGGTGGCCGGGATGGTGCCGACGCATGAATCGCAGCACCTCCGCCCAGCGTTCGTTCGGCCAGTACTTGGGGTTCACGGCAAGACGGCGCGGGCCGCGCCGCATGGTGCGTTTATTGCCCGCCTGCACCAACAGCAGGGGCGAATCGGCGATGCCCCTCCTGCCCAGCCAGGCATCGAGGTCCGCGCGTTGCGCAGCAGACACTTCCAAGTGGCATCCCGGAGTGATTGCCGCCAGATCGATGCTGCGAGCGCCGGGACTCGATGGCGGCATGATTTGCGCCATGCGGCGCCATTGCGCCGTGGCGTGCTCACCCGCGAGCAACGGATGATCCCGCGCCGCGACGATGTCCGCAGCGCCGATGCCCGCCCGGTCCAAAATATGCTGCACGCCCTGATCGCTGTCGCACAACCAGGTCGGACCCGCGCCGCGGGCGCGCAATCCTCGCACCACCCGCTGTTGATCGAAGCTCAACCAGTACGGGGTCTTGCGGCTGCGCATGCTGAAGATTTCGCCGACACCAGGCTGGCCCCTCAGCAGCGGCTCGCTCCAGGAACCGCTGGTCACAATATCGACGGGGCGGCGAAACTGCGCGTGCAAAACCCTGATCAGAGCGGTCAGCAAGACCATGTCGCCGAACGCACCGCAGCGTACCGCCAGTGGACGTTCGCTCGAACGTGTCATGCTTCAAAACACCGGCAGGATCGCACCGTCGAAAAACATGGTTCGGCTCTCACGGGGTCTGTTGGCGATCTAGGCCGCGCAGAATACTACGGACGCGCCACCTCAGACCATGAAGCCGGCGGGGTCGTCGATCTGCAATGTTACTGTCGCTATACTTCGGGAGATGAAGACCATTCGGGCCGTTTTTGCGGCGTTTGCGCTGGCACTCGCGGGTCCGGCCTTTGCCTGGGGCGATCTCGGCCACCAAGTTACCGCGCTGATCGCCTATCGGCATCTGAACGCCAAGGCCAGGACCGCGCTTGATGCGCTGTTGGCGAGCGATGCAGACACGCTGACGGCACCCGACTTTGCCAGCCGAGCCAGCTGGGCGGATCGCTATCGCACCACGCACCGCGAAACGGCCCCCTGGCACTTCGCCGACATCGAGATCGACAGCGGCGATGTGGCTGCAGCCTGCTTCGGTTTTCCGCCGCTGGCCGCGGGCCAACCCGCCAGCCAGGGTCCCTCGCAGGATTGCGTGATAAACAAGATCGACGAGTTCACGGTGGAGTTGACCAATCCGCAAACGCCGGCTGGCGAGCGCCTGCTGGCGCTGAAATTCCTGATCCACTTCATCGGCGATATGCACCAGCCGCTGCATTCCTCCGACCACAATGACAAGGGCGGCAATTGCGTCGGACTGTCGCCGCCATCGCCCGATGGGCAGGAAACCAATCTGCATGCCTACTGGGATGTGGGGACCGTCAATGCGCTCGGCAGCGACGCGGCAACCATCGCAAAGCAGCTCGATGCCGACATTTCGGAAACGCAAATCGCCGACTGGTCCGCGGGCTCGACCCGCAGCTGGGCACTCGAGGCTTTCGCACTCGGCAAGCGCGACGTCTATCAGCTGAATAAGCTGCCCACCTGCGCCGCCCCGGGCAACGTTTCGCTCAGCGACTCCTATATAAAGGCCGCACAGGCCGATGCCAATCTGCAATTACGTCGCGCCGCGATTCGCATGGCCCTGCTGCTCAACCAGGCGTTGGGCGCCTAGTCGGTTAACTACCCAGGCGAGAACGGCTACCCCGGCAGCAGCGCTCGTCAAATGGATGCGAACAAGCGCAGGAACTCGTCCGCCGCCTTGTGAACATTCTGTTGCCAAGCGTCGGCCGCGCCATGATCCGCTCCGTCGGTCACATACTTCACACAGGCAAACGCAGCCTTGTGACGCCAACAGACTTTCGCCAATGCATAGGCCTCCATGTCCACCACGGCGCATTCCATGGCAACCGCCGCAGTAGCGAAAGAGTCGCCGCTGCCGCAGACCCCGGCCGGTAAATGCGTGAACACCGGCGCAAAACTCAGCCGGGACGGCACATCGTCATAAGGTGTCACCCCATGCTCGAATCCCAATCCGCTCACGTCCATGTCCCGCTGCACGAACTCGTGACAGGAAACCAGCGCGCCGGCCGGAAAACAACGGCTGCCCGCGGTTCCGAAGTTGACCACCAACGGCATCGGACGCCGGTGAAACTTGTATTGCGCCAGTTGCTCCGTCAGCGCCATGGCCGCATTGACCTTGCCGACACCGCAATACAACACCGGGATACCCGCGGCCTCGAACACGCCGGCCGTTTCCGCGCACAGCGCAACCACCGCAACTTTGCGCGCCTCCTGGAGCATCGTTGCGTTAATACTCGATGGCGGCGTGCAAGGGTAAATCTCGCCAGCGATAGCTTGCCACTATGTTCAGATTGATCAGCACCGCCATCGCCCGCACATGGTAACCGGCCAGTTCGCAAAGCTCCGCCGATGCGGTCAACGTCCCGCCGGTCGCCAGTACGTCATCGACCAACAGCACACCCCCACTGCCCCGCTGCATCTCCAACACACCGGAGCCATATTCCAGCGCATAGGAAATATCCACCACAGGCGGCGGCAGCTTGCCTTTCTTGCGCACCAGCACAAAGCCTTTGCCGCGCTTGGCGGCCAGCGCGGCACCCAGGATGAAGCCGCGCGATTCGATTCCCGCCACCGCATCGATTTGCTGCCATTCCTGCGGCGCCAGCAATGCGTCGAGAGCGTCGATGGTCGCAGCGAAATGCTCCCGCAACAGAGGGGCGATATCGCGAAACAAGATCCCCGGAGTCGGAAAGTCCGGCACGTCTCGGACGGCTCGTTTCAGCTCTGACATGGTCGCTCACGGTAATTGCTGCAATCACAAGTTTACCGATTAATTGCGGTACGATCCTCAAGATGTACCTGCCACGCATATTCATGACGCTCGCCTTGATTGCGCTGAGCGCAACAGCAGCTCCCAAGCCAACCCCAACCGCCTCCCCGCCCGCGCAGCCCGCGCCATCAGCGCCAGCCGCACCCGCACCCGTACACGTACCTGGCCCCACGCCCACGCCCACGCCCACGCCGCCGGCGAAATCCGCTGCTCCGTCGAATTCCATTGCGCCGCCCATGACGGCGCCGCAAGTAATCCAACTGCTGGATAAGACCATCGACTGGTACAGAACGCTCGGCATTCAGCAGCAAGCGGCCAGCGAACCCAGCGACTTGTTGATCCTCTACGACAACCGTCAAGCTGCAAATCGAGTCATGAACCTGGCCTTTGAAATCGCCCGGGACAATGCGGAACTTCTGGCAAAACAGCCAAGCGCTCCCACTTCAGCGGACTCGGCGTCCGCCTCTCAATCGCTGTCCTCCCTCCAGAATAAGTTCGCCATGCAGGGCGTAAGCGTGCAGGCTGAGCTGGATGCGGCTCAGCGCAAGCTGCCTTCCGTGCCGGTCAAACAGAAAACGGAACTGAGTGCGAAGGTCTCGGAACTGCAGGGCGAGCTGGCGCTGATCAACGCGCGCAAGAACTTCCTCGCCACCATGTCCACCTTCACCGAGGAGAGCGATAGCAGCGGCGTCAGCCCCGGCGCGTTGAAGGCACAGATCGAAGCGATGGCCATCACCTTACCGGCGGCGACCGGCTCAGCTGCTCCCGCCAC
>CAZZWM010000120.1:0-12846 GCA_964657945.1 uncultured Steroidobacteraceae bacterium
TTCACACGGCAGGGGTCACAGGTTCAATCCCTGTACCGCCCACCAGCATATAAGCCATTAGAAAATAACGACTTTTTGTTTGTACCGCATCAGCAATGCTTGACCCGCGAGGCGCATTCGCTCGCCGATACGGTTACCGCAACAAGTTTACGGGCTGGCGATCACATCTCTTAAGCTGCTCTAGACTCGACGACGGTATAACGGCGCTTCAGCAGCAGGAACGGCCGTTCCAGTATCGCATAGGAGACTGCGGACGCGGCTATCGTCAGAATCAATCCGCCGCCCAGGAGGGCGATCCAGTATAAGCCCCCACCCGCATGCTTTTGCAATGCTCGGTCGACCAACGCGATGCAGAGAAGATGAAGCGCGTACAGCCCATAGGAGATCTTGCCCAGGTATTGCAGCGAGGGCGACCGAATCGACGATCCGAGAAAGCCAATCAGTATGCATGCACATCCCACGGCTATCGCCGGATAGCCCAACAGGATGGCTGATGCTGTGAGTGTCTCCGATGGCTTGAGTGCATATTGAGCTGCGAATGAAATCACACCCGCAGTGATCAGCAGCGCTCTCACGCCGGTCGCGATTTGGGGTGTGTTCTGCCCGAAGACGACTCCCAACAGGATGCCAGCAGCGATCGTATCCAGGTGAGCTACAGTGTTCCCCCACATGTGCAACGTCGTTTCGTGATTCAGGAATCCCGCGAGTCGTGTGCAGTTTGCCGCAATGATGAGGGCGACGGCAGTCCAGATGATCTGCCGACGCTGAAGCCGTGCGACCAGCGGCGGCCAGAGCAGGTAGAACTGCTCTTCCACGGACACGCTCCACAATGGGGTTGCGATGGAGTACGGCCAGCCAAATAGCCCAAAACTCCAGTTACCGACGAAGAATAGAAACGCTACCACATAGCGGAGGCCGAACTCCTGCAGCGGGTCTACGAATGTGCAAGCGACAGCGGCAATTATCATGAAATAGTAAAGCGGCCAGATGCGCAAAAGGCGTCGCAGATAGAACTGCCTGATCTCCAACTTCCCCGTTTCCTGGCGTTCCTTGAGTAACAATGCGGTGATGAGATAGGCGCTCAGGCAAAAGAACAGGTCCACGCCGTAACCGCCGCCGCGGATGAAACCTTTGAACGCAACCGCGATCATGGGTGGAATGCCGTATGAAGTAAGCTTGGCCTCTGGAATACTGTTGTCGGCTGCATGGCAGAAGAAGACAAAGAAGAACGCAAAGAAGCGAAGAATGTCCAGCTCCGGTCGATATTCGAATCGCGCGCGCGAGCAGACGGAGTTTCCTGATGGCACTTATGTAGTCCTTAACTTGGCACCTTGGTTCATTGTACGGGTGGGGCGTCGTCAGGCCAGCGTTTCCACCCAATTGCTGATGCCGAAACCGATCAGCGCGACTCGGGGGGGCGCTTTCGGAAAGACTCCCGCAGCACCTCGACATCCGATCGCTTGACCGCGCGGAACAGCCACGACAGGCCGGCGAACATAATCACGCATAGCGGAATGGCCAAAATTGGCGTGAGTGGCGGCAACCACCGAAACAGCAACACGGTGGCCACGCCGGCGATCAAGCTGCGGCAGGCATGCACCATGGTGCGAGCATCGACCGCTTTTCGCAGCAGAATCCCCGCGGTAGTCAGCATGAACAGCTCTCCGACCATCATGGCGCCCATGATTCCCAGTCCGCCGTTGGCGAAGCGCGCTTGGCAGAGGGGAACGAGGACGAACACGAGCGCCGTGGTGACAACCACGGCCACCACTTTGGCGAGCGCCAACTTCGCGGCCTTCCCCACCGCGAGAATTGCCATGCTCATGAAGATGTCGATGTACATCAACAGGACTACGGGCGCGAAGGCGCGCAGGTTGTCGGCCGCCGGCGCGAAGGTCTTCATGCTGTAAATGAGTCCGACGGCGACATCTGCAAAAAGATAGGTGCCGACGGCGCCGAGGACCGCGATCACCAGAAGCGGCCGGAGCGACATGTCGAACTGGCGCTTGAATTCCACCTCGTCGCCGGCCGATTTTGCCCAGCGTGGGTACAACGTCGCTCCGAGTATGCTCGCCGGTGCGATCAGCGAACCAAAAATGGTCGAGGCGGCACCGTACCAACCGACGACCTCGGGAGAGGCCATTTTGAACAAGATATTGGCGTTGAAATAGCTTTCAAGAGCCACCGCCAGGGATATTCCGAGAAAGGCGGCACCGTCGCGCAGCAGCTCACGCGCGGTCGACAAGGTGGCGAATATCCTCGGCAAGCCAAGGCTGCGATAGAAGTAAACGGCGATCGCCAGCGTCAAGCATCCGGCCGCGCACCACACCAGCAGCAACGGCAGCAGATCATGGGTCAGCAACAGACAGGCAACCGATCCGATCAGTGTCGCCAGCTTGAGCACAACGTTCAGCAGCGCGTCGAGGTCCATGCGTTCGTAACCGCGGAACACCCAGCCGATGGACAGCCCCAGGTATTGCGGCAACCAAAACACAATCAGCGCGCCGGTCAGCAACTGCGTGCGCAGGTCATAGCCCAGCAACCAGGTCGAAGCGGCCGCGATGGCGCAAGCGATCAGGGCGCAGGCGGATCGCACCGCAAACGCGCTGCCCGTCAACTCTCCGGATCGCTCCGGATGGCGGGCCGTTTCGCGGATGATGTACGGACCATGGCCCCACTCGATGATGACATAGGCAAAAGTGGCAATTTGCATCACCAGATAGAGCAGTCCGAAATCGTAGGGGCCCAGCGTCCGGGCCAACATGGCGTTGAGCAGTATGGTGACGATGAGCGTCGTCGCCTGACCGAGACCCAGGTGCAGGACGTTCCGAGCCATGCCGCCGCGGCGCGGCGCGGCGTCAGCGGGCGTCATCGCGACGTAACCTACTCAAGGTTGCGAACGACCGCGACGCGTACCGCGCTGGGATGTCCAGTCCAATGACGCCGGGCGAACTGCTTGCTTCTCAGTCTGCAGGGATCCTCGACATACTTGAAAACCAATGCGCTCAACAGAATCGTACCCGCGACTGCCATTGTCTGCCAGACAAGCGCCCCGAACACCGACAGCTGCGGCGTGCTGATTCCCTCCACCAGCGCTTCCGGCCGCCGCAACGCCACGCGAACGAACTGATTGCAAACCCACAAGGTGAATGTATGCGACATGTAGATCGAATAGGAGACGAGCCCCAGAAACCTCAGTGACTTGTGCCGCAAAATTGCTTTCGCAAAGTCGTCCCCGCTCGATACCACCGCCACGATGAGCAGGGCGGACAGAAAAAATATGGCGATGTCGAACCGCGGATCCGTCCTGATGCTCAAGAACAGGGTCATGGCCGCGAGCGCAACCAATGTACTGCCTCGCGGCAACCTGTACGAGCGCCGCGCGACCAACGACGCCGCGAGACAGCCCAAGAAAAAGCCGGCGAGGCATTGCAGAATCTCGGAGAAATTGCCGGGGTTGCCGCCTGCGCCGGACAGCTGCACCAGTGCGGCACCCGCTATGACAACGAAGGCGGAGAGTCGCAGCACGTAATGCGAGATCAGGCACATGATACCGAAGACCAGATAGGTGTAGAACTCCACACTGATGGACCAACTCGGCAGATTGAACGGATGTGCAATCTTGAAAAATCCCAATGAATGAACGAGCAACAGCTGCTCGGTGAACGAGGCAAACGTCGCGCCTTTGAAAGCCGATCCGTTCGGGATGTTCAACCCAAACGCCGTGGCAGCAAGCCAGCTCGCAGCGGCGGTCAGTACGGCGATCAACAGAAACAGCAGATGCACCGGATACAGGCGGCCCAATCTCAAGAATTGAAACCGGGTCAAATCGCGAAGGTCATGCAGCCGATCACCGTAGTTCAAATTCATCACGAAACCCGAGAGCACGAAGAACAGATCCACCATGTAGTAGCCGTTTTGGATCACTCGAATGTCGTGCAGCCGCTCATTCCAGATCGGCATATGGAACAGCACGACCAGTAGCGCAGCAATCCCGCGGATGCTCTCCAATTCTTCGATCTTTCCGTTGGGTTCCGTAGTCATTCAAACCTGTGTCTGCCCGTAACGGCGAATCAAGCATAATCCATCATCGCTGCGCGCATGGGCGAGGATCATAGTCTCAGATTTCAAGTTATGTTATAAATTCAAATGATTGGAATGTAACGGTAAAGTAATAGTCGATCGCTGCGCACCAACCGCGTTCGATGGTTGACTGACTCGGCGCGTCGATGCCACGGAAGCTCGGGCGAGATACCCCAAAAAGCATTTGCTCGCGCTGTTGCAGCAGAAAGCGGCCGCGATTCTGTGAACTGCGACACTATTTGTGGCGGCGCGAACGGCGGCGGTTCCCAATACAGAATTTCTCGTCGGGAAAGGGTTCCTCAATGAAGCGACATTCCAGTAAGATTCGCTTGATCTTGCGATGCCGATCTGCGCTTTGGCAGCGCCGCAATCGTCGGTGTCGAATGTAGGATTCATGACAAAATTTCGTCATTTAGCATGTGTGTTCGTCGTCGGGTTATCCCTCACCCTGAGCGCGGTGTGCCGCTCGGCCGTGCCGACCCCGCCCGTTGCGCCGCCGCACGTCAGCCAATTGAGCCTCGGTGATTCGGTCAGCGTCCAAGTGTCCGGCCAACCGGATGTCGAAACTGCGTATGTCGCCGATGACGGTACGATCAGCCTGCCGTTGGTCGGTAACGTACCGGTCGCCGGAACTTCGCCGGTGGAAGCGGGAGCGCGAGTCGCCAAGGCTTTGAAGGATGGCGGGTACTTTCTCGATCCGCACGTCACCGTCACGGTCACGGCGACACGCACCCTGGTTGTTTCCGTGCTGGGCGAAGTGGGACAGTCGGGGCGTTACCCGATCGGGCCGCGTACGACGATTGTGGATTTGCTGGCCCAAGCCGGCGGAACCAAAGAAACGGCCTCGGATGTCGGTTACTTGTTGCGCACCGACGACAGCGGCAATGTCAGCCGCATCCCCGTCAAACTTTCTCAACTCACCGACGTCACCGACAGCCAGCTCGGCTTGAAGTTTTTGGACGGCGATTCGCTGGTCGTGCCTCGCGCCGAACACTTCTCGGTGTTGGGAGAGGTGGCCACGCCCGGCAGGTATTCCATCGAATCAGGGATGACCGTGATACAGGGACTGGCGCGCGCCGGCGGAATCACCGACCGCGGTAGCGAGCGCCGAATTGAACTGAAGCGCCGGGGCAAGGACGGTCAGTATCGGGTCATTCATGTGAAACCTGGCGATCTCATCCAGGCCGACGACATCATTCGCGTCAAGGAAAGCATTTTTTGAACAGACTAAAGTCCACCGGAACCGCAGTGACCGTCGCCATGCCAGAACCGAATCTGGCTGCGATTCCTGAGCAGAATTCGAATCCGGGCGTGTCGATCGCGCAGCTGGTCGCGATACTGCGTGCCTATTGGAAACAAACCGTGCTGATCACCGTGGTGGTTGCGACCCTGGGCGCGGTGGTGATCAAGTTGCTTCCCAAGACCTATACCGCGACGGCCACGCTCATCGTGAATTCGGACGTCAAGGATCCGCTGGCGGGACGGGACTTTCCGGCGGAAATGATCGGCAATTACGTGTCGACTCAGATCGAGCTGATGACCAGTCCCATCGTCCTTCTGCCGGTGATCAAACAACTGAATCTCATGGAGGATAAAGAGTTCACCGGGGGCATCGTCGGTAGCGAGGATGCCGTTCGCGAGACCGTGCAAAGAAACCTGGCCGGTGCCATCCAAGTGCAAAGGGGCACGGGCGGCATGCTGCTGTACATTTCGGTTTCTGCCAAGACCGCCACGCGCGCTTCCGAAATCGCCAACGCCGTGGCGGATGTATACGTCGATCAGGATCGGCGTCGGTTCAACGATCCGGCGGGTGAACGAGCGCAACGGTACAGCGAGGAACTGGCGGAACTGCGTGAGAAGGCCACCATCGCCCAGGACAAAGTGACGGAGTTTCGCAAGGAGAACGGCATCGGCGACGGAACGGCCGGAATAGAACTGCAGACCCTCGACACGCTGCACAAGGAGTTGCTCGACACCCAAAACCTGAGGCGCTCTCAAGAAGCAAAACTGTCCGGCCAACCCGCGGCCGACGACACCCTCGGTTCCGCCACCCTCGATGCGCAGCTCGCTCAGCTGGCTCAATTGACCCAGACCTACGGTCCGCAGCATCCGAAGGTGCGGGAACTGAATGCGCAGATCGCCATGACGCGGCAGTCCCTTGCCAACGGCAACCGGTCGACTAACGCCGGTGCGCTGGCCGAGTTGGCCCGGACCAAGGAGCTGGAACGCAAGTACGCTGACGCGGTGGCCCGACAAGAAGCCAAG
Organism: uncultured Steroidobacteraceae bacterium; assembly: GCA_964657945.1. Classification (GTDB taxonomy): domain Bacteria; phylum Pseudomonadota; class Gammaproteobacteria; order Steroidobacterales; family Steroidobacteraceae; genus Bog-1198. The sequence goes on from CAZZWM010000120.1 coordinate 6,349, forward strand.
GTTCTGCAGCTGCGTCAGGCTCAGGCCGAAGGCGACAAACTGGTTTTGGAACTCGAATCGGCCAAATCCGTATATAAGCAAGCCTTGGACGGCTACGATCAAATCATGTTCCAGGCGGTCGCAACTCACACGAATGTAAGTGTGGTCAGTCGCGCCGTGCCGCCATTGCGATCGAGCAAGCCCAATAAGCGCAACCTGATGATCGGAGCCCTCGGCATGGCGCTCGGTCTCGGTTTGGCGTGGCCCTTGGGCCATGGACTGTTCCTGGCCAGGCGTCTGAGGTGCCGAGATGACATGGAGAGGGACTTCGGCATCGCGGTCCTGGCCCAGCTTGAAGCCGTTCCCGGCCTGGTGCGCACCTCATGAGCGCTGACGCAACCGACGGCAATGTGGTCAGCCTGGCAAGCCGGCTGCGCGATGCATTGATCACCATGGGCAGTTTGACGCCGCAGGGCGCGCTCCTGATAGACAAGGCCATGCAGGACACGGGACTTGCATTTGGCGACGCCGCCCTGCAACTGGGCGTCATTACGCCTGAAGAACTCGCTGCCGCCGCCCGCGCGGCACGACTATTGTCGTCCAAGGCGCCCAACGGCATCGTCGAAGGGGCGATCTTCAGGATGTCGACCAATCACGGCCTGCCGGTCAGGTACGTGCGGACCGTCAAAGCCGGACCGTCGCTGACGCTGGTACATGACGCCGACAACAAATACAGCGAGCAGATTCGCGCATTGCGCACGGAACTGATGCTGCTCAACGGCACCTCGCGCACCCGCAATTCGACCCTGGTCATTTTGAGTCCCTGTCAGGGCGAGGGCAGAACGCAACTTTGCGCGGAGCTTGCCGTCGCGTTTTCGCAGCTGGGCCAGCGCACACTCCTGGTTGACGCCGACCTGCGGCGTCCCCGGGTCCATGCGCTGTTTGAATCCGAAAACAACGTCGGTTTGGGCCAGGCACTGGCCTCGGGCGCGGCTCCGCAACTGCTGGCCGTGCAAGATCTGCCCCACATGTCCGTGCTGGTCGCCGGTCCGACGGTGCCTAATCCTCTGGAACTGCTGACGAACGGTCACTTTCAAAGACAACTCACGGACTGGCGCAAGAAGTTCAACGTGGTCATCATCGATACGCCGCCGATCACCGAATATGCGGATGGGCTGGCCATCGCCTCTTTTGCGGACCAAGTGGTCATCGTCGGTCGTTCAGGTGCGACGCCGCACAAGAACATCAAGGAAATGCTTCGCCGCATGGCCGGCACGCAAGCGCGGGTCGTCGGGGCGGTCATCAACAGCTTCTGAAACGAGACGCTGATGCATCTCGCCGACTCCATCGTCCTGCTAGCGCTGCTGGCCTTTGCGCTTCCCGCAACGGCGGCGTGCGCGTATCTGCTGATTTTGACCGTTCTTTCCGGCCGCCCCAATCCCGTGTCGCCGCCGACTTCCTCGCGAGACCTGTCATTCGATGTCATTGTTCCCGCGCATGACGAAGCGGCGGGTATACGAGAGACCATTTCCAGTTTGCAGCAGCTCGATTGGCCCCGCACGCGATACCGCATCGTTGTCGTTGCCGATAATTGCAGCGACGCGACCGCCTCCATCTCCCGCCAGGCCGGCGCCACCGTGCTCGAGCGCCAAGATCCGACGCGACGCGGCAAGGGATACGCGCTGGCGCATGCTTTCAGCTGGAGCCGTTCGGCAGGAATCGCCGACGCGGTTGCGGTCGTAGACGCCGACTCGGTCGTGTCTGCGAATCTGCTGGAATCCTTTGCCGCGCGCATCGAAAGAGGAGCCGTGGCGTTGCAGGCGCACTATGGCGTATCGAATGCCGCGGATTCCTGGCGCACGCGGCTCATGGCGATCGCTTTGGGAGCGATCCACAAGGTGCGCTCGCGAGCGCGCGAGCGCCTGGGCCTGTCTTGCGGCATACGTGGCAACGGCTGGTGCGTTACCCATGGGCTGCTCGACAAGCTGCCATACCGCTCGTTTTCGTTGACGGAAGACGTGGAATTCGGCATCGAGCTCGGTCTCTCGGGCTACCGCGTGGCCTACTGCGACGAGTCCGCCGTCAACGGAGAAATGGTGACCAGCGGAGAGGCTGCCCGCAGCCAGCGACAACGTTGGGAAGGCGGCCGCATTGCACTGATCCGCGGCAAGGTGCCCGCGTTGATTCGCGCCGCGATTGCTCGTCGCAGCGCGGTATGCCTGGACCTGGCATTGGATCTGCTGGTGCTGCCGCTGTCCTATGTGGCCATCAATGTCATTGGCATCATCGCAATCGCTGCCTTGAATCCCGATGGGTTTCGCCCGGACCTGCTGATCGTGGGTTTCGTTGACCTGTTCGCGTTGGCCGCGTACGTCTGCCGAGGCTGGATGTTGAGCGGCATCGGTATCGTGGGAATTTGGGACCTGTTGCGAGTGCCCGGCTTCTTGGTGTGGAAGCTGTTGATCGTGCGCTTTCACGCGAAACCCAACACGTGGATCAGAACCAAGCGTGAACCGTAAGGCAGGCGCTACAGTCCCTGCAGCTGGCTTTCGCGAAGTGCACGAGACAGGCAGACGATGGCGATGATGAGGATGGTAAAAGTCGTATCCCGCGCCAGCCATTCGCTTTCCGACATATTCATGACCATCTGCTGAAACAGCAGTCCAAAGTACAACGCGGCCTGATTGCGGTCGCTGCGCATCAATTGAAGCGCCTGGCGCATGTAAGTGATCAAGAACAGCAGCAGGCAGACCAGCCCCAGATATCCCAGGTCATTGATGATGTCCAGGTAGCCGTTGTGCGCTTCCGTCGGATAGAAATACATCCTGTAAACAAAGACATAGGACGGCGAGGTCTTCAGCGGTCCTACCCAGTAGGCACCGTAGCCGGAGCCCAGATACGGAGCCCACTGGATATGGTCTCTGACGATCTCCCAGATGGTCGTGCGTGCTGAGAATGTGGCGTCTTTGCCGGTCAGTGCCCGCACCGGCGCCAGCAAGGTGTGGGCCCCGGGTAGTACGTCCAGGATGACCAACTCGTAAAGGACGATGGTGCCGGCAATGGCGAACACCAAAAACTTGACATGGGCCTTCATGAAGGGCACTCGCAGCATGAGCAACATGGCGAGCACCGCCACCATCGTCGCAAACAGCGACGTGTTGCTTCGGGAGAAAATCAGGCACGCAAAGGCCGCGACGACGCCCGCGATGGACCACCCGGCGCGCCCCTCCCGGCCGAGCAACCGATTGGCGAAAATGATGACCGCAATGCTGGCAGTCATGCCAAACTGGTTCTTGGTCAATGTGATGCCGTGCCAGGCATCCTTCAGGGAAAGATCGTCGCCAATCTCGATGATTCTGTCGGGGAATATCAGACCGAGCACCAGCGAAACAATCAGTATGTACATCAAGGGCGGGATCACCACTTGCTGGAAACGCCGGGGATTCCACCCAGCCAGCGAGATGGCAAAGCTGATCAAGACCAAGGACATGAGCGTGACGGAGCGCAGTATCGTGTCGGTGCTGCCGATGGACCACAAGGCGCTGAGCGGGGCAAGCAACAGAAGCGCAGCCGCGCCGATATTGACGTTCTTCAGGACGGAACCTGCGATGGATCGCCGGCTGGCGATGACCGAGGCGCTCAACAGGATCACACAGACCTTGATGATCCGATCCACCGTATTTCCGGTGCTCACATCTTGAATCGTGTCCGCGTCCACGATCGGCGTGCCGACCGTGTTCAGACCGAAGTTATCCGGCAGATTCCGAAACATGATGAGCCATAGCAAGGCTATCAGCAGCCCAAGGCCCGCTCCTCCGGCCACGTTCCTCGCGCGGCCGACCGGGTTGGTCGCGGGGCGATTTGCGGCGCTCGCATTTCGTGGCGGCGCCACTCCCGCACGCAATGGTCCGGACACCTTGCGCACGGCTATCTAAGCCAACGATGCCGCGACTGGCACGGGCACCGAGGTTCCAAAGTCAGGCAACACGGATATCGCATCATTCACGAGGTCCTGAATATCGCAACTGCGTTTGTGTCTATTCCATACCCTGTCTGCGTGTGCGCGCCAGAATACCCGGTCATGGGTCGTGAAACGCTCAATGATCTCCTTGAGGTCGCGGCGAGTACAAGGCAGATAGTCCTCGAAGGTTTTCAATTCAGTGCCCCGTACTCCAAAGACCGTGGAAATCACTGGCAATCTTGCGGCCAAGTACTCGAAAAGCTTGACGTTCGACCCTGATCCGCGCGTCACCAGGTTGATGCCTGCATCGCCGGCCGCGAAGTATGGAACCACATCGGACACGCGGCCTGTCACGATCAAGGCGCCCTCGCGATAGGCTTCGGAAGATACCGACCCGACAACCAGGATGTAAACGCGGCTGCGAGCCAGGAATTCGGCCTCAACGCGGCAAAACTCGCGAATCTCGTGAAAGGCCTCGACGTTCGGCGCAAAGCCGCTGCCGCTGAAAACGAGCAGCCGCTCGGCATCGCTCATGCCGAGCTCGGCGCGCATGCGATGACGCACATCCGGCGAGACCGCATACAACTGCGGGTCGACGCCGCAGCGAACGATCGGCAACCGCAGGCGCCGCCGCGTGTCGTGACTTTGAAAAAATGCTCGATCCTCTTCCGCGCAGGCAAGAATGTCGGTGTAGGTCTGCGGTGCGGCGCTTTCGATGTCGCGCATCCAGCGCGCGAAGCGCCGCTGCCGCGCGCCGCCCTGCTCCAGCAGTTTGTATTCCAGATTATGACTGATGAGATACCAGGGCTTGTCCCGCCAGGGGCCGGGAATGGGCGGACAATACGGCAGATCCGACATGACGATATCCGCCTGCTGCAACGCCTGTTTGAGACGCCGAGGGATAAAGCCCCTCGATAGGAGATGGTGCTGCCACACACGGGGATAATCGAGGCGCCGGGCCAGCGCCTGCATTATGCCGAACGTCAGGCCCAGGTGCGTCGATTCTTTCAGTCCTGGCTCGATGTCGCCCACCATCGTCCATCCGCGCCGCAAATTTGCAATCTCATAGTCCTCGCGACGCCCGGCCGTGCTAAAAATGTGCACCGAATGTCCGTTGCGAGCCAAGGCGCGCGCGATGCTGAGGGAATGAACTTGACCGCCGGTCGCGGCCGGAGAGATCCGATTGCCGCTGACTAAAACTATGTTTTTCATGACCCTTTGAGGTATCGCCCTTGCGTCCAGGTTTCGGCGTGGCGGCCGATCGATTGTCGACGAATAACGATACCGAGACTGAGTGCACACTTTATCACCAAAAGTACGACGCAAGATCGACTCGCATCACAGTTCATCGCGGAAGTGCCGCGAACCGACAGCTCGGCAAACGCTTGTATTCGCGCTGTATGTGCGCGATTGGCGACATTTTCGGGATGTGCTGGGTGCAACGTATGATCGGTTTTTGCGGGAGAATTCCAAGCGCCCCGTCTTGTGGAGAATGAGAGATGTTCGAACGGCACCAACAACAAATCACCATTCGCAGCGGGATGCTGACGCTCTGCCTGACGCTGCTTGCCGCATGTGCGGGGACCATCAACAACTCGACCCCCAGTAACGATACATCCGCGCCGGCGTCCACCTCGTCATCGGCTCCCGCGACGCCGACGGGTCTCACCGCGACCGCCGGTAATACGACGGTCAGCTTGACCTGGACGACGAGCGACGGCGCGACCGGTTATAACGTGAAGCGCGCCACCGCCAACGACGGACCGTACACGCAAATCGCCTCCCCAACGTCGGCCTCTTATACCGACGGCTCGCTCACCAATGGCACGATGTACTTCTACGTGGTCTCGGCCGTGAACGCAGCCGGCGAAAGCGCGAACTCGGCGCAAGCCAGTGCGACGCCCGCCGCGCCCAGCAGCGGCACCTCCACCACCGCTCCGGCGGCACCCATAGGTCTCACGGCGAGCGCCGGTAACGCGCAGGCCAGCTTGACCTGGACGGCGAGCAGCGGAGCGACGAGCTACCACGTGAAACGCGCAACCACCAGTGGCGGGCCGTACACGCAAGTCGGCGCTCCGACCACGGCCTCTTACACCGACCATTCGCTGACCAACGGCACCACCTACTACTACGTGGTGTCGGCTCTGAACGCCGCCGGTGAAAGCGCAAATTCGGCGCCGGTCACGGCACTTCCCGCTGCACCCACCACGAACACTTCCAGCGGCGCTCCAGCGGCACCCTCCGGGCTCACGGCGAGCGCCGGAAATGCGCAGGTGGCACTCACATGGGCGGCGAGCAACGGTGCGACGAGCTATCACGTGAAACGCGCCACGGCGAGCGGCGGCCCATACGCCCAAATTGGCGCTCCCACCTCGACCTCTTATACCGACACTGCGGTGGCCAATGGCACGACTTACTTCTATGTCGTCTCCGCGCTGAACGCTTCCGGTGAAAGCGCAAACTCGGCCGCCATCAGTTCCTTGCCCGTGGCTCCCGTGACGAGCCAGTCATGCAACATGCAGCTGGCCAATACGCCGGTCATATTCTGCGACACCTTC